>DAOUDD010000076.1:0-17432 GCA_034431765.1 Ktedonobacteraceae bacterium | reverse complement strand
GACTCAACTGCCTTGTCAATATTGCGCTGTTCCTTGCGCTTGCGAATAATCTTGCCAAACTGTGCAGGCACGTCACAGGGAACCGTAAAGGCTTGCTGCACAATGACCCAATTTGGGTGTGTAAGCCAGCGCGAACGGTTGCTATCATCTTCAGTTGCTACAACACAACGTAGCCATCCATCAGGCCGTTCCGCATCGGGACCACCACCAACTTGACCCGCTGTATATGCCCACAACACTTCCAAGCGATCTACTAAGTCATACGCGCTTTCAATGCCATAAAATTCGTCCCCGTGTTTCATTTCATGGAGAGCTTCACGACTAAACTTAAGCTCAATCTGCTATGAATTCACAAAAGTGGAGCTAAGCGTTGCTAATATCAAAAATGTAGAGTTTATAAAGGCTGATCTATTAGCTCCTGAATTTACAGAAATAGGTGCTTTTGACACTGTAACAGCTATACATTTGTTGGAGCATATACCCGAAACTCAGCTTCCTCTTGCTCTTTCAAATCTTTTAAAAGTGACAAAAAAGCGATTGCTTATAGCTGTTCAGGCAGAGATGATTGTCGTCAAGCTGAAAGAACTGGGGAATGGGAATTATGTAAGAAACTCGATGATCCTGTTCTAGCTGATCAGGTCAATCTAGTCATCGCTGTTGCAGATGTAATTTGTGCCCTTGTGCATGTTATTCCTCCTAACCTTATTGCTTCTTCTGAGAATGATAACTGCCTTACTGCACCACTACCTGATTTACGTTCTTGATATCTTGTAACTACTAGCTCGCTACTACCACTTTCAGGTTCATTAATGGATGCACGGTACATGTGACGTAATAGGTTCCCGCAGTCGTCCACGGTGGTGTGGTCCACGTATCTCCTACCTCAGCCCTGTGACCCGCAGTACCGCCAAAGTCAGCACTTCCATTTTCTGCCTCGTTCTGTCCGTCCCTTCCTACAACGAGTATATGCAATGAACCCGTGTTCGTATCGTTGACAAACGTAAGTGTACTTCCCTTTGGGATAGAAATAGAGGTTGTTGCAAAATCAGCCGCCCCCATTGTAACTGTATATGGATTGTTGCTCGTTGTAGCGGGCGTACTACTACAGGCTATCAACAACGAAAACAGCAGGGCAAAAATACCTATCACAACGCACGCTTTCACGTTATTGCCCTCCTACACCCTGCTCTGCAATAGGCTGTACAGGACGAGCACGTCGTTGTCCTCGTTGCGCAACAACAATTCTACGCCCTGCTGTTGCCTGAACACTATACCATTGTGCCATGCTGCGTTCGGGTGTTTGTCTGGAGAGCCAAAGATAGGTGATGAAGGCGGCGGGACCAAAGAAAATTTGTGCGGGTATCACTACACCTAGCGTCCCTCGAAGCAGTGATGTGATGACGAGGGGTGCGATTGCAGGCAACAAGGCTCCAAAGATGGTAATAACGACAAATGAGGAGATAACGCCTTTTTTCCCGAACCCCTTGTAGGCAGCTACCATGAAGAGGCTGTATACCAACAGGTCTCCAATGCCGATATTCCCACTATACATTCCTATGGTAAAGCCGATGGAGGCATCTAATGGTCGCCCTTCAAAGCTGTCGGCAAGCTTCTGTGTAATGGGAAAGACAAAGGCAAAGATACCATCATACACGCCCAAACTTAACGCAAACCAGGAGACGTGTCGCAGACGCATTCCTCCCTGAACATAAAGGTTGGACACTCCTACCACAGAAATGAGCACAACAATACTATTGAGTATCCAGTATACTTGCCACCCAGGTCGTGTTCCAAGCAACGTTTCTGTCACGAGCACGTTGAGCACGATTAATGACGGAATAATCAGCCAGACGTAGCGAGCGAGCAAAAGGGGTCGAAGTGTTATGTACATGGCACTGACGAAGGTCAGAATCAAGAAGCCCGTGAGCACCATACTTGGAAGCACGAGATAGAGCAATGGAAGCACCACAATGAAAAAGAGCAGGAAAAAAATATCGCGTCCGTTAAAAACTCCGATGGCTGGACGTTCCAGTCGGATACGTTGAAAGTAAAGCAAAGCACACGTCACGGTTAGCAACGAACCAAGAGTCACAACACTCCAGAGAAAGAGCGTCTGCCTCATCATGTCAATCATATCAGTCCCTCCTGGCAGCAAAGGTCGTTTCTACAAGGTCCGCCCTCAATGGGCGAAGGAAGCTGGGTTCCGCCTCATGAGCATTCACTCGTATGAGAGGTACAGGGAGACCTGATGCACGGAAGCGTCTCTCGATCTCGTCTGTGGAAACAGTGTTGAGAACACATTCTGGCAACGTTACTTCGAGAAGGTTATTGACAACCTGGGCCTTAAAACGTATCGGCCACGGCTCCGAAGGAAGAGCCTCAAGCAGTTCAACAAGGTCACGAAACGTCACAATGTGGTCATTCACGTATAAGAGTTGATCGACCTTACTCAAAATCCGCGATGTGGCAGGCACGCCAGCAAGATCACAGGTAAGCGGGTCATCAGGAAGGCGACGTACAACATCTCGAGTATCATAGCGAAAGACGGGCATGCACTCTCGATAGGGATAATACGGTGTGACAACCACTGTTCCTAATGCATTCGCTGCTGCTGGCTCATCGCTTTTCAGATCGATCACCTCAACAAACCCCATATTGAGGTCATGGTGCAAGTGTCCCTGGCTACACACACGTCCGCTCACGGGCAAAATTTCTGTCATCCCAAAGCTATCGTTGACCAGCCGAGGCCCTAACGTCTCCTGGGCAGCGTGTGCAAGTGCAGCAGAAAGAACTTCTCCTCCGCAATCAATGCGGCGGAGTCGAAAATCGTATGGCCCTAGATGGCGGCGGCGCGCAGCGTGGACTAATTGCGCTAAATAACTTGGATAGGTACTGAGCAATGTCGGTGCTTCATCACCACCCGTGAGGAGACTGTCGAGACTTTCCTCTGGATTAATCACGCCAAGCACTCGTGTACGGGCACCTGTAAGACGACAGACCGTAAGATTCTGTTGCACTGCAGCCGTCGCACGTGAACTGATATTAATCTGCATGCAATCTTGCGGACTGATTTCGTTACGCAACAGACCACTGAGTGCAGCCAGAGCAGGCCAGAGTTCGATCTCGTATTTTGAGAGCCAAATTTCCGCAGGACGGCCTGTTGTCCCAGTCGTGCGTGTCGTAATGAAGGGATGAGAGTCTGTCGCAACAAACTCTTGCTGGTACTCCTGAATATCCTTTTTCAGCGTGATGGGTATATGCGGCATGTCGTCCACCGTAAGGTTTTTCCCATCAAGAGCAAGTGAAGCAAAACGTTTCTGATAATAACGAGAGGTACGCATCAAACGCTGGAAGGTACGTTGAAGAGCACGATTCTGAAAATCACGGCGAGCGAGAGGATCGGAGAATGGTCCTTCGAGCAACTGCTGAACATCATCGCCTGGTGCTCCAAATTCTTGCAAGGTGTGGAGTCCATCTTGGATGAGACGTTCCACCGTTCGTGGATGAATAGGCTTCCCCCAAATCATTGCCCAGGCCATTTGGAACTGACGGATACCTGTCTCGAACACGCAACCCTCCTCAAGATCGTGTCTCGTATCTGGAAAAAGAAAAGAACGGACAGAATTAGGGCAGAAAGATATCTAGCGTAGCACAAGGAGGAGGCTAAATGCACTATGCAAGACAGCGAATGCTTCATGAAAGAGTACAGCAATTCCCAACTACTCTCTCCAAGCATTAGGAATCATTGATATCTTCCTACTCTAATCCCGCCCTAAAAGAGTTTAGGAGCCACCAGCGCAAGCGGCGAAGAGGACAGCGGTTAGGGAACCCATTGCATAACGGGCATATTTGAGGGTACTAACGAGTCGTGCCATGCGTGTTTTTCCTTTCGAGATACTACAGCAAGTGGTACTCAATTCGTCAAGAGGGGTTGGAGTGTTTGTGGAACAAGGCATCGCTTCTTGCCTCCATAAATTGGGACAGCTATGTTGCCAAAGAACAATCCTGTAAAAAGAATACCTACTCAACAACCCCTTTGTCAAGCTTTTTTTATGTACTCGTTCAGGATTGGTCAAAAGCAGAGCTTGCAGAAGGGATGGAAAAGCGGGTAAGCTGGAGGATATGCAAGACTTTCCTACGTATGTCGAGGACCTGAGAAAAGAAGTTCGTCTGCTGCGGGTGCACAACGAGCGGGTGACTCGTGCCCACCAGAGCCAAAAGCAGAAGGGGGAGCGGCTCGACCGCCAACTCAAAGAGCAGAGCCGCCGCATCAAGGAACTCGAACGAGAGAACGAGCGGCTCAAGCGGGAGAATGAGGGACTCAAACAGCAGCAGGAGCAGTCCGACAAGACGAAGAACCGCTACCAGGTGGCACTCTTTGATCATGGCAACTTTCGGCACCCCGACCCCGGACCCAAGAAGCGCAAAGGGGGACAGCGTGGGCATGCCGATACCAACCGAGAGCGTTCCCCCTTGCCTTCCCCTCAGCAGACTCGGCGCCTCTTTGCTCCTTGCTGTGGAACCTGCAGGATGCCACCGGCTCGTGTCCAAGCGACTCGGCGCAAACTCTTCGTGGATAGTGTGCTGCACCCGCAGGTGGTCCATGTTCTGCTGGAGAGTGAGCGGCAATGGTGTGGAAGCTGCAAACGAGAAGTGTGTGCTCGTGATGAGGGGTCGTTGCCCTTTAGCGAATACGGCCTCAATGTCTTTTTGCTGGTGCT
The DNA here is from genome assembly GCA_034431765.1 of Ktedonobacteraceae bacterium. GTDB lineage: Bacteria > Chloroflexota > Ktedonobacteria > Ktedonobacterales > Ktedonobacteraceae > DASYAN01. The sequence continues at coordinate 12,711 of DAOUDD010000076.1, read as the reverse complement.
CATCCTGCGCTTTCGCAGTCACGCCTCCTTGCACAGTATTGCTGAGGTGCTCTCCGTCAGCCATGGTCTGCCCCTTGCTCCTTCGACCATCAGTTCGCTACTCGTTCACGCGAAAGAGTATCTACGGGGCACCTACGATCAGTTGCTTGATGCTGTGCGAGCAGGACACGTGATGTATGCCGACGAGACGGGCTGGCTCGTCAACGGGCAAAAGGCATGGATGTGGCTGCTTGCCAACGAAGACGTGACGGTCTACTTCGCCGCTGAGAGTCGAGGCAAGGGGATTGCCCAGGAACTGTATGGGGGGAGCCAAGCCTTCTGTATGCATGATGGCTACGCCGCCTACACTAAGGCCCTGCCTGCCGACCACCACGTGTACTGCTGGGCGCATCTGTTGCGCTTTGCCTATGAGGAAACCATCTTCGAGCCACCAGGCTCCTAAGCTGTGGGGATCAGGCACTAGTTGGTGCAGGCATATAATCGCCGAGACGAGGTGGCACCCTTGGGGTCTGGGCAAGTGGAGGCACGACTGCGAGCCGATTTCGAGCAAGTGCTTGCTGTGCAGTCACGGCAGGCTTCGATCCAGAACATTCAGGGACGCCTTCGTGTGCAATACGAAGGATTGATCCGCGCACTGCCCTGCACACCAGACGGCACTAACAATCTGGCAGAGCGCGAACTGCGTCCGATGGTGCTGATGCGCAAACGCTCCAACGGTTCCACTACGTTTGCAGGAATGGAGACTAGTGCCGTGCTGGGCAGTGTCAGTGTCCTGCAAACGCTTGCCAAGCAAGATGCTCCTCTGCTGGACACCGTACGACAGACTCTGCAAGCAGGGGTTCAAGAGCACTCCTCTCAGTATCGGCATCCCGTCTCTGCTGACTTCTCCTAACTCTTCCTTTGACCAATCCTGAACGGGTACTAAAAAATATGCAAATACTATTTACTGCTATCATGTTCCTACACACAGAGGTGTCCCTATTCTCACAGCATTTTTGTTTCTCGTGAAGATACCTCTAAAGGAATGTTCAAGTTATTCCGTGAGCAACAATGAGTTGTAGACATGTGCAAGGGTCGCCTTCTAAAGAAGCACCGGATAAAGGTTGCGATCAAGCTGATTTCTAGCAGCAGACCAATAATGGTTTCCAACAACGCAAGGATAGTCAGTCGGTGGTCGTGTTTTTCGTGTTGGTAAGCAAAGAATGCTGTTAGTTTCTACACATTCCCATGCCGAAGCAGTTCTTTATCACTTCCAGCGTTTACGCTTATAAAGAATACCGCAGTACATTCTCGATATAGAGGTCGATTAAGTGGAAGTAGTACGGCGATACTGTATATTGTTTGTGACGCACAAACTGTACTCCCATTGTGAGCAGTAATTGCTCTTTATTAAAGTGAGCCTCTCCCTGTATGATCTGAAAGCGTCGAATAGGGTGAGCGCGTTCTTGACCATCAATATTCATGCTGTTTGGAGAGCCGACAATAAACGCATTGGTGTCGTCATACCATATGCCCTGATAAAGGTGAACGTCTTTCCCTTTTTGACTAAGAAACTTGTCGAGGTCTTGGTAAATACCAGTAATTAATCTACTATGATATTTTCCTTCAATGATTTTGCCACGATATTCCCTGTCCTTCGATTTTTCGCTGCCAAATATCCTCGCAATCCGCTCAAGCCATTCTCCATTTACAAGCTCGTTGTACGCGAGAGTAGGATGAGTTACTTCTATTTCTTCCAAGAGCCTATCGTACTCTACTAACCGCTTATAAAAACTCTGAGAAGCTTTTGCTTTCTTGGTCTTTGGTTCCTTCGTTTCATCCAGTAGACCATGTTGCGAAAGTTCATCTAACGTGAGCAGATGTGAACGTCGTTGCTGAATTTGATCATAATAGGGCAGGAGCCGAAAATGAGAAAGTGGGTATCTTCTCGTTTGCTCTTGCTGGCGACGACTTATCTCTTCATAATCGTAAAGAACGCTTTCTTCCAGGTCATCAATAGCCACAAAAAGATCACGACCTACGATGATATCAAATACTGGAAGGTCCTTATACTTCTCACCCTCTGCAAAACGCTGTCTTTCCGCAAGAAGTGTTTCATATTGTTTATCCCAATCAACTTCCCACTTGTCTGTCAGGCTATAAAACAGTTCACTCTCCTGTGGATTATCTAGGTTCGCAAATTGTACATGGTTATCTTCAAACCAGAGTGCTACCGTCATTTTCTGGCCTTTGTAATTATTTCGACGAATAAAGGCCATTTCATTTGGAATAAGCGGAAGAGGAAAAGCACTCTTCCCAAAAATGATAGAGCATTTAAGGTATAACTCATTCAAGATGACCTCAAGCTTGCGTTGTAAGCTTCCATCATCAGGTTGCAACATGGGATAATCTAAGTAATCACCTCCATCTAACGCATCTGGATCATTTGAATTGACATTAAAGGAGTGTTTTGGCAACTGAGGATAACTTCTATAGAACTGCGGATAGGGATCTTCGTAGTCGGAAGAAAGGATACCGCCTTCCTCAAAATCTTCTGCTTGTGCATCAAGTAGGAGTATAACGCCGCCGTGAGAAGTATCTGTGAGACTCGTAACAGCTTCAAACTGAACAGCAGTAGAAAGTGAGTTGAAGAGAGCAACGTAGTCAGACAAACTGTGAGTTCGATTGAGACGATTATCAAACACTCTTACTGTTTCTAAGGTAGCAACTGGTAAAAGGGCAACTTCGGGGGAAGGTGCAGGTTTCACAAGACGCGTTCGTAAACGTCCCGTAATGCCTAGATCAGCAAGGCTACGAAGGAATGCTTGCAGAAAATCAAGAACAATTTTCCCTTTTCCGGCATCTAGGTTCTCTGGATCGTGATATTTCAGTTGTGCGCGTGAATTCCTAAAATGCAGCAACTGATAAACTGTTTTTTCCTTGTCTACAGCACCGGAACGAAGGTGACTGAAAAAGACATTTTTTCCCTCTCCATGTTTGCCAAAGAGAGGAGTAGCCGGGTAATATGGTTGTTCGGCTTTCCCGAAACGTCTCGCATGAGGTATCACACGAAACTCTTGTACTGATGACGTTTTTCGGTTTGTAGGTGCTTCTTTGATCTCGATTTCTACACACGTAGAAATGTCTTTTTTGTCTGTTCGAGCGTATACATAACATTTATCTTGACCAACAAACCGCTTGGTCTCATCATCATGAAAAAAACGAATTTGTAGGAGTTTGAGAACCATATGAAGTGGTAAATCAGCGAAAGCTATTGCTCTTCTTTGAAGTGGCTTTTCTGACAGCCAATGTAAGGTAATATCAAGAACTTCTTCTTTCCTCGGATACAGGACATAAAAAACCCATTTTTTGTTCTTTTCGCCGTCCAGCGTATCATACATATATGATCTGTATGGATAACCAATTTGATCTCGGACAGTATTGTGAACTCGGCCATACGTCGTAGCATTTTTATTATACTGCAAACTGCTCGGAACGATATACCGTTCTACTTTGTATTTCTCCTCTATCTGTGAGTAATCGAGGGGATGTTCGAGTAGAAGCGTTGTGGTAGTGATTCCTCGAAGCTCTGTTGAAAGTTGAGTCATGTTAAATCATTCTCCTCTACAAGTTTAAGTGCTTTTTTGAGATCGGCAAGAAATGTAGTAAAAGCAGCTTGAAAGAAATTAGGAGACTGACGATCAAGAGCTGCTTGTACAACGATTATTTCTGCTGTATCGAAGGTAGAAACTTCCTGAAAATTGTTATTGTAGTAACCAAGCGGTCGTTCTTGACCACTTACAAGATTAATATAAATGAGCTTACTTCCCTGTCCAGAGTGCTGAGTGATACGTTGTAACTTTCCCTTAGCACTCTGCATGAAGTGAGCCTCGTTTAAGGTAGGATGCCGAAGTGGGTCTCCAATAGGAAGTGAGAAGCGATCAAGAGTATGATCATTGTAATTTTTACAGTCAATAAACCATGGCTTTCCCACGATCTTTTGATCAACAACCTCAAAAAGTGGATTGGGAAGTGCTTCTACAAGAATCCCTGCTTCGGCTAACAAGGCGGTGACTGCTTCTTCTCCTATTGCACCGGCAAGAATAGCTTGCAGGCAGTATGGGGTAAAAAAGTGCGTACCTGGATGATCGAACTTTAGATCGAAGCCTCGATAAGCAAAATGTTCCTGAATAACATGGTTTCCTGCTATCGTCGTATACATTGCATCGAGTGTCATAACTTTGCTCTCTGGAAGAAGAACATCCAGAGGGAAGATCGCAAGTTCTGGAAGAATAATATTCAGCTTTCCTTTTGAATAGTAAGGTGAAGAGGTAGTACAGAAATAACGCGTGATGATATCAGCATGAAAATCATGTCGTAGTACTGCATAGCGCAAATTTTCCCAATCACGACGTGCATCTACATCTTTTTCTTGACTGCGTACTATCTCTAAACGGCGGACTAAATCATGAATTGCATTTCTACACAGCTCATTATGAGCGTATAAGCGACCATCACGTTTTCTCCGTGCTATACGCTCATAATTTTTTGTTTGCGCTGCGACTTCTTCCAACACAGAGGTCAGATTTGTAGACGCAAAAGGCTCATGTTGGTCTCGAATTGCTTCAAATTCTTCATGAAGAAATGCCTGAAATATTCTAAAAACGTCAGCATGCAGTAAGGCAACTTGAGGCTCTGAGATTTTTTGCCATGTACGTTCTATACGGCCTAACGCTTGCATAAAGATGACTAAGCAATTCAGCACGTTATCTCTCGCAGTTGTTCCCTTTTGATAGTCTGCATTCCAAGCAAAAGGTTTATTTGTTGTTTCAAGTACTTTACGGAAACGTTCTTCTGAAATCAATTTAGAAAAGAAGAGTTTCGCCTGATACCAGATATTTTCTTTATTTCCCGCGAAAATTTCATGAAAGTCTTGCTCTATTGGATCAGGTTTTGTGAAAAAGTAATAGGGAGCTTCAAGAAGTCCAATATGAGTAAAGTCCTGCTCTGGACCGTTTTTCTCGTTGGTGTATTGGAGATTCACACCATTACCAGCAGAAAGGTATTGAGTAACAACGACAACAGGACTTGTTGTCCAGAAAAGTTGAGTAAATGCTTGTTTTGCAGCTTCGTTCTCACGTACTTGTGCAGCTAGCTCTGCATTAAAGAAAACGACAGTTGCTTGAGAACTCTCTATTGAAATATTGAAAGCCTGAAACCAGGGTGTATCCGGCAAAGGCTCAATAGTATATATGCTCTCGTCTTTCGCATCACGCGCAAAGGTGGTGAAAAGGAGCTTGACTTGAAGAAAGGAATTCAAGAAAAGGAGTTCTCTTGGACGATCTCCGCCATGTTCAAGCAGCCAGAGAAAAGCAGCAAAGAAACGATGCATACGTTGGCTACGGTATCCTCCGGCATCCTCGTCAAATTCGTCGTTATGTACGACGATGTGAAGAAAATCCGAAAGACGTGCTTGAAGTGGGCGTGAAGTGTCAAGTCCATCGACTTGTACAACGTTCATACGTTGTCCCCTTAGTACGGCCTTGCTCTCACTTAATTGTTGAATGTCATTTCGATCCTCATCTGTAATAGGTAAGAGTAATCCTTCGCTTTCCAACCAATCGAGATCAAAATGATGAATGCAGCGACGAATATCAGCAGTTGCTGATAAGGCAAAGATAAGGTGTTTTGAGGTAAGTATACGAAGAAGATTTTCTGGTGTTTGTAGCATTTGATAAAAAAATACCTCAACCTCCTCATTATCTGATCGTTGCTGGAGGTCATTAATCTCAAAAAGATTGTATCCACCTTGAAGTAGACTACTGCGCTGAGTCGAATGAGCTTGTTGTGGCTGAGGTAGTCGTGGAATAGAAATTACTTGCTCAAAGAAATCAGTGTTACGAAAACACTGGCGCATAAGTTCCCAATACATTCCCTCGTTATCACGCTCAAGTTCTTTGAAAAGAGCGAGTATAAGAGTTGTTGCAAGCCCAATAGTATGAAAGAACCAGGTAGCAGTGGCCCATGCTTGGTTGCTCTTCTTCGTTTCCAACTGGTAGGAGCGAGTTGTCTGATTGATAAAGAGAGGGGTTGTGCTGATAGTACGATTGGTACGAAAAATTGCAGGTGCCCTCTTCGTGGGCGTTTTCGCTAGTGTAAACTGGTTGATATTTGGATAATCAAGTCCTTTCGTTCGTATATTTTCGATCAATGTTACAATTTTTTTTATACGTTCACGTATGTTCGGATGAAGGGGGAAGTCTTGCTTAGGTAGCTTATGAAACGCCATTGCACGATAAAAACATGCAACAAAATCAAAAGGATCAGAAATTTGAGGAACTCTACAAATTAATTTGACGAGATCATTTTCTAGAAAATCAAATTCGTCCAGAAATATGATTGCATTCGTTTGTGCAGAGAGATCAGTGAGGCTTCTTATTTGGGCACCATCAAAAAATCCATAATACGCTTTGTGAAGAGTTACAAGCATGATACGAACTTCAGGACGACGGCGAAAGGCAATTGCTGGAAAGAGTGTTTCTACCACTGGGTGACTTACTAACCACGTATATACCGCACCTTGTTCGTTTTTATCACGCGTCATTTGAATGACCAGACGAACGGCTTGGAGAATAATACGTGCTTGCGAATCTGCGTGTTTTTCGAGCCAATCGGGTAGTATACCTTCTCTTGAGGTAATTTCAAGAACTTGCTTGCACGCTCTATGAATAGCAACAGTCTCAAGACTTTTTAAGTGCGTTTTGTTTTTTGCTTGCTTGAGTGCATTCGCAAAACGAGGATCAGCAAGTAACTTGTCAAATTCGTGTTGCTGAGTTGTGAGCATTTTTTGTACAACTTCCAGATCACGCTGAAGAAGCACAAACTCACCTGGTGAAAACCGTGCAGCCATCTCCTGAAGGAGTTCTTTACGGTTGGCCTGGTAAATGAATTTATGGTCAGGATTGTTTCTCACAACATCGGGAATACTACTACTTTTGCCTAATCCAGTTGGTCCTAAGACAAGTTTGATTCCTCTATCGTTCTCATCAATACCACGTTGATAGTAATTTGAATAACCAGCCACACTAATACCTTCTTTCGCTCCTTCGCCTACAGCCATTTATTTAGAAGCAATCATAACAGAAGAAAATAGAAATGTCAAATTTAATGACATTTAATTTTTATTTTGTCCTTTATATACTTGACAAATTTTTATATCTGACATATTCTTTCTATAAGGAGATCTCTATCGTAATGCGTCTTTAGAATACGTTGCATGAAGCAAAGGAAATATGTATGCCGGATGGCGATAAAGTTCATAAAAAGCTAGGATGGAGATATCAAAAATCCTACAAAATGCTTTGTGAGGGACAAGCAGGAGGCGATGTGGCAAACGAGTTAGCACAAGCAGTCTATAAAGATGTGAAACAGGGAGGAGATGCGATTTTCACCATGCTTCTCGAAGTAGGCACACAACTCGAAGAGATTTTGAGCAGAAGGCAGAGACTTGAGGACATTGATTGGCGGAAAGAGGCCACATCTATCACCACACTAGATCGCTATCTCGACGCCAATAGTCGGCTGAAGGTGTTAGCTGTAGAAGCATGTTTGGAAGAATTACATGCACTACGCCAAGGAGCGCAACCCTCAAATTGTGCTATCACACTCCTTACCGGATACTTAGATAACATCTGCGATGCAAATTTTATGGAACGTGTCTCGCTTACGCCTAACCCTGATAGTCGTGTCAGCCATATGTTCGTCAGAGAGCGGCTAGAGCAACTCCGCCCACTTGTCAAAGAACGACTGATGGACTATGCTCAGGCTATCTATAAAGCTGGGACAGTTCATCTTGTAAGGCAGCCTTCCCAGAAAAATACAAGAACAACGTATACGATTGATACAGAGGTTCCAATAACAGCGATGGGAGCGTAGGAGGAAGAAGCAATGACAGGTCTCCATTACACCTTTACATTTGAGCATATTGGAGAACATTTTAAGGAAAGTGAGCTGCGTGTCTTTGACCACTATACACATCAGGCGGTTGATGTACAGATCATCATCAACGACAAACAGCTTCCTCTACTAAACTATCAGGCTCTTCCTGCACTTCTCTCAGATTTGATTGATCTTGCCGTCGCTGTTCATCTTGCGGACCGCCTTGCAAAAAATCACGGAAGAGTAGCGCGTTCTCTCCTGGAGATGCCTCGGCACATTACACTTAGCCTTCCTCTACAAACGCATGAAAAGCTCAATACCCCGTCTATTCGAGAGAAATTACAAGAGATACTTTATTGGTTTACAGGAGATTTCTGGAGTTTCAAGTTTCTTCCATATGAGAGGTATAGTCGCTCTGCACAGATACAACCGCCCTTGCCATTAGCGTCGCCACAAGCATATACACCTAAAGTTGCTTTATGGAGCGGGGGATTGGATGCTTTTGCTGGTGCGTATCAACAACTCCGTCGAGATGATACTGCCCACTACCTATTGTTTGGGACTGGTAGCAATCCTTACATGAGCAGGGTACAAGTGGAAACTGCTCAAGCAATCTCAGCACTCTTTCCCGGTCGCACGAAACTTGTACAACTTCCCTTTCGTCTAAAAGGAAAGAATGACGATGCGAAAACAAGTTGGAGTATGCGGTCGCGGGGATTTGTGTTCTTATTGTTGGGTGCAGTGTGTGCATATCAGGCGGGAGAAAATACGATTTTCGTTCACGAGAATGGTATTGGTGCAATCAATCTTCCTTTTCGTAAATCAGAAGTGGGTCTCGATCACTCTCGCTCCGTTCATCCATTATCACTTCTATATATGGGTGAACTACTTTCTGCTCTCTTTGAGCAAGCATTCTTCTTTCACAATCCATTTCTTTCCTGGACAAAGGCGCAGATGTGTAAAGAACCATTGCTGGAAGGAGCTAGAGCTGAGGTCTTCTTAACAGTGAGTTGTGATAGGAGACATCGTTCCTCCGTAATGCAGTGTGGCTATTGCTCTTCATGTTTGTTACGTCGTCAGGCTATTACCGTGCATGGAGTTACTGACAAGACAGGCTATCAAATTACAGATAACCCCGCGAGAAAGCGAAAACAAGAGGATGCTACCCATTACTATGCAATGCTTGCTCAAGTAGATGAAATGAAAGCACTGCTGGCAGCTTCTGATAGTTGGCAAAGGATGTCACAACGTTATAAGACACTGTGGAATATTGTAGAGACCGTAGAAGAGCATGAGGATCGGCGAAACTTTCTGCAAACGCAGCTATTGCAACTATACCAGAATTATGTACGTGAATGGGAATACAGTAAAGAATGTATAGGCCCAGAATTTCTTGAGTGAGGGGTTCAAGAAATTTCGCTTTTACTTAGAAAAGGGAAAGGCAACATATGAATTACGATGTTCTGGACACCATAGATATGAAGGCTCTTGGGCAAGAATTGCACCAAGCGCGAGTGAGAAAAGGGTTTACGCAAGAAGAAGCAGCCAAGATCATTACTGTTGCTCGCACAACTATGGTTGCCATTGAAAAGGGTGAGCGTCGTGTAAGAGCAGGTGAACTTATCAAACTTGCTCAGGCGTATGACATGCCTATCGCTGATCTTGTGCGTCCCCATCCTGAGATTGCACTGTCGCAGCCCCAGTTCCGTGGACCATCATTGAGGACGGAAGAAGATAATACACTTATTGAACCATTTGTTGAACAACTGAAGTACTTTGCTCGTAGCTACTTAGAGCTAGAGCAAATAACAGATTCTCCACTCAATCGAAAATACCCACCTGTATATGAGTCAGGAAAGCTTTCAACAAGTGAGGCAGCAGAATATATCGCTATTGAGGAGCGTACGAGGTTAGGGTTACAAGATGGACAAATTCCTTTATTACGTGATATTCTGGAACAAGATGTAGGATTGCGCATCTTTTATTATCCATTTCCTGGAAAGTTTTCTGCTATTTATCTATACGATGAGCAAGTAGGAGGGTGTATTGCGGTGAATAGCAATCATCAAGAAGATCGACGGCGTTGGTCGTTGGCACACGATTATGGGCATTTCTTGACATATAGACAAAAACCAGTGGTCTTTATCGAGGACGGCTATCAACGCAAGCCTGAAAGCGAGCGTCTCGCAGATGATTTTGCTACCTTCTTTCTGATGCCTACAAATGGAGTAGTCAAACGTTTTAACGACATTCGTAGAATGAAAGAGACAGTAAAATTGGGCGATTTGCTGAATTTAGCTCATTTCTATGGCGTCTCTGTGGAAGCAATGATCCGTCGTCTTGAGGACCTACGACTTCTTCAAACAGGATTTATGGAAAAGTTGCGATCAAGCAATTTCAAAGTGCGTGAGGCACAACAACAACTAGGTCTTACACCTCTTCCCTCGCGTGACCAAAAATTTCCTTTGCGCTATCAGTATTTAGCATTGGAAGCATTAGAAAGCGAATTGATCAGTGAGGCTCAATTCGCTCAGTTTCTTGAAGTTGATCGTTTGGAGGTCAAACGTATGCTTGAGGGATTCCAGCAAAATGCTCTACTCGATACAACTCGTGAGTCACAAAGGAACCAACAACTTATGCAGCCTCCTAATACAGAGGAGGAAAGTGAATGAGCGATCTTCCTTTTCCTCATCCATATATTATCTTAGATACATATTGTCTTGCTAGTATGTATGCTTCTGGTCTTATGGAAACTATTTTGACCTCTCTTCCTGTGCAGATCGCCATTGCAAGTGATGTGCAAGACAAAGAAATACGTCGTATGCGTATAGTGGTTGATGAAGATGCATCGATGAATTTGCAAGCACTAGCTATAAAAAGGCTTGTGGTCATGGTGCATCTTGAAGATAATCTTGAGCAAATTACGGCTGTTAATCTAGCAGCACTCAGCAAAGGAAAACTAGGCAATGGCGATGCAATTTCTGCTGCGATAGCAGTACACCGTCATTGGTCATTTGGAACAGATGATAAAGACACTCTTCGTCTTCTACAACGAAATCAGCCCGATCTTCATATCGTCTCTGTCCTTGATCTACTTAAGTACTGGGCAGATACAACGCAAGCGCAATTTAGCACGGTTCATAACGCGTTGAAAACTATACGAAAAAGGGCAAGCTATAAGCCTCATAGCGACCATCACCTATATAGGTGGTGGCAGAAATATTTTTCTGATAACCTCTAAGATGGTTCAGTTGTTTCTAGCTGGTACCTCTTCTTCAATATATGTCTTTATACGATGTCTAATACAGATCACCTCATAGCGGGCAGAATTAGGGCGGTGGGAGTCCAGCCTCAGCAAGAGCGTCCTCCAACAGGTCACGGACCTTCAACATATCAGCCCACTGCCGCATGTAGGCAAGGTCAAGGGTAGTTCCTTGGTGCCTCATAATGCCCAGAATATCATTCCATTGGCGCGTGGATATCCGTCCTCCCATCTCGAACCACTCCAACTTTGTGAGGATGGCATCTTCTGCTGAGGCAATTCTGAGTGGACGGGTGCCGGGTTCGAGGAGTGTTGGTTGAGCGCGGCGTGCTTCTTCTTGAGAGAAGGCACGCTGTTTGAGCGGAATCAGGTCTACTTTCATCATCGTTGTTAGATGAAGCACTCCATAGAGTATTCCTCGTTGCACTGCATCCTGAAATGCTTGCTCATCTAGATAGTACTGACTGTGCAGCATCTGGACGAGTTGGTGGACCTGCTGACCTGCTTGCAGAGCCACAATCACATCAACATCTTGCGTCTGGCGAGCCACTCCATGCACTGAACTGGAAACAGAGCCGCCGATATAATAGGTAATACTCAGTTGCTCGAAGGCTTCAATCAAAGGAGCGAGAGCTTCAACGACGGAGTGATGGAGAGACATATTGGCTCGTTCCTTTCTTCTATATGCGAACGCTTGTCTTCACAAAGAGAAGACGAAGAAGACCAAGAAAGTGTTCTTCTTCCTTGTCTTCCTTCTCGATTATGGCTCATCGTGCTTACACATCCTTGAGTCCTGCATCAACAAGTGCTCGTTGCCAGGGATCAGAAAGGTGAAGTGCTGTGACCCAGAACTCAAGCAATGCGAGATCAAGTTCTTTTCCTTGTACTTTAAGCATGCCCAGAAGATCATTCCATTCAGCATCATCGTTCATGCCATCCGTTCGTGACTGCTCATCATGAAAATACCTCTGCAACTTGAACACAATCATTTCTTCGGCTGAGGCCATCGGAAAGGGAGCATAGCGTTCATCTAGGGGAGATGCATGCACCAGAGGAAACATTGCATCGTCGAATGCCGTTGGTTGAGGCACAATGAGATCAAGTTTCATCAATGTGTCTAAGTGAATCAATGAACACACGGTGTGGTGTTGCACTGCACTGTGAAGAGCCAGTGTATCAAAGACGTAGTCCTGTTCAAAGAGCGAAATGAACGAGGGAAGAGCTTCTTCCTCCAAATACGCTACGAGGTCGCAATCCTGAGCCAATTGCTGCATGCCATACACTGAACTCGCAATTGAGCCTGCGAGATAGGAGGGAACGCCAAGACACTGGAACCGATGAAGAGCAGAAAAGAGATGCGTCCCAAGATCGAGTCCTTGAAGTTGCCAGTCGTGCTGCATTTCCACGGCATCCATGACGCGTTGGATGAGCAAGGGGTGACAGTATCCCGTAAGAACATGTTCGACAAGCTCTCGCTTGCTCGTTTGGTCCTTCCTCTTCTGCCATGCATGAACGTTGGCCCACAACAGCGT
>DAOUDD010000075.1:0-27019 GCA_034431765.1 Ktedonobacteraceae bacterium | reverse complement strand
TACCGCTATCCTGACACGGGGCGAGGGATTGAGGGAATAAACCTGTCTCTGAGGCGTGGGACGCTGACGGTGATTACCGGACGGATTGCCTCGGGAAAGACGACGCTGGTGCAGACGCTGCTTGGCTTGCTGCCAAAGGATCGGGGCGAGATTTTCTGGAATGGTGACGAGGTACGAGATGCGGCAAGCTTTTTTGTGCCGCCGCGCAGTGCCTACACGCCGCAGGTTCCGCATCTCTTCAGTGATCCCCTGGATGAGAACATTCTGCTCGGGCTGTCGGAGGAGCGCGTGGATTTGAATCATGCTGTGCGCATGGCGGTGATGGAGCGGGACGTTGTGGTGTTGGAGAATGGCTTGCAGACGGTGATTGGCACGAAGGGGGTAAAGCTTTCAGGCGGGCAGGCACAGAGGGCGGCGGCGGCACGGATGCTGGTACGGGATGCTGAACTGCTGGTCTTTGATGATATCTCCAGCGCGCTTGATGTCGAGACGGAGCGTGTTCTGTGGGAGCGGCTCTTTGAGCACAAGCGCGCTACCTGTCTGGTGGTATCGCATCGCAAAGCCGTGTTACAGCGTGCCGACACAATCATTGTGCTCAAGGGTGGCAAGGTTGAGGCGCAGGGACGTTTAGAGGATCTGTTGGAGACGTGCGAAGAGATGCGACAGTTGTGGCATGGGCATTGGGAACGTGAGGAAGAGTGATGGACCCCGTGTGCTACAGTGTAGCAGACAGTGTTGTAGGTCACAACAGAAGACCATCTATGCGCATGTTTTCACTACAATTGATACTGGAACATATTTGGAAAGGGAGAGTTCAGAAATGAAGACACATACTGCCTATCTCACATTCAATACACGCAAGCGCAAAGAGATTGTCCCCATTACGGATCAGGTTGAACGCGTGCTGACTGAAAGCGGGATTCAGGAGGGGCTTGCTCTTGTCTCTGCGATGCATATAACGGCATCCGTGATTGTCAATGACGAGGAATCCGGGCTGTGGCATGATATCATGGAGTGGGTGGAGCAGGTTGCCCCTGAAGATCCGAATTATCTGCACCATCGAACAGGTGAAGACAACGCCGATGCTCACCTTAAGAACCTGCTCTTGCATCACCAGGTAGTCGTGCCCATCACGGGGGGCCAGATCGATTCCGGCCCCTGGCAACGCATCTTCTATGTTGAGTTTGATGGGCAGCGTAACAAACGAGTGATCGTGAAGATTATCGGCGAATAGTATCACTCATCGAGCCAGAGAATGCTTGTTACTCCACGAGGATAGTATTTGCTGCCTATGGCGATACCGGAGAGCATCTGGTCGCTCCAGGCCCAGTATGCATTTTCGGGGTGTAGTAGCCATTGAACGTGGGCTGCATCAGCGGCAGTTCCACGTTCGTCCCAGGGGAGGCCAAGGATTTTGCGTGTGATGAACTGACAGAGGTAGATCTTGCTCAGCCACGAGTTGTTGCTGGTGGAAGAGAGCTTCCACCCCCCGTCAGGAAAGAGGCAGACTCCCGGTACAAGCACTGTTTGGAGATGCATGTGTAACGCTTGTAGATATGAGGCAAAGGCACCCTGAGGCTCAAGTGCCTGCTCGCAGCCTGTGAAGAGCGGAAAGACCAGCCCCTCGATAGCCGGGATGATACGCGAGACATTCGCGTTCTCTAACACCGCTGGAATGTATTTGTCTGCTGCGAGATGCGCTGTGAGGGCCTCGGCACAGCGCTCGGCCTGCATTCGGGCCTCACGAGCCAGATCAGGATGGTCCTGTTGCATAAAGAGCACTTCGAGAGCAAGATACGCGGCCCAGCACTTGCTCGCAAGATAGATATTGTTGCGCGCCTGTCCGAGCGAGACATCCAGGCTATCATACGTCGTAATCTCTGCGCTGCCGAGCGCGCGATTGCTATCTAAGCCCATAATTCCATTGCGTTGGTCTGGATCGGGATGATCACGTTGTAGCATGCTCTGGAAGCAGGCAATGAACGTATTGAAATTCTCGTTTAACCAGGATTGATCGTGCGTCTTCTGCACATAAGCAGCAGCGCAACAGACCCAGTTGACAAGCTGCTCGTGTGTCATATAGGAAAAGCATCCGTCGATTCCTGGGCACTCGTAAGAGGAGTAGCCAGGGCGCGAGAAGCTATTTGTCACGCCCATATCGTGGGTAAAGCTGATGCCACCTGGATACTGCGTCTCGTCTCCGGGAAAATGGATGGTGTCCTCGTAGCTATAGCGGGCCACGAACATATCTAGCTCGTTGCGTACCGTCCAGGGGTGCATGCGTAGCTCGTAGAAGAGTTGATCAACGGTAAGGTCGAAGGTGTTCATCATGCGATACTCGCCCTCGTTAACAATCCAGAGGGGCTTGCCTTGATAGTCGAGAAACTCGGTGCTGCCATAGTAGCTGCGAATCGCATGCGCAAGCATAAATTTCTGCTCTGTACTCAATGATGAGTTATCTACTAGCGAGTTGTCTTGTTCACAGCAGGCTATCAGTCTATCCAGGTGGGAGAGAGCATAGTCAGCAACCTCCTCGATTGACCCAAAAAATCGTGTGTAGTAATAGGTAGTGTCCAGTCCTGTGGTAACAAAGCCTTCACAGTAAAAACAGAGCGCAAATGCGTATGTGACCTTTTGCCCGGCAGGGACATCCATTATCAGTGCCCCAGCAGAACCAAGCCCGAAGGTCCACTGTTCTCGATGCTGACGCTGCAGAATCTGTTCTATGCTAAAACCCTGTGCTGAAACAACGTTTGCTCCGCGTGTGGCAATGGCCGTGCGCCGGCCCTGGCCAATGCCGATCACATGTTCCTGTGTTGTATCATCCAGTCGGTGCATCGCACTGTACGGATCATTGCCCTGATAGCCGAAGAACGCCATTCGTGAGCACTCTGATTGGGTATTATCAATGGTGAGCGTTGTGAATACTGCTGGCAGGAGTGCATCTCGTAGTGTATCCTCTGCTGCAGAAGCGGGATCAGGAAGGGTGCGGACGGGCGAGTAGATACAGAAGGTGAGATCGCCTGCCTGCCATGTATCGGTTGCGACACGGAAGTCACGCGTGATACTCTCGCTCGCGAAGGAGACAAGCGGTGATAGACTTGTGCTGCTTGCATGCTCGACATTATAACGTTTCTGTTCATCTTCGCCTGCCTCGAAGAAGGGAAGAGCCTCGAAGAGAGAACCATCTCTAGATTCCAGTCCGACAAACACATTCTCATCGGCTGGCTTCCCTAACTCCAGGCCAAGTCCGCCCTTTGCCCCGCGAAAACCTAATGTGAACGATGCGAACGCGCCAATCGGAGAGTGCTGTGCGTTGAAAAATATGTCCTGCATAAGAAGCGATCCTCTCATCCTAATGCCGTTTGTGGAGATCGGTAGGCAAGGCGAAAAATGAGATAGAGCCAGTGAAAAGAAGTGCTTTCCCTGCGTATCCGCGATCCCTAATTTATAAGTTACAGTAATGCGCTATTTTTACTATACCACGATTTTTTCTTTCAAAAGAAGACGTATTTGAAAAGAGGACTGCTGAACCTCGCTGAAAAGAACCCTCTCAGAATGATGGTTGAACAGAAACAGTTTCATAGATGCTATACTTGCTGTATGAAGAGCGGCACATTGCTTTTACTATGTGGGCTTCCTGGTGTAGGCAAAACCACACTCTCAAAAAAGCTTGGCACAGAAAGACAGGCAATAAGACTTTGCCCTGATGATTGGATACCCACTCTTGTAGAAAATCAAAATAACATCACTGAAAGAGACAGGTTGAGAGATCCAGTGGAGCAACTCCTCTGGAAAATGGCTCAATCCTTGCTCACGTTAGGGGTTACTGTGATTTTAGAGAATGGCTTTTGGGCAAAAGAAGAACGTGATAGGTATCGTGATATCGGGAAAAATTTGGGTGCAAAGGTTGAATTGCATTTTTTAGATACGCCCTTTGATATCCTGTTGCAAAGGGTGAGGAGAAGAAATTCAGATCCAAACACGTTTCAAGTAATGGAAGAAAAGATGCAGGAAGGGTATAAAGTTTTTCAACCACCGACTCTCGAAGAAGGACAAATATATGATTATTTCAAGCACTATCATACTTTCCATTAACAGTGTAAATTGCTGTTGTGATAAGATTATTCTTCCCTATACCCCTGTTTGAGTGGTATCTTCCCTCGTTCACACTTCTCTACAGCGTCCCAGGGCATTCTTTGGGGTTTAAGTGTTTCTCCTGTTCAGTTGTGGAAATGGACTGAGTATGTGCAGTTTATGGACCCGGCCGCCAAAAAAAGCGCCAAAACTCCTCTGCTTTCCCCTTGTTTTTCAT
This sequence comes from Ktedonobacteraceae bacterium, assembly GCA_034431765.1. Lineage (GTDB taxonomy): Bacteria > Chloroflexota > Ktedonobacteria > Ktedonobacterales > Ktedonobacteraceae > DASYAN01. The sequence continues at coordinate 22,704 of DAOUDD010000075.1, read as the reverse complement.
CGGAATGTCTGGTATACTCCCAAGAAAGGTTAGTGTACAAGTAACACCAAAGAGACCTTTTCTTTTTTGTCAGTGTAGTAAGTGTACAAATGACACTAATTGGTGCGCTACTTCAAGGGGGAATATCATATGACCCACTGTCAACCGTATGATGTCGCAATTATAGGAGGCGGCATTGCCGGGCTTTCAGTGGCGTTGCGCTTGCCAGAGCATCTACACGTTGCGGTGATTACAAAGGGGCAGCTTGGTGAGAGCAATACCCGTTATGCTCAGGGGGGGCTGGCGGTTGCGTTAGGAACGGATGATAGCCCTGAGCTTCATTTTCAGGACACGTTGGCTGCTGGAGCTGGGCTATGTGACGAAGAGGCGGTACGTATCCTGGTAGAACACGCGCCTGACGCGGTGCGCTGGTTAATAGGGCTTGGCGTGCAGTTTGATCGTGTTCGCCCGGAAGATGTGGAAGGGCAGGTTCATGCAACACCTGATGGACTCGTGCTTGGCCGCGAGGGTGCTCACTCCCGTTGGCGTGTAGTACATGCTGGTGGTGATGCGACTGGTGCAGAGATCGAACGCGCTCTAGTCGCTGCTGTACGAACTCATCCCTCGATTGATGTCTATGAAGATGCGTTTGTAAGTGAACTGCAAGTGCAGAATGGCGTCTGTACAGGTCTATCTGGAATGGATCGGGAAGGGCAGCCTTTCACGCTGGAGACGCGAGCGATGGTGCTGGCAAGTGGAGGTGCTGGCAGTCTCTGGTTGCATACCTCAAATCCGACTGGAGCGACGGCTGATGGGTTGGCGCTTGCCTGGAATGCGGGCGCTGCATTGGCGGATCTCGAATTTATGCAGTTCCACCCAACAGTACTTGTCACATCTGGTACATCATCACTGGTCTCGGAGGCTGTGCGCGGTGAAGGTGCGTACCTGCGCAATCACGCGGGCGAACGCTTCATGCTCCGCTATAGTGAACAAGCTGAGCTGGCTCCACGCGATGTTGTAGCTCGTGCCATTCTGCGCGAGATGCTCGCCGAAGGGAAGGATTGTCAGTATCTTGACCTGCGTCACCTGTCCTCACAGAAGGTACACGAACGCTTCCCTACCATTTCAGCTCTCTGTCGTCAGCATGGACTCGACCTCGCCTCTGACCTGTTGCCGATCGCGCCTGCTGCTCACTATTGTATGGGCGGTGTTCTGGTAGATACCGAGGGACGTACGACTGTTCCCGGTCTATATGCTGTGGGTGAGGTTGCCTGTACGGGTGTCCATGGAGCGAATCGGCTGGCAAGCAATTCCTTGTTGGAAGGCTTGGTCTACGGCTTACGAATCGCTGACCTGCTCGCTTCTCAAAAAGAGACTACTCCTTTTAGAGGCAGGAAGACAACGTCTCTGCTCTCTTACGATGAAGCGCATGCTCAGGAATGCCAGTCATCCGGTAATGTGGATGTGTTTACCAATGAGCGAATACAACGTGAATTGCGGCAACTCATGTGGCAATATGTCTCACTCTCGCGAGAAGGAGATGGACTCCTCCAGGCTCGTCAGCGTGTTCATGCGCTACGTCAGCAGTGTGCATATGTCAACGGTACTGACAAAGAAGCGCTTGAAACACGCAACATGCTGCTTGTTGCGGAACTGGTAATTGTGGCAGCCCTGCAACGGCGCGAGAGCCGAGGCTGCCATTGGCGCGTGGATTATCAACAGTCTGATGAGCGCTTGGCGAAGCTCCACTACGCTTTTCAGCCTAGCGGTAGTTATCCGTCTCACCTATCGCAACAGGTGCGGGAGGAGGTTCTGCCGCATGTATAAGCTTCCAGAAGATATTATTCAACATGCATTAGAAGAAGATGGTGCCTTTGCCGATATCACCACGTTGAGTACTGTGCCAGAGGAACAGATAGCTCAGGGGGTGATGATAACGCGCCAGGCAGGGGTTATTGCAGGATTAGCTCTTGCTGCTGCTGTCTTTCGTCAGTTTGACCCACGCATTGCTGTTGAGTTACGAGTGCGAGATGGGGACACTGTTGCAGCGGGAGCAGAACTGCTCTTTCTGCGTGGCCCGGCACGCTCCATTTTAAGTGCGGAACGGGTCGCGCTCAACTTCCTTGGCCACCTCTCTGGCATTGCTACCTTAACAGCCCACTGTGTGCAGACTGTGGCAGGCACAGGAACACGCATTCTCGATACGCGCAAGACGACACCGGGACTGCGTGCACTTGAGAAGGCCGCTGTGCAATTGGGAGGTGGGCAGAATCACCGCTTTGGTTTGAGCGATGGGGTCTTGATCAAAGACAATCATATCAAAGCCTCAGGAGGTATTGCGCAAGCAGTTGCAGCAGCACGGCGAAGCGCACCTCACCTGCTGAAAATAGAGGTCGAGTGTGAAACACTTGCCGAGGTGCAGGAGGCGCTGGTCGCCAATGCAGATGTGGTGCTCCTCGACAATATGGAGATAGAGACAATGCGCTTAGCTGTCTCACACATTCGTCAACAGGCTCCACATGTGCTGATCGAGGCCTCAGGTAGCATTGGCACGAAACGGGAGCGTCTGGCAAAGGTGGCAGCGACGGGCGTCGATTTCATCTCGCTTGGCGCTCTGACGCATTCGGCACCCAACTTCGACATCTCGCTAGAATTTGCTAAGAGACACTCTTAGCAAATTCTCCTGTTCTTTCTCGTAAGTGTTCTCTAGAAACTGTGCTAAAGGAGTGGAGCTATGGCGATTAGGACAACGTGTGCAGAGAGTCAGGAGACGCATATTCTCCCGTTACTGCGGCCACAGACACGTGCAAAACATGATCTGAGCAAGCGCATTGATGGTATTCCACAATTCTATGCCGAGATGGACGAAGCTGAGCTGAACCGGCGCATTACTGCTGCTAGAGAGGCACTGGCTTCACGCCTGGTCATTCTTGGTCATCACTATCAGCGTGACGAAATCATTCGCTACGCAGACTACCGTGGTGACTCGTTTAAACTTGCTCAGCTTGCCGCCGCCCGTCCAGAAGCCGACTATATTGTTTTCTGCGGCGTACATTTCATGGCTGAAAGTGCAGATATTCTGAGCGGTGCTCATCAAAAAGTGATTCTTCCTAATCCCGCCGCTGGTTGCTCAATGGCGGATATGGCAAATACTGCCGAGGTTGAAGAATGCTGGGAGATGCTACACGATGTGCTGGGCGAGGATGCAGGCATTATCCCAGTCACCTATATGAACTCGGCTGCCAATCTCAAAGCCTTTTGTGGACGCAACGGTGGAGTCGTCTGCACATCGTCGAATGCTCCACAGGTCATGCACTGGGCATTTGAGCAAGGGAAGCGCGTCCTCTTCTTCCCCGATGAGCATCTCGGACGCAATACTGCATCAGCATACGGGATTGCTCAGGAGCAGATGGTTGTGTGGAATCCCAAAGATCCCATGTCCTCCGAGAATGCTGAGGAGGAGATTGAGCGGGCCAAAATTCTTCTCTGGAAGGGACATTGCTCCACGCATATGCGCTTCTCTGTTCAGCAGATCGAAAAGGCGCGGGCCGATTATCCAGGGATCAAGGTACTCGTTCATCCTGAGTGCCGCCGTGAAGTCGTGCAGGCGGCCGACCTCTATGGCTCCACTGAGTACATCATTGGGCAGATTGAGCATGCTCCAGCAGGGACACAATGGGCGGTTGGGACTGAAATCAATCTCGTCCATCGTTTGGCTCAGGAGCACCCGGATCAGTTCATTTTCTGTCTTGATCCTATTGTCTGCCCCTGCTCGACGATGTATCGCATTCATCCCGCATACGTTGCCTGGGTCCTGGAAGCGCTACTGGAGGGGAACGTGATCAACCAGGTCAGCGTCGATTCCGAAACTGCTCACTGGGCACGTATCGCCCTGGAACGAATGCTGTCACTTGCAGCCTAGCAGTATATATAGGAGAGTAGGCACCGTCGTAGCAGTGGGACAGTTCTTTCGTGTGATACACTAATCGAAGTTCGGATTTTTAGAGAACTGCTTTGCAGAAAGGTGTTTATATGAGTGATACAGAAGTGAAGGAATTACAACCTGCTCCCGATTTCACCCTACCAGCTATTGGGAGCGATGACGTGGTAAAAAATGGCCAGGTACAGTTAAGCGCACTTCGCAATCATGTAACTGTTTTATACTTTTATCCAAAAGACGACACTCCAGGTTGTACAAAAGAAGCGTGCTCGTTCCGCGATGCCAATCATCTCATGCAGAAGCGAGGCATTGTCGTACTTGGTATCAGTACAGATGATGTCGAGTCGCACAAAAAGTTTGCAGAAAAGTATGACTTGCCCTTCCCTTTGCTTTCAGACACTGATACCTCTGTTTCTCAGCTATATGGTGTCTACGGGGAGAAGAACATGTATGGAAAGAAGTATATGGGAGTTAGTCGTGAAACGTTTTTGATTGATAAAGACGGTATTGTGCGCAAGATCTGGCACAAGGTCAAGCCGGAAGAACATGCAAATGAGGTGCTTGAGACGGTTGAAGCTCTTCATCTCTAGCAGGTAAGTATGGAGGAAGACAGGGTGCTTTTACTTTAGCAGGGAGATGTGCTCGTAAGTAGAGGACGAGGAAAGATAGAGCGTTTTCCTCGTCTCTGTCTCAGTAAAGATCCCACAAGCGAAGATGTTTGTACTGCCGTCCTCCATGATCGCTCTCATAAAACCCCGCAGTGTCAGATGCGAAAGCAAATATGCCTGCTTCGTCGTCGAACTGAAGATCTCCATAGAGTATAAGTATATCCCATTCGCTGATATAGCGCTCGGAGGCGCTGCTTTTGGCTAACCATGCCTTGCGCATCTTCGTACAGTTTCCCTCACGCTCAGCTTCTACAAGAGCGGTTTCAGCCTCTGTAAAATCCACAAATGCAGAATTGAGCTGTTTGAGAGATATTTGGAGTATAGGACTTGTATACATATCCAGAGGCATTTGTTTTTCTGGCTCGTTCATTCTTCCCTCTCTTCTACAGACATCTTTTTCTAAGCAAGCCAAAATCGTTGTTTGACACGGCGCGCGATACATGCAATAAAAGGCTCTACGCTAGTGGGGATTGCCATAAGGGGAACGGAACGATAGGCATTCTTACAAACTCTTGATACTCCCTTACATTCAGACGAGCGAAGCTAGATACTCCCATTCGATTGTATGAGCGTAGCTAGCTAGAGAGTGGGGCTTGCAACAGCTATCAAGGCTGGCGTAGCATCGTTTCTGAATGCAGCTCAGTATGATATCTGTCGTCGGTTCCTCCTCCACATGCACGGGTTACAGATATTCTACACACGAATGGTTAGAAACACATCGTTAAAAATAAGTGAATTTGAACTGCCCTGTTACACGTTTGGCAATGTCCCCTACCTTAAAATTAAGGAGTGGTTTAGCAAAAGCCTTAAGACATTTCCATCATATTTTTCTTTCCTCATTATCACATTCCTAAAAGAAGCAAGCAAGTAGAATAGAATAAGAATGTGTTTTGGAAATATTCCTTGCCTTCTTTTATGATATGATATATACTCTTGAAGAAAAGCAAAGATTATATTTCGCTATTTTTCCTGCCCATTGTTAGTAAAATAGGACAGATGGTAACAGGTTATGCTATGAGACTTTGTTATTATGAATTTGCTGAGGGGAGATAATGATGCAGGAGAAACATATTAGAAAGAAGTCCCTGGTGCCTTCAATTCTAGAGCGTGAAGCGCTTGTATCGTGGCAGCATTTTTCTACTACTTTGACATCATTTGTCGGACGTGAGGAAGCTACGCATACTGTTTGTGAATTGCTCGGACGTGCTCAGATACATTTGCTAACACTTACTGGAACTGGTGGAGTGGGAAAAACACGCTTAGGACTTCAGGTTGCAGCAGAGTCAGCGAGCGACTTTAGTGATGGTATTGCTTTCGTGCCACTTGCATCTGTGCATCGTTCTGAACAGGTTATTCCACTTATTGCACATACGCTTGGTTTACGTGAGAGTGAAGGTCACCCGTTATTTGAACACGTAAAGGCATTTCTCCGTGAGAAACAGATGCTCTTATTTCTAGATAACTTTGAGCATCTTTCTGCTGTTGCACCATTGCTTGGTAGTTTGCTCTTAGCCTGTCCATATCTCAAGATGCTCGTTACCAGCCGCACTACTTTACATATACAGGGCGAGTATGAGTTTGCTGTTCCTCCTCTTGCCCTTCCAGATATGCAGCAAGGGCAATCTCGTGAGGTAATTATACAGTCACCAGCAGTTGAGCTATTTGTGCAGCGCGCACAGGCGGTCAAGAGCAGTTTTGAACTCACTGAAGAAAATGCAGTAAGCGTTGCAGATATTTGTATTCGCCTGGACGGGATACCGTTAGCGCTAGAGTTAGCTGCGGCGCGTACCAAGATCTTGCCTCCACAGGTATTGCTCTCGCGGCTCAGTAGTCGGCTCTCAGTCTTGACTGGGGGAGGGCAGGATGTCTCGGTCCGCCAGAAAAGCATGCGGGATACACTTGTCTGGAGTTATGATTTGCTCTCAACTGCAGAACAGGCGCTTTTTCGCCGCATGGCCGTCTTTGTACATGGATGTTCCCTGGAGGCTGTTGAGCATCTCTACACAACTCTTGGAGAATCAGGACTTTCCGTACTGGATCTGGTCACGCAGCTTGTAGATAAGAGCCTGTTGCAGCAGCATGAGCAGGAAGAACAGGAGATTCGCCTGGTGATGCTGGAGACGATTCGCGAGTTCGCTCTGGAAATGTTACGTGCAAGTGGCGAGATAGAGCGTATTCAGGATGCTCATGCCATGTACTACACAGCGTTGGCTCAGCAAGCTGAACCAGAGCTATATCATCATTTGCAACGTCTCTGGCTGGGACGTCTAGAACGAGATCATGACAATATACGTGCCGCGCTTACTTTTTTGCATAGGCATGGCGAACGTCAGAAGCTGGCCTTGCTGGTCGGCACACTTGGCTGGTTCTGGTATATGCATGGCTTTCTTAATGAGGGACGACAATGGACGGAGAGAGTTTCCTCGGCCGGTACGCTAGATCTACCCAGATCTGTAAGAAGTAAAATTGTCTCTGGAGCTGGGGTGTTCGCAGGCTTTCTCGGACAGGGCGAGATTGCCTTCGTCCGTTGTCAGGAAAGTCTTCCACTGTGTAAAGAGTCTGGAGACTTACGTAATCTATCGGCATCTGTCTATATGCTGGTACACAGCTTGCTTGCGATAGGAAATGCGGTGGCAGCGCGCGAGTTAGCAGAGGAAACTCTTGTCTTTGTGCGTACGGCAGGCGACAGTTGGGCTGTTGGGGCTCTCTCTTGCATGCTTGGTTCAGTTGCCCTGTACGAGGGAAATTATACACAGGCATGGCAGCTTCATGAGGAAGGGATTGCGATTTTTGAGGAGGAGGGGGACCTGTGCATGAATGGTTTGATTCGCATGATGCTAGCTGATGTGGCGGTTGCGCAGGGAAACGAGGAAGAGGCACGAACGCTGATTCAGCAAGGGCGAGAGATGTTTCGCCAGGTTGGTGCTACCTGGTCGTTGGGCAACTACTTTAGCTTCTGGGGGCAGATTGCATTGCAGGGGGGGCATGAAGATCGTGCGCGCTTTTTGCTCCAGGAGGCTTTGCAGTACTATCAACATATGGGTGACCAACAGGGAATGATGAGTGGGTACGCGTTGCTGAGTCAAATTGCGGCGCATGAGAAAAAATATGACGAAGCTCGTTCTTTTGCGGATCAAACGATCCAGATCGCCCGTTCATTAGAGGATCGGCAAGCACTTATTGCGTGTCTGGAGGGATTAGCTACTGTCGTTGCCGGGCAAGAAAAATATGTCTGGGCAGTGCAATTGTGGGGAACAGTCGAACGCCTCTATCAATCCTCTGGCATGCATATGTCTCAATCTGTTAGCGAGAGTCGCGAACTCTTTGTACAAGCGGCCCGAACAGCTCTTGGCGAACAGGTCTTTGTTGAAGCATGGGCTGAGGGCCGGCGCATGACACCTGAACAGGTCCTGGCAGTACTGCAAAATCACATACTTTCACAGGATGAGTGTAATAGGTCATGTACTGATGATGCAAAAACCAGGCGCTCTCGCCCAGCAGGTTTAACACCACGTGAATTGGAAATTCTGCAATTGCTGACGCAGGGGCTGTCTAACGCGCAGATTGCGGAACGTCTTGTCATCTCTGCGACCACTGTCAACTCCTATCTGCGTGCTGTCTACAGCAAGCTTGGTGTTACCTCGCGGACTGCCGCCATGCGTTACGCCATTGATCATAAGCTCGTGTGAACAGATGAACTCTTGCCCCAATCGTTCTCAATCCAGCCATTCTAGAATGTCTTCAACCCTCGACCCACCTCACTATTTCCATCTTGCAGTGTTTGAAGAAGAGGAGAATGCATCTACGGGGGCTCCAGTCTACTTTCATAATTCTGGGTAAAATCACATTTTCGGAGTACGTGATACAATAGGTACTTGACCACTCTCAGAAAGAGTAAAATGATGGTTTCCTTAATGCCTTGAAGCCATAGTCGATTTCTACGGGAACGCTGTTAAAAGGTGAAAGGCAAAAAGCTATTTTAAGGGGGGAATAGGAATGCAAAAGGGTGATTTTATTCAAGTTATACAAAAATCAGATAAAATGGACTTACGAGCACCTGACACGATGGAGGTTCGATTGCTCGCAAGCACGAGTAGAGGTAGTAGTATTCATTGCACACTGCAGCCAGGACAGATGTCACTTGCTGGTAAGCACCAAATGATTGAGGAAATTTGGTACTTTGTGCAAGGCCAAGGAGAAATGTGGCTGAAACGAGGGAATGATGAACGAGAAGAAATCGTTTCTTCAGGCACCTGCTTGACTATTCCTCCAGAAACCCATTTTCAGGTGCGCAACACGAGTTCAGAACCTTTGTGCTGTGTCATTGTCACTATGCCACCATGGCCTGGTGAACAGGAATGGGTGAGGGTAAGCGATCATTGGCAATCACAGTGACTATTTATCTATACGACAAATTTGGAGTAGCGAGATCTTTATGAATCCATTTGAGTACCTTGCCAGACGCTATCAAACACTGCCTGAGGTTGATCTAACACGTGGGCGCAGCATTGCCTATTCGCGTAGCACGACGCGACGGTTGATGGAACTGATGGATGCGAATAGCCAGGGCAATGTCCATGGCGGAACGATCATGCGCATGGTTGATGAGGCGGCCGCCCTGGTTGCCCTCAAACATGGGCAGAAACCAGTAGTGACGGCGCGTGTGGAGCGCTTTGATTTTCTTGCCCCTGCCTTTATTGGCGATGTTGTCTCCGTGCACTGCGAGATGCGTTATGTGGGACGGACAAGCATGGAGGTCGGCGTCCGTGTGACTGCGGAAAACGTGATCACCGGTGAGATACGCAAGATCGCTAACAGCTACGTTATCTACGTCGCGCTAAATGAACAGCGTCAGCCAACTCCCGTTCCACCACTCGCCCCGGCAGATGACGAGGAGCGGGCTATTATAGAGCGAGCCAGGGTGCGCCGTATGCATAGACAGAGTATTGAAAAGGAACTGCTTGACCTGGAAAGAGACAATGACGACGCATAACTCTTTTATAAACTGAGACAGAATTCTTTCCGTTTTTGGTGGTACGGACGGTATCTCCTAAATGAGACCCCTATTGGTGGGTCGCTTACTACGTTTTAGGAGATGCCTATGTTGTCAGATTTGCTTGCAACCGCATTGCGCAAGGCGCAGATCCTCGAATTTTTAGGGTTGTCCCCAAAATCAGCTGAATCGAAGCAGGAGCTTCTTGCTGTATTGCAACAGCTTATCGAAACGGATGCACATGCCCGTGTCCGTCTGTTAGAGACGTTTCCAGGTGAACTTGCTATTGGTCCAAACGAGGCTCAACAGCTTCTGAAGTGTACACTGACTGAGCGGAGACGCTGGATTAAAGAGGGGAAACTTCCAGTGCTGGAGTATCGCCCCTTTCGGGAAGGTGGGCGCGAGTTGCTCTATCCCGTTCATGACCGTTTGTCTATCGAAGGCATATCACAAGAGACGGTTGCACGCTGGCGTGAGGAGCATCAGGAAGCAGTTTCTGTACGGAGAAAGATCAGAGCTCAGACAGCATTTGAGCGAAGACGCATTCATCAGCAGGTACGGCAGGAGTTTTTTATCGCCTGGCAACGCGGTGTTGAAGAATGGATACGGCAAGGCTCGGCCGAACTTGCAAGTGTACTGCAGTTGAGTTACTGGACGGTGTGGGCCTCGCGCTGGGCAAAAGAATATCATCTAAAGTCTCTACATGCTATCAAGCATTCATCGCAGTGTGTTGAACAGCGTGAACTGTGGTACCAGCGCAAGAATCAAGCGATGCGCATACTGGCACGGACTCCTTACGCAAAGCTCTCCTATTATCGTCCAGCGAATGCAGATAAACGATCGCTCTGGTTGTGTGCGGAACACTACGAGATGAAAGAGGAGAGGTACTACGAGAACATCTGGGACTTTTTTCTTGAGCACAGTGGGCTGATTCGAACATGCACGCAATGTTCTTTACAGGAAGAAAAAGATTATTATGCCCTTTACTACCTCGACATCAGTACTGAACAGTTTCCTGAGTTACGCTTTTCCTTTCATATACCGTATCCCATTGGGAAAGCCTGGCTTCCCAAACCTTCCCTCCTGCCTAAAGTAGAGCATCGCGAGCAAGATGGCATCTTTCGCTTTGGACGTCCCCTGCTGGAGGATGAGAGGATTACGTACCGTGAACAGGATGTACTGGCACATTTTGAGTGTTCTCTAGCTGAGACACAGCGGCAGTTTGGGAGTGAGGACGAGTTGTAACACTTGCTTATACCAATGAAAGATGGGAAAGAACAAGTGGAATGGAGTAGGAAGCCGAGATGTATAGAAAAGAAGATATTCTTCAGTGCGCCTGTGCATTATTCTGTGAACGTGGCTATGCAGCTACAACAATGCATACTATTGCAGAAATGCTTGATTTGAAAACGAGTAGCCTGTATACCTATGTCAAATCAAAAGATGAGCTGCTCTGGAAAATTGTGAGCCGGACGGCCAAACTGTTTCTCGTACAGGCGAGTACTATTTCCCCGGCCTTTCCAGTTGAAGAGCAGATGCGCCTACTGATTCGCGGACATCTAGAGTTGATAGGACAAGATTTGCAGTCTGTCACGGTCTTTTTCCACGAATGGCGGTATCTTGAGCCGGCACTACGGCAACCGATCAAGGTACAGCGAGATGCCTATGAAGGGTGTTTCCGGCGCGTGATAGCTCAGGGGGTGCAGCAGAGAGTCTTCCAGGTTGGTGATGTACACCTGGCAACGCTGTTTGTGCTCTCTGCCCTGAACTGGAGCTACCATTGGTACGATCCCAATGGGGAGAAGCCGCTGGAACTGATCGTGGATATGTACCAGACGTTTATCCTACGAGCCTTGAAAGGAGGCTAAGCTTGCTGCTAGATAGGCAGTACCTTTCCGCGCAGCCCTGTCGGAGCCTGTAATCCGTAGCGCGAAAGCAGCGTTGGAAGCACGTCGTAGATCTGTGCCCCTTCGAGCAAGGAGCCATGCGCGGGATGCTGCGGGTCGTAAGCAATGATCAGGCCGTATTGAGCGTGGTTCGCATCATCGGGACCAGTGTCGTTTTCAAGAGTAAAGAGATCTCCAGGACCTACTGTGCCGACTGAGCGCCAGGAAAGGTCGCCAAAGTAGACGATCAAGTCAGGAGCAACACCACGAACACTCTGGTAGAGCTGTTGCGGCGTGAAGACTCTGTTCTCAAGAAGCTGCCCGTCTGGACCATGCATCGCACGTAGCTCTTCGGCCAGCGCATTGCGGGTACGCTCGTATTCAATAGGAGGAATGATGCCTTCTGGCTCACGGCCACGAACATTGAGGAAGATGCGGGCATAGTAACCACCTTCGCCCCAGGCTTTGGTTTTGCGCCAGTTAATAGTTGCCTTATCCAGGGGAGCGATTTCTTCCGGTTGAGCTTGGAGTGCGAGGTATTCATGTTCCTGGAGCCAGGCATTGATACGTACCCCCCCCATCAGAGGACGTCCACCGTGATCGGAGACTACCAGGACTGTCGTCTCGTCTCCGCATTGCTGTAAGAGTTTGCCAATCTGCTCGTCAACGTGACAGTAGTAGTCGTGGATTGCATTTGCGAATGGAGAATCAGGAATATACCTGGGGTGACGCGGGTCCATATGCTTCCAGAATGCATGGTGAATGCGGTCTACACCCATCTCGACCAGCATCAACATATCCGGCTCGTAGGAAGTCAGCAAATGCTGTGCCACGGTGAAGCGCTGATCACACATGCGATAGATGTCCTGCAGAATACGGCCCTTGTCTTCTGAGCGGAAGTTGGGTACATCGAGGAGATAGTCATCAACCCACTCCTCAATGTGTTGTGCCAGTTCGGGAGGGTAGGTATAGGTCGATTGCGTGCTGGGCGTGAGAAAGCAAGAGACAAGCGCGCCGTTGACGGGTGGAGGCGGGTAAGTGCCCGGTACGCCAACAACTGCCACCTTCCAACCCGCCTCGCTCAGCACATCCCAAAGGCGAGGTACACGGACTGCACGTCCATCAGCGATAGCGAGACGACCATAACTGCGATCACTGCGGTTGCGAAATCCATAGATACCCAACTCGCCTGGATCACGTCCACTCATCATACAGCTCCATGCAGGAACTGTGATCGCTGGAGTGCAACTTTCCAGCACCCCAGAAGCTCCGAGGCTCATCAAGCGTGACAGATTGGGCAGATCGCCTCTCCAGCGCTCGAAAACGAGCGACGGTTCGGCGCAGTCGAGGCCAATAATTAGAAGGCGAGGGAATGATGGCATAACTCTTGTTCTCGATTCTACGCGCTAGATTGAACTAGCCTGCGATGCATCAGGATTACTGGGTTCAGGTACCAGTCCTACTTCGTCAGTGCTCAGTGCTTGAGGAACTGTTTGATCGTCCGGTTGCTTTGAAAGATCGGCAGCACTCTGTGTCACTGGCTGAGAACGATGGCGTAGGAAGAGCAGGATCGCGGATACGATGACTGCCCCTCCGGTAAGTATATGGGCAGTGTTGAAAGGTGTGCCTGGGAAGAACCAGGAATCGGTGCGCAAAAACTCCAGCATAAAGCGTCCGAAGGGAACCCAGATCAGGTAGAGCAGAAAGAGATCACCTTCACGCAGCCACTTTGCGAAACGGCGCGAGATCCAAAGCAGCAGCACAAAGCCAAGTCCATCCCAGAGCAGCTCATAGAGAAACAACGGATGAAAACGTGTGCTGTCAGGGTACTGGGTCATATTGTCGTAGGGCGGGATACGATGTGTCTGGTCAATTCGCAATCCCCATGGTAGTGTTGTCGGTGGGCCATAGAGCTCCTGGTTGATAAAGTTGCCAATCCGTCCAATTGCCTGTCCCAGCGCCAATCCTAATCCGACTCCGTCCAGGTAGCGCCCGTAGGGAATTTTATGCAGGCGCAGGTAGAGAAAGAGCGCGATGCCACCAAAGATAAATGCACCATAAATGTGGATGCCGCCGTTCCAGATCTGGACGATTTTCAGTGGATTTGCCAAGTAGGTACCAATTCCATTTGGACCACTACGGGGAGATTGAATAAAGACATAGTATAGACGTGCACCAATGATGGCAGGAATCAGCACCCAAAGCAACATATCCCAGATGATATTGCCATCACCACCATGACGCGAAACATATCTACTGGCAACGAGCGTGGCAGACAGAATCGCCAGCGTCATGATAAGACCGTACCAATGCAAGGCCAAAAACCCGAAGCGAAAGAGAACAGGGTCTACAGGTGGATACATAGTTGTCCTCCACGTTATACGTATCTGCATTCAGAATCATGTGCTTTCCTTCCGAAGCCTTGCCTATAAAAGCATTTCTCCTCGGAGAAGTACTCTCTTTAAGGAAATGGTAGAACACCATTTCTTCCTGGATGCAAGAAGTACAAAAATTACTCTAGATACCCCAGATCATGTAAGCGCCGCTGGACCTGAGGATCGGCTGGAACTTCTACTCGTTGTTCGAGTACCCGTGAGGGTGAGAGTGATGCCTGGCGCATAAATGTGTGCAAATCTTCCTGAAGGCGCTCAACCTGTTCAGGAAGAATATCATGCAGATCAACCAGCTCATCAGGGTCCTCAAGAATATCGTACAACTCCAGGTCAGCGTCACCTGTCTGAATAAGTTTATAACGCTCATGGATGATACCATAATGCGGTCGGTCGCGATGTTGTTCCGTGATAAGTTCTGGACGGCGACGCTTCATAACGTTAACGAGATTTTGTGGAATAACACCGACCGAATAGATCTGGCCCCCATCAGGATCACTCTCATTGCTCTGTGCCAGACTATAGGTTTGTTCCGCCTGTGTCGCGGCACCTGCCACTGTCAACGCACTGTGAAAGATGCGACGCGTCGAGACAACGTGCCCTACACTCGTCCCACGTGGAAAATCACCAGCCGGATCGCGAATAATCAATGGAACATGCACGAGTGTATTATAGAGCGAGAGACTGTGCCCCATAAATTGTTTCTCGCCCAGGTGCTCACCATGATCGGCACAGATAATGAAAAGTGTGCGATCGAGAGCACCACCGGAGCGGAATCTCTGAAAGAAGTCTTCCAGCAGTTCGTCTTGATGCACAACCTCTGCATCGTACATGCCATCGAGCAGCGCTTTGCTCTTCCCATCAAGTTCATGAGCTAGGGGAGCCAGCCAACCAAAGACATCACTATTGAACTGGCGCAACTGACGACGGGCTGCCTTGTCCTGGCGAAGATACGGCACGAATTGTTGAGTCGCAGCGCGTGGCGGATGATAAGGCATATGTGTGCCCATGAGATTGATAAAGCTAAAGATCGGCTGATTTTTTTCAATACCCTTGCGTTCGACATGCAGTCGGGCCGCATCCTGCAAAGAACGACCAGTATTGCCCTTGAAGCTCAGTGCTGTTTGCCATAGGGGAGCAATCAATGGGGACCATGAGAGGTCCAACAGCGTGTCAGAGCGAGCGAAGATATCTTGCATGCTCGTAAGTGCGCTGGCAACATAGCGTTTGAAATGATGGCGGTAACGGTCGAAGAGACTTGAGTCTATCCCCTCCTGATTAGGGCGCGAGGTCATCAGGCCGCTATAATTCAAGAAGCTATGGAAGCCACGCTGCAAACCGGTATTGACTACTCCGATGAGCGGATTGTTACAAAACGCTGCCGTGAAATAGCCGCTGTGTCCCAACCGTTCGGCTAATGTAGGGAGATCTGGAGGAAGGACAGAGGAGGCGTGGAGCATTGAATGCTCACCGGGGTATAATCCGGTAAACATAGAGGTGTGTGAAGGGACTGTCCACTGGGCGGTGGAATACGCCTGGTGAAAGAGGGTAGCGTCCGCTGCGAACGTGTCCAGATGTGGTGATGTCTCATGTGTGTATCCATAACATGAGAGCCGATCAAGACGTTGCGTATCGAGTACCAGAAGCACGATATCGGGGCGTGCAGTCAAGATGCGTCTCCTTTTCCTCTACCAGGATTGCACACTGAGCGGAAACAAGTATACGTTGGACATCCAATATACAGAGTGAGCCATGTTGGGCTTGCAGCCATAGGTAACCGTCCAGATTGTAGCGCAGGTGAAGCAGCACGTCAACTACGTATACAATCGTCCTGACTGGGACATACACCTGTGCGCATGTATTCGCCATGCAGTTTGTTATAGCGTAGCGCCGCAACGTTATCGAGGTGTTAAGCCAGAGTAAATTAGTATCCATGTTGCAATAGGTGGATTGGGTGAGAGACGCGGCCTTTCCTGGAATAATCGTGTCAACTCAAGTGTGTTGTGATATCATACTGAGGTACGCGACGCAGGCTAAGTCCAGAACGTATCTACTTATCACTACCTGGCGTTTTTCCAGCAGAGGTAGAGCAACCAAAGGAAACCAGGTATGGACATGTCCTTTCCTGAAAACAATGACAATGACCTGAGCCGGTAGAGTTCAGGTCATTGTTGTGTTGGAAAGAGTGAGTGATTGGCTCAAATGATTCCGTTTCTACATATGCTTCTTTTATAGTAGAAGTTACTGCATATTTTGTGGTTCGTGATATGATACGTGCATCGACATGGGAGCAGAGCTGGTGGTAGCGTCAGAAATACATCTTTAAGAACCGTTTCGTTCGGTTTATGAGGAGGAAGTCATGGAAATTTCACTGCGAATGGACACGCTGGGCATTGTGGAGGCGCACTATTTGCGTGCCCGTGAGCGCTACCGAGATTGGCCTCACTTCCAGTTATTGGCGGCGTCCCGCCAGGCACGGGTCTTTGCATATTTCCCACGCGAGGTGGCCGAACAGCTCCATGAGCAAATTGTGATGATCGAGTCGGCATTGGGACTCGATGGGGGGGCTGAAGATGATGACGATCTGGAAGTGGAAGAGGAAGAGAAAAGTTTCAATGGCGATGAGAACGATGCTGAGGAGGAGGTAAAAACCTCAGAGCGTGAGAGTAGCACGTTTTCTCCTGCATTTGCGCAAGCGCTCAAGCAGTTGAACGAACTGGCGCGGCAACGTTTGCCTGAGGCGGGCAGCAGTGGCATAGGCGCAACTCAGGCCAGTGGGCAACTCAGTGCAGATGCTGAAAGTGATGAAGATGCGCTGGAGCAGCTGCAGGATGCCTTTATCCAGATGATGGAGGTTGTCCGTGAACTTGCTGAAGAACTCTCCACGGATGCACTGAAAATCACCGGACGCTTCAAATGCGCACGCACTAATATCGAGTTTATCCCGCAGGCCAGCGAGGATGACGACGATGACGACGATGGCGCAGAAGTAACTTTGACGGAGAACGAGACGCTGGTGAATCTAGAGGTTGAGCTGGTGATGGTCTTGCAGCTTTTTGAAGAGGGACGTGCACGACCAGAAGATCTTCCCGCCGCTGAACTGCAACTGGATGTGGATGATTTTGAGCGCCTGCACGAGACTCTGGATCTGGCACTGGAGCGAGAGCGACGCAGCCGTCGGCGTCGCTAAACTGCCCTCGTTCTATTGCAATGGGAACCCTTGATAGCCCCTGATACAGGACTGTTTTTCGTTACTATTTACCATCTAGTCGTTCTTTAAGACATGAGGAGCGGATAATGTCGCGAGCTATTACCATTGACGATCTCTATCATCTGCAATTTGTAAGTCGCCCACGTATTTCGCCTGATGGTCAGCGTGTTGCGTATGTGCTGACGACAATTGACGCGCAGAAGCACGACTACACCTCATCTATCTGGATTGCCCCAGTTACAGGTGGAGAGGCGCGACGCTTTACGACCAGTACTGCCAACGCTGGGAGTCCAACCTGGTCACCAGATGGACGGTGGTTGGCTTTTGTCTCTGAGCGTGAAGGGGAACTGCCACACAATGGAGATGGGAAAGAGCAGAAGAAACATGGCAAGGGGAATCCACAGATCTGGCTTATTCCTACGGATGGTGGAGAGGCACGCCAGCTTACTTTTATGGAGCACGGTGCAAGTGCACCTGTCTGGTCTCCTGATAGCAACCGTCTGCTCTTCAACGCGCAGGTCGGTCCGGCTGATGAGCAGACAGAGACGGGCAAGCCTCTGCCAAAGGTACATGTGATAGATCGGCTCTGGTACCGTCTCGATGGGGTCGGCTTTATCTACAAACGGCGCTCACATCTCTTCCTAATTGATGTCGCAGGAGGCGAGCCGACACAACTGACCGATGGTGATTGGGATGATAGCGAGGCCGCCTGGTCTCCAGATGGTACACAGATTGCTTTTGTCTCAAATCACAACGAGGATCGCTGGCGCTGGCCGGGCGATGATGTCTATGTGCTCTCGCTGTCCAATGGACAAGCAAGCAATCTACGTCGTCTAACCAATACATCTCTTGGTTGCAATGCACCTTCCTGGTCACCTGACGGCAAGAGCCTCGCTTTTCTTGGAACAACCAAACTGCGCTCGGCTGGTCAGACGCATCTCTATACTGTCTCCACCTTTGACGAGCAGCCAGTTGCACGTCAGCTCAGTGAGCACTTTGAGGGTTCCTGTGCCGACTGGACAAATAGCGATATCGGTGATGAGCACCTGATACCTATGCCCGTCTGGTCAGCACATGGAAAAACACTCTATGTGCTGGCGGCTTTGCAAGGTGCAACCCGTATCTTTGCCTTTGATGCTGAGCCTGCTGGCACGACTCCTACAATATTGACACTCGGCGATATCCATGTGCGCGACTTTAGCATTGATGCTGCAAAGAAAACGCTCGCCTTGCTCGTTGGCAGTCCAACGCGACCGCAGGAGATTTTTGTGCGTTCGCTGTCTGATGGTGCGGAGATGAGGCAGTTGACGGATACGAATGGAGCACTCTTTCAGGAGTTCACGCTCTCATCTCCTGAACGCATCTCCTATAAGGGTGCGGATGGTTGGCCTATCGAGGGCTGGATTATGAAGCCACACGATTTTGATTCCGCACGTAAATACCCACTCGTGGTCGAGATTCATGGCGGTCCCCATACACAGTACGGTTATGGTTTCTTTCACGAGATGCAAGTGCTGGTCGCGCAAGGATATGTTGTGCTCTACACGAACCCGCGTGGCAGTATCGGCTACGGCTACGATTTCTCGAACGCGGTACGTGGGGCATGGGGCGAGAAGGATTCGCTTGATATTCTACTAGGTGTGGACGAGGTCATGAAGCAAGGCTACATCGACGAAGAGCGTCTCGCAGTCACCGGAGGCAGCTATGGCGGCTTTATGACGAACTGGCTGATTGGTCATACCGACCGCTTCAAAGTCGCCATTACTGATCGTTGTGTATCAAACATGGCCTCAATGTTTGGCTCCAGCGATCTCGGTTGGGATCTGGCTGAGGACAACCTGGACACGACACCATGGGAGAATCTGGAAAAGTACATGCACATGTCACCGATCAAATACGTCCAGAACATCCACACGCCGCTGCTCATCATCCATAGCGAGCAGGATCTGCGCTGCAACATCGAGCAGGCCGAGCAGCTCTTCGCAGCTCTTAAGTGGATGGGACGCGAGGTCCTCTTTGTACGTTTTGAGGGTCAGAGCCATGGACTCTCACGTGGTGGTCATCCCAGATCCCGTGTGGAACGCCTGAAGCACATCACCGAGTGGTTCGCAAAATACCTGGCGTAATAGCAGAACGCTCATACTGCAAGATGAGGTGAGCGTCCTTTCTTTTGCACTTCTACTGTGGAATATCCAACCATTGTACCGTGACATAGTCGATATCGTGTCCTTTTTGTACTGTTTCTGGCGTGGCGAAGCTAAAGGATCTACAGCGAGTACAGCAGGAATATCGTCAGCAGGGAAACCTGGCAAGAAAACTTGCCAGGTTTTGAAGTGATCAATGCATGCAGGTAGCCAATTTATAGTGATCAGTGAGACTGAAATTGTGGAAGAGTTGCAAGCCACTGGGAAACACGATGACGCTGGGCATCTCCTAACTGGGTGAAACCTTCTAGACTTTTTAGTGCGAGAGAGTGTGCATCGTCCCATGCATGGTCCCGTTCTGCAATCTGCGCCAAGCCAAACTGTGCAGTGGCTATAAGTTGAGGAGACTGAATCTTCTGTGCTCCTGCAAGCATCTGCTGAAACATATGTTTGGCAGCTTGCGGTTGCTCTTACTCAAGGAGCAACCAACCGTATTCTCCCTGTGTCTCTGCAATGTGCCAGAGATTACGTATTTCATATGCCAGATGTAAACTCTGGTCAAGGTAGCGTTGTGCTTGTGCCAATTGGCCTAGCGAGCGATAGATAATGCCGAGATTTTGCGAGACTGCGCTAATGCGGAGACGATGGTGTGCTTGCTGAGCTAGATTTAAACATTCCAGCGAATAGGCCAGGGCTTGCTCGTATTGGTGCTGATAAATTGCGAGCATGCCTAGATTCATCAGCAGCGCACTCTGGCGATCAAGCTGACCACTTTGTTTCGCATAGAAAAGCCCTTCACTAAAAAGCAATGATCCTTGCTCGTAGTCACCCCGTCTTGCTGCTTGCAAGCCTAAATTTTGTAAAAAACTGCTCACCATAGCTGTGTATTGAATGTGTTGCGCAATAGCCAGCCCTTCTTAATAAAGCCTTTCAGCTCTTTGATAGTTGTCAGAATTATCTTGTATTTCCCCCTGTATACGTCGTGCAAGGCAGAGAGCATCATCATCGCTATATTGCCTCGCTCTATCTGCCCCCTGTTCCACATATAGAAGAGCTTGTTCGTTGTTGCCAAGATCGCTCATAACAGACCCTAAATGAGCAAGTAAGCGGCCCTCAAACGGATGGTGCGAGGACTGTGCAATTGCAAGACCTTTGAGATATGCATCTCGTGCTTCCACAAGCTGGCTGTACTGCTCTGCAATAAATCCTATATAATACCAGAGCGGTATGAGGGTCGCCTGTTCTTTCCACTCGCCCCTCTGTTGAATATGCTCAAGTATAGATCGTACGTGAGGTACGTAACGGTCATCAAATGACATGCTGTGTTTTTCTTGAACAAAGGAAACGGTAGCAGAAAGCATTTTTACTAGATGCGATAGATATTGATGGGTAGCAGTCGCATCCATAGAGGAACGCAACACAAATTGTACCAGGCGGTGCAGGGAGAATGTTTGGCTTTGCGGTTGTCGGTAAAGCAGTGAGTAATGCAAAGCGTCTCCAAGTGTCTGATTAAATATATAAGGATCAAAGGATGTGGCCACGAAAGACCCCCCAGAAGCGGTTGCTCCTTGCAAAAAAAGCTCTTCTGGAATAGCATCCGGGGCTAGAAAAGCACAGATACGCAAGAGATCTGCAGCAGAAGGATTGACCTGAATGAGCTTCTCGAATGAGAGCATAAAAGTCTTTACAACGGAATGTGGATGATCAGCGATCTCGGAACGCTCTTCGAGAAGACGCGTCTGATGGCTTTGATAGAGTTGCATATAGGTGTTCAGGCTACATCCTGTTCGTTCGATGTAGGCACCTTCCTGATCCAGGGCGAGAGGAAGTCCATCCATAGCTGCCACCAGTTTACCAGCAGGTTCCATCAATTCTGATGGTACGTCGTCTGGCGAACGTGTCGGATCGAAGAATCCAGCGCGTCGAAGGAGAAATAGCAAACCCTCATCGTGTGGAAGTGATGGAAGCTCCAGTGTGCATGCTAGACCATCAAGTGAATGCATACGTGTGGTAATGAGTATTGCACCCTGGCGTGCAGATGGAAGAAAAGGCTTGAGGGTTGTAACTTCTTCAACATTATCAAAAATAAGCAGCCACTCTTTATGCATCGTAAGCCAGCGTAACACGGCCTGGATAGTTTGCTGATGGTCGTTCTCCTTGTGTTCAGGGAGGTGTAATTGCTCTGCAATGGCTTCAAAGCTGGAGTAGAGAGTATCGAGCGTTTCGGAGGTGATCCAGAAGACGGCATGATAGTCCAGCGCGTGCTGATAGGCATATTCGAGTGCAACTTGTGTTTTGCCGATGCCTCCCAGACCGCTTAGTGAGTGTGGTTGACTCAACGCAATAGTCTGCTGTGAATAGAGGCGTTCGTGTAAGGTTTTTAGGAGTGGAGCGCGACCAGTAAAGAAGGGGTTACGTTGATAAGGGATAGACCAGTAGGAAGACAAGCATGTTAAGCTCGTTTGGAGGAGTAAACGCGTTTCGTTGTCATCCAAATATAGATGTTTTGCGAGTTCAAGGACGAGACCTCGTGTATCGGGCAGACGATCACCCCGTTCCCATGCACCGATAGTGTTACGATGTACGCCGAGTTTCTCCGCAAGTTGGTGCTGACGAACCTTTTTTTGTGTACGCAGCATGTGAAGCATTTCACCAAAGGACATAGATATGAGCGTATCACTTTTCACTCTCTTCCCCCTCAAAAAGAGAAAATGCACTGCGAAACGGTGCATTGCCTACTGTATTCTAGAGATGTGAATACGGCACTGATGTAAAGCAGGTTGTTAAAAAAGATTTACTTGCATCTCTATTATAGACGTATTCACGAGTTGATTGTCGTCTTTTGCTAGTCTCTTGAGAAAGGGAAGAAGTTTGATGAAACGATTTGTATCTTTTGTCGTAGCAGTTGCAGTGCTCGTATCTCTGTTCTCATTTGCCTCTACCGGAACAGCTTCGGCTCATGCCCAATCTACAAAACAAGCGCCGGTGTGTGCTGTTACTTATGTCTATCTTCATGGTCATCAGCCAGCCACAACCACATGTGCAAAATGGGCGACTCCAGGGCCAGATGGGAAAGTGACTCCGCTTACAGGCGTTACAAGCTGCGCGAATCCTGATAGGAAAGTTGATATCTATGATACCAGTGGACATGATGTTTGCTTTATAGGAACCGGGTATTTCGGGTTTCACATCGCGAATGTTTGGTCAATCAGTTCGCTTGACTGGGGTTGGGTGATGATGTATCCAAATGGATCAACAAACGGCTGGTATGAGTCACTTCGTGGTGATGGACAATGGTATTACTATAATGGAAATGTGTCCATTACACAAATCTGTGTCCATTGCTAGCGAACAACTATCCAAGCTCTCAACATTTATGCTGGGAGCTTCGATGACATGAGTTCTGGATAAGCGAAAGTGGTCAAGATGAATTTTTATGAGTCTAGATGGAGTGTAGTTCTATCTCTCTGATCCAGGTAATATGGAAAATCAA
>DAOUDD010000074.1:0-22821 GCA_034431765.1 Ktedonobacteraceae bacterium | reverse complement strand
CAACTGGGAGTACGCGAAGCGCGTGCTGGAGAACCTCTTGTAAAGGAAAGGTGTTGGTATGAATGAGAAATTGACCAACTATGTCAACGGAGTTTTTGCTCCATACGAGGGAGTAAAAAGCGCCACCGAATTAAAAGCGGATCTGCTTGCCGATCTGCAGGAGCGGTTCCATGAGCTGAAAGCCGAGGGCAAGGATGATGAAACAGCTTTTGCCATGACCATTGAGAGTATCGGAGACATTGAGCAAACCGTCCGGGAGGTCGCCAACCTCTCCCACTTGCTGGAGCAGCAGGTGTCCATCAACTTGAGTGCAAGCAATTTGCCAAACAGCGACTTTGCGGGCGTGATCGCACAGAGAGGGAATTTTAGAGGAAGTGCGTTGCGTGGCTCTAGCTTTACAGGCGCGGACTTAACCGGAAGCTCGTTTTGGGGTAGTGACGTACGTGAAGCCAATTTTGACGGTGCTAATCTGACCGATTGTAACTTCTCCGCTCTTGACCTTAGGGATGCGACCTTCCGTGAGTCAATCCTTGTTCGCACCAACTTCAGCGCGTCAGGGCTGGTCGGAGTAAAATTCATCGGCGTCAAGCTGACTGATGTGGATTTGACTATGACCGACCTGCGAAAAACCACCTTTGAAAGCTGCCTCTTTCTCGGCGTGGACTTCAACCAGTCCGACCTGCGCGGACTGCGGCTTGATGGGCAGACCTTCATCGGCGTCAAGTTTGACCAGACGGCACTGAAGGATGCTTCGTTTCAGGGCGCGACACTCAAACAGGTGTCTTTCCATTGGGCGTCTATCAGGTCTATCCGTGCCACGACATCCATTTTCTTGGACGGCGCGATGATGGATAAGCTCACGTATGGCACACTCAAAGGTATGGGGGCTGATGTATCGAAGGTTACTATTCTCTCATGAGGAGGAGCTTGTGCAAACCATTTCAATTGGGGCAACAGATTTACAAAAATCATACAAGAAGCTGGATGTTTTAAAAGGCGTGACCTTCACCGTGGAGCGGGGCAGCATTTTTGCCCTGCTTGGCTCCAACGGTGCGGGCAAGACAACGATCATCAAAATCCTCACCACGCTACTCAAACAGGACGGCGGAACCGCCGTCGTCAACGGCTTTGATGTTGCGTCACAGCCAGCCCATGTGCGGCAATCATTCAGTCTGACCGGGCAATTTGCCGCTGTCGATGAGATGTTGACCGGGCAAGAAAATGTAATTATGATTGCTATGCTCCGACACCTCAAACGTCCGCGCGAGGTTGCCGACGATTTGCTGACACGCTTTGGCTTAACCGACGCCGCCAAGCGCCGGGTGTCTACGTATTCAGGCGGGATGCGGCGCAGACTGGACCTTGCCATGAGCCTTGTGGGAACACCGCAGATTCTGTTCCTTGACGAGCCGACTACCGGGCTGGACCCAGAGGGACGCATCGAAGTGTGGAAAATGGTGAAGGAGCTTGCTGGTCGGGGCATCACAGTCTTCTTGACCACGCAGTACCTGGATGAGGCAGAACAGCTTGCTGATCACATTGCCATTCTCCATGAGGGCAAGATTATTGCCAGCGGCACGCTCATGGAGCTGAAAAAGCTGTTTCCACCTGCTCAGGTGGAGTATGTGGAAAAACAACCGACCTTGGAGGAGATCTTTCTTGCCATCATTGGCAAAAAGGAGGAGCAGTAAATGGAAGTAACGACTCAGATTCCTGGTGGCCAGAAAATGGAACCGATCCAGAACCACTTTTTCAGCGATATGAGCGTGATGCTTGGTCGTTCCATGCGCCATATTTTCCGCAGTATGGACACCATCATCACGGTCACGATCATGCCTATTGTGATGATGCTGCTATTCGTGTATGTGTTCGGCGGCACAATTCAAACCGGGACAGCGAATTATGTGAATTACGTATTACCTGGTATCTTACTGATTGCGATAGCGAGCGGGATATCCTATACAGCTTTTCGTTTGTTTACTGATGTACAACGGGGGATCATTGAGCGATTTCGCTCCATGCCGATTGCCCCTTCTACCATGCTGTGGGGGCACGTCCTGACCTCGCTGGTCTCCAACGCGATTTCGGTAGTGGTTATTATCCTCGTCGCGTTGATAATAGGCTTTCGTTCGTCGGCGGGTATTCTGTCATGGCTGGCTGTCGTTGGCATCCTCGCGTTGTTTACGCTGGCTTTAACGTGGGTCGCGGTGATCCCCGGACTGACCGCAAAATCGACAGACGGGGCAGCGGCCTTTTCGTATCCGATTGTCTTCCTGCCCTTTATCAGCTCGGCGTTTGTGCCAACCAGATCGATGCCGCTGGTCGTCAGGGTCTTTGCCGAAAACCAGCCAGTGACGGCGATTGTGAATACTATCCGTGCCTTGCTGTATGGACAGCCCGTGGGTAATGAGATATGGGTTGCTCTTGCATGGTGCGTCGGCATTCTGCTTGTGGCCTACCTCTTTGCAATGAGGGCATATAAAAAGCGAGTGTGAAAAGAGGGCAGTATCTGAGGGAAGGAATTCACACCATCTCTGCTCTTTATCGACACTCTGACATGTCCTTGTGGGATCACCATAGCAAGCCGGGAGAAACATACGCTAAGGACGTTTCTCCCGGCTTGCTATGGTGATCCCTTATTGTTTTGTGAGCAGTTTGAGCAGATGTTGGTAATCCGTTTTGTTCTTGACGATAACAATTTTGTCTTTGTACCTCTGCAGGTAGTCAAAAGTAAATACTGCGTTAGGGGGGTGGAGCAGATGGCTGTATTTATCGGTGTACTGTGCGATAAACTCGCGTGTAGCTGGGTCGGCAATCTCCCTGTGCGCTTGCGTATATGTGAGCGTCTCTTGCAGGAGTGGTGAGTCGGCGTCGTCTTTGTCGCGGTAGTAGCTGATGGTGTTGAGCACAAAGTTGTAGAGCAGTTTGAGGCCAGGGTATTTGTTGGTGCCACGCAGGCTTGTGGAGATGTGGCGAACGATCACACGCCATGCGGCTACGAACCAGGGGACCTCCAGCAGGACGATGTAGTCGGCGTGGTAGAGGAATGGCTCGGTCCAGAGCAGGTAGATGCCTTCGGTGATCCAGGCGGGCTGTTGGGCAATCGCGAGCACGTCTTCAGCGTAGGCTGCTGCATTGGTGCCATTTTTCAGACCGATCAGGTCCAGTTCGTGATGGGGGATATGTAATTGGGCAGAGAGGAGGCGTGCGAGGGTTGTTTTGCCGCAGCCGGGTCCTCCGATGATATGTATTTTGGAACTCAACTTTATACCTTCTATCTATGTATCAATGTCCTGACGTAGCATAACTTTATTCATGCACCTCGCTTGAGAAGTTTGAACGTCGCATGAATGAAGATGTGTTTGTTCGAGAGGGGAAAAGACGTTGATGCATAGTTAGCAGTTGGGCATAAAGTTATCTCCTTTGTAGAGGATGAGGTGGTTGTTAGCAGGATAAGCTATTTGATGAGGGTTGTCAAGTATAATATTGTGGCTTGAGTAGTAGTTCGACGAGCAGGAGGGCGCAAGGCCCTCCTCTACGCGGTACCTCTACGTGTAAGGGTAAGCCCGCTCTCTACACGCTGTTCGATTCTCGTTGTTACCTCTTCCCCTCCGTTCGTTTTCGTTTGGCCTCGACGAGTTTGGAGGCCATGGTGGCAGTAGTGGCGACCTCTTTGGTGCGTGTTGGCGAGGACGTGTCCGTTGGAGCTTTGCCTGCCGATACGCTGAGAGGGGGTTTCGCGCTCTCCTGTTGCTTTGTGTTTGCAGAAGGCGCAGGTGTAACGGGGAGAACTGGAGATGGTGCGCCGCTTTGGGCACGACGGATCTCACGATTGTCGCGTATCTTATTGAGTGAGGCGAGTGTGGGTGCTGCTTCGATGACTCCTCCCGTGCCTGCCAATTGTACGCGCTGGCGGGGTTTGAAGAGGCCGAGCAGCCAGTGGTAGCCTTCGCGCAGGAAGTCGAGGTTGGCGAGGCGACGGGCGG
The DNA here is from genome assembly GCA_034431765.1 of Ktedonobacteraceae bacterium. Lineage (GTDB taxonomy): Bacteria > Chloroflexota > Ktedonobacteria > Ktedonobacterales > Ktedonobacteraceae > DASYAN01. The sequence continues at coordinate 18,835 of DAOUDD010000074.1, read as the reverse complement.
CGATGTCGATGGGGAGGAGCAGGGCCGCGAGCATGAGCAGCCAGAAGGTGATGGGGATTGAGGCTGAGCTGGGCATGAGGGCCTGCGAGAAAGCGGAGGCCGTGTTGTTGGGGTTGAGCAGAGTGCCACCACCAGCTCTGCTGAGCAGGGTGAGGAAGCGCTTGTCTGTGCCCTGGTTCTGGTACTCGGGTGAGTAGGGGACAACCAGGCCGCTTTCAGCGTAGAGCTTGTTGCTGTTCCCCTGCGGTCCGTTGCCGAGCGCCTGCCAGGAGACTTTGAGCAGGTAGGCACCGGTCTTTGGCGCGTCGAATCCACCCTGCCAGCGCTCGGGTGCGGTGGGGGAGAGTGTGACCGTCTGCTGCGATTGATCAGGGGCGACGATGTTGACCTGTACCTGCTGCTGTGTGCCAGGGGGCGGGATGCTGGAGGTCAGGTCAACGGTGAGCTGGCCGCTGCCGTTGAGAAAGGTGCCGCTGACATTGAGAGCGCTATCGCTGGGCGAGGGGAGCGACCAGGAGACGGTGTTGGCCCACCAGCGCGCGGCGTTGTCCCAGGAGAGCCAGTTTTTGGTCCACAGGCCGAGCGCATCGCTGGTCCAGGCGGCGACGCGACCAAGGCCGTATTGCCAGACGGAGAGCAGGGGATCGTCGAGATGGCTGACGAGCACCTTTTGCGCCGATGGCTTGGGCGTGGTGGCGACATAGCCATCGAGCGAGGGGAGGCCCTGGATGCCTGTCAGGATGGGATGATTGCCAACGACTGCTGGCGTAAAATTCTCGTTGATAATGCTGCGACGTGCGGCACGCTGTGTCTCTTGCAGCAGGATTTGTGGGATGCCATTGGGATCATCTGCGCGGTAGTAGCGGCCCTTGCCCGATGATGCGATCTGATGCATGATCGCGAACTCCTGTGGCGACATCGAGTTGGTTGCCACCGTCGAGATAGTAATGTTTTCGTTCGCGATACGTGATGCGATAGAGGTATAGGTGGGATCGAAGGCGTCACCATCACCCAGGAGAATGATGTGTTTGACCTTGGCATTCGACTTGAGCAGAACCTGCTCCGCATTATTGAGATCTGGCGCGTAGCTTCCTGGATCAGTCGGGTTCATGCCATCAATCGCCTTATTGATCTTCGCACGGTCCGTCACGTTTTGCATAGGGATGCTGAGTGTGCCGTAACCGGCGGTGACGCCTACCTGGTCACGTGGAGTCAGGAAATTGACCACGCCTTTTGCTGCCTCTTTTGAAATGTTGATCTCGGTCTGTTCTTCCAGGCTTTCTACAATCAGCACAACAGCGATAGAAGGTGTTTCCTTGTGTTGAGGGATGTCCATGCGCACGGGGAGCGTTTGCTCTAGCGGTGTGCCTGCGTAGCTGCCGAGCGAGTAGCTGTTCTGCCCACCGCTGACAACCAGGCCGTGTCCAAGATCGCGCACAAAGGCCTGTAACGTCTGCATGCGTGTGTTGCCGAGGGAGAGTGCAGGAACGTCGGCGAGAACGACAGAGCTGTATTTTGCCAGTCCGTCGAGCGTATCGGGAACGGCGGTGGGAAGGAGGACCTCAACCCCGATCCCCGTTGCTTTCAGTGCAGAGACGATGTTCTGCCCGCTGCCCTCCGTCCCCTCCACCACTAGAACCAGCGGAGGACCCTGGACGTTGACAAAGGCCGAAGCCTCGTTGTTTTGCGTTAGCGTGTCCTGTGGGGCTTCAAGGGTGACGCGAAAAGTGTGGAAGCCGCTGGTTGGCGCGGCCAGATCAAAATTGATCTCTTGTTCACCGACTGCAAGCGAGATGCTTTGCTCCGAGAGCAGTGAGCTGTCGAGGTAGATGCGCAGCGTCGCCTTTTGCGCCACACTGCTGTAGAGTTTGGTGTGCATCTGGAAGTGCTCATTGGTGTGCAGCACTGTTGGAGCTTCCAGTCCATCGATGCGAGCTTCGTTCCCTGTAACAGAGGGGAGGGGTACGACGTCGAGGCGGATACCCTGTTGCTTGAGCAGTTGCGCCTCGGGGAGCGCATCCTCCAGGTTTTGCTGACCGTCGGTAAAGAGCACGATGTGGCGTTGCGTATCAGCCGGGAGGATTGCGGCAGCCAGACGTAGACCGGCGGCCAGATCTGTATAGTTTTTGTCGGGGGCCGACTCGAAGCGCGAGAAGTCTATGTTCGTCTTGACAGACTGCTCCACGAGAGCGTTGCGCCCAACTGCGACGATGCCAACCGAGTCCTCTGCACGTTTCTGCTTTAGCGCATTGACGATCCATTGTTCGATGAAGGGACGCTGTGGGCCTGTGCTATCGGAGATATCGCCGACGAAGACCGTGGCCTGGCGCGAGACGGGTTGCGCAAAAGCCGTCCCAGCCAGGGCAAGCAGGATCAACGTGAAGAGGAGCAGCCGGCACACAAGAATCAGCCCGCGTTGGAAGGCGGGATAGGGAAGTGACATACGCTTCCACGTCAGGTACACCAGCGCACCGATGGGCAGAAGGAGCAGCAGGATTAATGGTTGCTCAAATGTTATCACGGCGAGTTCCTTTCACTGTCTGTCTGCGCTTGCCGATAGCACGCTGTGTAGCTTTACGCGCACGTCGTTTCAGCTTCAGGTAGCGATCCTGCAACTGCTGTTGAAGGCGAGCGGGAAGGAGAGAGATTGCGCCTGACGCGCTGCGAGAAGAAGGAAATGGTGTATTGGAGAGCGTACGGCTGTTACGGTTGTTTCCCTTGCGCTGTAATGCAAGTGGTTGTGCCAGGTAGTTGCGGCTGAAGAGCCACCACTCGAAACAGAGCACGAGCAGCAGGAAGGCGGCAACCCAGGGCCAGATCTCGCGCAACTGGCGTGGCACATCGCTTCCTCCGCCAGCACCGTTCGAGCTATGGAGAATCGGCAGTTGCCGCGCCGGAGCGAGCTTAGATTGTCCGGCGTTGAAGAGATTAATGCTGAACGCGCCGTTCAGATCGCGCCCGTGGACATGCTGTGTCACCTGGTAGATGCCAGGGGTGTCTGTTTTTGGATAGGGATCGACTGGAAACGGTGGCGCAACGACCGTTGTTTGCTGGTGAGGATCGGTGATGCTCACCTTTTCAGCGCCCGGCCAGCTCTGGATCGTCAGCGGCGTGCCGGGTGAAATCAGCGCGTTATCGGGAACGGGTGGAGGGAGGAGCCAGTTTGTTAGATTATGTACCAGGACTGGAAAGGTTGGAGCGAGGGGCAGATCACTCTCGTGCAGGTCGAAGGAGAGAGCCGCGACACGACGATTGTCCGTCTCGCCTGCAAGTAGCAGAGGGGTCTCGGGGGCAACAATCACTGGTTGTGCCCAGACTGCAGGCTGCAATTGATGGCTACTATGGATCGCGCGTACATCGTTCAATGAGACATTCGCAAGCAGGTGGAGTGTATCGTTGCCGGGTCCGATATGCGTCACACTGACCAGATCGCCGGAAGTGCCAAAGAGATACTTGCCATTGGGTGGATTGATGAAGAAGATATTGCCATCGGGCAAGGTGGCGGGAGCGAAGTTATCAAAGATCGTCAGATCGTAGCTTTCTTGTACTGGATATTTGTCAGGAGTGATCTCGAAGAGATTGACGTTGCGTTGTAGGCGTAGCGCCGTCTCAAGGTAGGTGTTGCCCTTTGTAACGAGCAGGACACGGCCATGGAGGGAACTGCCAACCATCGCCCAGGCATCATCATCTGTCGCCAGTGCATCGTGCGAGAGCAGGTGGGCATGCAGCGATTGCGTTGTCGGATTGATTGGTGTCCACTCGACCGAACTGCTACTATTTGCTGGAAGCGTCACCGTCTGCACTCCGATTAGCTTGCCATCGCCGTACAATTCGACCGGAAGGGTGCGGCGCTGCGAACTGAAGTTGGCGACCTGGGCAAAGGCGGTGAGCTGGCCCTGTAGCGAGCGTGAGGCCAGAGCCATGAGCGCGACGTTGGGTGCGTCGCTACCAACTGACATATAGCGGACCGGAAAGGGTTCGACAAGGGTCGAGTTCAGCGGCATCACATGTCCATCGCCGACGACCAGCACCTGTGGATCGCTCTGAGCGGCGGTGAGAGAGCTTGCGAGCGTGAGCGCCTGCGGCAGATCGGCATCCTGATTGGTGGCTTTCGCGTTGTCCAGAACCCTGTGCAGGAAGGCCCTGTCCTGCGATGACGTTGCAAGGACCAGCGGGAGACGAGCCATAGAGATGAGGGAGAGATGGTCACCAGGGCCAAGTTCGTCGATCATATCGCTGACCATGCTCTTTGCGTGCTCGAAGCGGTTGGGCGTGACATCAGTGGCCTGCATGCTGGCAGAGCTTTGCAGGATGATAATGGTATTGCCGCTGATCGCGCTTCTCGCAAAGATTGCTGGTCGCGCCAGAATGAGCACAATCACGACTGCTGCCAGCAGTTGCAGCAGCAGGAGCGGTGTGATGCGCAAGCGCTGCCAGGGACGGCTGGCCTGCACGTCTTGTAGCGCCAGACGCCAGAGCAGTGTACTGCCGACGATCCGCTCCTGACGTTTTGGGCGCATAAAGTAGAGTAGCAAGATAATCGGTATAATTACGGCGAAGGCAAGCGCCGCCGGGACCAGTAAGTTCATAAACCGTTCCTTCGCATCAGCATCGTTAGCGGACCAGTTCTATCTGGCGCAACAGCCGTTGCACAACGTCAAGAATTGCAGTGTCACTAGGGATAAGTGTGTATGTGCCCATATTCGCGTGCGCACAGGCCGCGAGCTCCTGCGTAAAATCCTCCAGGCGATCTTTGTATGCCTGCAAGATAGCGGCTGAGGCGCTGACATCGACATTGTCCAGCCCCTCGCTGTCACGAAAACGCCAATCACCCTGAATGTTCGGATCGAGCTCCTCGGGCGAGAGAATTTGCAGGAGTGCGACTTCCTGGCGCAACTGGCGCACCGCGCGTACTCCTGTCCCGTAGCCTTCGGGGGCGAGAAAGTCAGAGATAATAATGGTCAGGCCGGGCGAGTTGACCACGCGTCCGATATCGTAGAGTGCGCGGTTGAGATCAGTTGCCCCTTTTTCGGGCAGGTGCGAGAGAAAATCGGCAACGGTCCAGATCGCGTTCTTGCCAGTGCCGACACGACGGTGGCTTGCCAGGCGATCTGTCAATGTGCCCAGGATGACGTTGTCTTCACATTTAAGTGCAATGTACGACAATGCAGCGGCGAGCGTTCGTGCCAGCTCGCTCTTTGCGGGCTGGCCGGAATCCATCGAGGTTGAGCAGTCGAGCAGGATCGTCACCGGAATGTTCTCTTCGGCCTCGAAGACGCGCAGAAAGAGGCGTTCCAGGCGCGCATAGGCACGCCAGTCGATGCGGCGAAAGTCGTCACCCGGCGCGTAACGGCGGAAGTCTGCAAACTCCATCGAGGAACCGGACAGAGGTGAGCGACGGCGACCGGGACGACCCGTTGCCATCGGGCGACGTGTCAGCAGAGCCAGAGTGTCCAGGCGTTGCAGGATGCTCGCATCTAAAGGGAAGCGCGTCTTGTCTTGCATAGCAGGTGTCTACTTTCAGCTAGTCTGTCGCCAGTTCAGCGATAATCGTATCGAGCAGTTGCTCGGGTGTGATGCCATCGGCGAGGCCATCGAAATTGAGAACCAGGCGGTGGCGCAGTGCTGGATAGGCGACGGTATTGATATCCTCGACCGAGACGTTATAGCGTTTCTCCAGGAGTGCACGTACACGAGAGGCTGTGATAAGCGCCTGTAGACCACGCGGGCTGCCGCCGTAGCGAACGTAGCGGCGCACCTTCTCTGGCGCATCCTCCTGATCGGGATGGGTAGCAAGCAGCATGCGCACCGCATATTCTTTCACATGTGTCGCGACCGGGACCGCGCGTGCAATCTCGACCAGGCGCGCAAGCTGAGCGCCGCTGGCAACCTGTTGCGCACGCGAGGATTGTGTACCGACCGTGGTGTCAATGATGCGCAGGAGATCGCTGGCTTTCGGAAAGTTGACCATGATTTTGAGCAGGAAGCGGTCAAGCTGTGCCTCTGGAAGGGAGTAGGTGCCTTCCATCTCAAGCGGATTCTGCGTTGCCAGAACGAAGAAGGGATGAGGTAGGGGACGTGTCTTATCACCAACGCTGACGGTACGCTCTTGCATGCCTTCGAGCAGCGCCGACTGTGTTTTGGGCGTGGCGCGGTTGATCTCATCGGCGAGGACGATGTTGGCAAAGATGGGGCCAGGCTGAAAGCTAAAGGCGCGGCGTGAACCTGTCGGAGAACTGCTATCATTCTCCTCCGTCACAATCGTGGTCCCGACAATGTCAGCGGGCATCAGATCAGGGGTGAATTGGATACGGGAGAACTTTAAAGAGAGCGCGTCCGACAGGGTGCGCACCAGCAGGGTTTTGCCAAGACCTGGGACGCCTTCGAGCAGCACGTGACCACCGGCAAGCAGAGCAAGGAGTAGCTCGCGAATCACACGCTCCTGACCGACCACGACAGACTGTAGCTCTTGCTCCAACTTCTGAGCGGTCTCCATAAATTCAGTAATGTCGCTCTCGCTGAGTGGCGCACTTGCGGATGCATCGGAAGCGGGGAATATTGCTGCTGGCGTAGTTGGGACAGCCAAAGCTTCGTGTCCATTCGCGGAAGCTGCTTCTGTTACAGGATTATTTTTTGAAGAGGTATTTTCGTATCTACTTGCCATCTTTTATTGCTGTCCTTCTAAATTATTGAAGTAGTCATGAACGAGATCCTTGAGATCAGGTGCGATACTACTGTTGTCGATTGCATCATGTGCCTGCTGGTCGTATTGTTTGATAACCTGGGGGTAAGAAGTCTGGCTTCCCTGATCGACAACGCTACTGGTGTTGTCCGTGCTCTGTGTACTTGTGCCCTGGCTTGTCTGGCCCGAGACATAGACCTGGTCATTTTTCCCCTGCTTATTTCCTGCTCCATTGCTTCCCTGACCTTGCCCTTGCCCTTGTCCCTGACCTTGCCCTTGTCCTTGTCCCTGACCTTGTTGCCCTTTCCCCTGTTGGCCCTGGGCTTGCTGACCTTGCCCTTGTTGTCCCTGACCCTGTTGCCCTTGTCCCTGTTGGCCCTGGCCGTTTTGTCCATTCGGTTTTGCATTGTTGGAGTTATCGGTGGCGGAGGCGAGGTTGTTGGCGGCGTTTTGCAAGCCCTGAGACGCCTTATTGACAGCGTTCTCCGTGTTCTGATCGGCGCTTGTCTGACTTGCTGCTGAGTTAACGCCGTTGGCTGCGTCGGAGATCTCACTGGCGTTGCCATCGGCAAGTGACTTGGCGAGCGAATGTAGCGAGTCACTCACCTGCGAGTTTTCTTTTGCGGCGTTGGCGGCCTTTTCAATCTCCTGCGCTTCCTGACTGCGCTGTTCGGCAGATTGAGAGGCGGCGTTCTTCGCGAGATCCTGTAACGCTTTCGCAGCGGCTTTGGGATCGTTGTTCGAGAGCGCCTGACCGAGGCTCTTTTCTGCGCTGTTACTGCTCGATTGCAGGGATTGACCGGCGGCTGCCTGAGCCTGTGTGCGATTAGCGGTCTGCGGCTTGCGCAGCGCGTCTAATTTAGCTCTGGCATCGGCGACCGCCTGCTGAGCTTCGGTTTCATTGTGCGTATTTTGCAGCTTTGCCTGAAGGTCGCGCAGCACCTGATCAACCTGTTTCTTGTCGGCTGTAGAGAGATCGGGCTGGTGGGCGATCTCCTGGCGCAGTTTGTCGATACTCTTAATCTGTTGTGCAACGTGAGCCTGGAACGCCGCTTGCTGTTGCAAGTACGTGGTCATCGGATTGGGAAGAATGAGCAGCAGCGCGAGGGCTGCAAGAACCAGCAGCAGTGTAAAGAGCGTAGAGCGATGCACGCGTACTGGGAGAGCTTTTGTAGGAGTGTGAGGCTGAAGCTGCTTCAACGCATCCTGGCGCTGCAGGTTCACCAGTGTTGAGGAAGCGTCACGCATTTCCCATGCTGTGCTCAAGCGATCATGAAGCCTCAGGTGAGCATCGACCTCGCTCGCGGTATCTTCAAGAGAGGGTCGATAGAAAATAGCGAGGGCGAGAGCGATTAGCAGGGGAGCCGCGCCAAGTGCGATTGCCCAGTAGTGTGCCGTTGCCCAGGGAAAGATGCGTGCGAGCAGGAAGACTAGCGCTGCCAGCACGAGTCCGGCGATGAAGCCGCGAACGGACCAGCGCAGAATCTGGAGCAACGTGAGGCGATGTCGCCAGGGCTTGAGCGCCGTGACGAGCTTTGAGCCGGTAACTGACCTGTCTGAGCGGAGTACGCCGCGTGACGACATCAGAGTTGCCATAGTAATCCTTTCTTTTCCTGCATCATTGAATAGCGATAATACGCTTTGACTATTTTCTCTATGATGTCGTCACAACAGACGATGTTTCTGGATGAACGGTTACTGGATAGCGTTTTCTGCGAAAGAGTGACTGAAGTCTGTGCGGTCTTGCGAACCAGAGGCTGAGCAGAAAGAGCAGCAGACTCGCAACAGTGCTGAGAACAGTATACGACATGCGAGGTGAGAATGAGAGACCCGCGAGTGTATAACTCCCCATCATCCCTAAGCCCAGAGGGATTCTAGGGATGAGGGAGAATAAAGCAATATTGCCTTGCGCCACAATTGGGTTCCAGATGTAGGTGAGTGAAGGATGGTAAGGATTAAGGCCCGAGCTGACATAACTGTGAGCAGAGGTACCATCGCTCGTGTTTGCCAGGACCACCATGCTCCCATTTTGTAGCGTTATTACTCCAACTCCACCATATTGATAGCGGATGGCCTGAACCAGGAAAGGCACACCTATCCAGAGGAGGAGCAGCAGATAGGTCGTAACAGTTGAAACGGCCGGTCGCTTGAAGACTGTAGAGCAGAAGATGCCGAGCGTCGCTACCAGAACGGCAGTGATGACGAAGAGCAATACATCTTTCACAATCTGTAGCGGAGCGATGCCACCAAAGAAGAGGACCAGGCTGAAGACGGGGAGCGAGGCAACGATGAGCAAGAGCGCATTAGTTAAGCCTGAAAAGAGCTTTCCGAAGACCAGTGAGAAGGATGAGAGGCGCGAACAGAGCAGCATGTCGTAGGTCTGGCGCTCTTTCTCACCATTCAGTAAGCTGGCGGTGAAGGCGGGTGTGATAAAGAGAATGAGCAACAATTGAACAGTGACAAGAATACGATAGAGCTGCCCTCCCACGATGCTCCACATGTTGATGCCGAGGCTAAGGTACGCCGGGGAGTTCAGGCTATTCTGGAGTGTGATCCAGGCAAAAGCGCCGAGCACCCCGACGTAGAAGACGAGCACCCAGACAGTGCGTTCGTGACGCATGCGTAAGCGCAGCTCTTTTGTGAGGAGAGGGAACAGTGTCAAGGTCATGACTGGCTCGCTCCTTCGGTGATGTGCATGAAGACCTCTTCAAGCCGTCCACCACCACTGCGCGGCGCGAAAGAGACAATCGGCAGGCCGTGAGAGACCAGGTCGGCCAGGATACGCTGGAGTTCCGCGTCGTCGCCCGTGAAATTGGCACGTAAGACATGCTCGTCTTCAGGTGTAACAGTGGTGATCGTGGAAAGCGCTTTGAGAGTCTCAAGCGTTTCGGGGACGCGTGCGCTATCCAGCAGACGGATTTCGAGTTCGCGGCTTCCAGCGGCCTGACGCGTGATGGTATCGACATTGCCAGCCACAACAAGCTGTCCCCCCTGAAGAATCGCGATATCCGTACACATCTCGGCCAGCTCAAGCAGGATATGTGAGCTGATGATGATCGTCTTGCCCATCCCTTGCAGCGTGCGCACGAGTTCGCGTAGCTCGACGCGCGCACGTGGATCGAGGCCAGAGGCAGGCTCATCGAGGATAAGGACCTCGGGATCGTGAACAAGCGCACGGGCAAGGCAGAGACGCTGTTTCATACCGCGTGAAAGAGACTCGACCAGTGCCTCGCGCTTCGACGAGAGATCGACCAGTTCAAGTAAGTCGGTCACCAGTGTAGCGCGTTTCGAGCGCGAGATGCCGTGGATGCCGGCGTAAAATTCGAGGTATTCAGCAGAGGTCAGGTCGGGATAGACGCCGAAGAAGTCAGGCATGTAGCCAACCTTGCGCTGAATAACAGTGGGAGCGCGCGTCACCTCGCGATTCTCAAACCAGACTTTGCCGGTAGAAGGAGTGAGGAGCGCGGCGAGGATGCGCATCAGCGTCGTCTTGCCCGCACCATTTGGTCCGATAAGCCCATAGATGGTGCCACGCGGAATCTCCAGGCTAAAGTCACGTAGAGCGTGCACATTACGGTAGCGCTTCGAGATATGTTGAATGGTGATCAACGGACGCATGGCCTCGGTTGGAGGCGGTGTTACTGCTACAGTTTGCATAGTTCTTTGTCTCCTCGTTTAGCCTGCAAGCGTGCCATTGAACTCCGCCTGAGGATCTGTAAAGAGGATTGTCTCTCTGGCGGCGGATGTGTCAGTGTCGGCGTGAGCGACGCGCACCAGGATACGGCCTCCTGGACCAATGTAGGGTTGAGCGTCATCGAGTTTGAGAGAGAATGAATTGGCCGAGAACGATTTATTCTCCCAGCTATTGGTGTGCCAGTTATAGATCGAGGTATGAGCATGACTAACATCTGTCGTAGGTTGATTGCCAGGTACAGATTGTGCATTTTTAAGCTGAGCATCTCCTGCGACAATGTTCAGGCTGCCACTCTGCGTCTTTGCATTGTTGGGCAAGGTAAGTTCAAAGGTAACGCTTCCTGATACCAACATGTAAACGCCCGGTGAGAGCGTTTGCGGCTCAGTATTTCCCGCGTTGCCCTGGACATCGACGATCTGACTGGAGAACATTGAAGCGGGGATATCCACCGTGTTGGCAAAGGTCAGATCTAACGGAGCCTGAAGCAGGTGTTCCTGGGTGTTGGGACGCGTTGAACCATTGATGGTGACATCATTGCTCCCGTTGGAGGGCAGATTAGCCCATGCGATGAAGGTTGCAGGTGCCCCTGCGAGAAGAAGTGGGTCCTGAGCACCTGTCCGAGACGGGCCATCAATATCATGTGCACCCCTTCCTGCTAGACCGAAGTAACTGGAGGCGAACTTGCCCCCGTTTGCATACGAATAGCAGGAACCATACGAACTACAATTCTCGCCGCTGAGAGCGGTAAGCATATTCACATGCCTGTGCACTTCATCAGTGTTTTGTTCCACTGAGGCTGGCTGATAGCCGTTCGTCGAAATGCCGTGACTGTTCATGATCTGATCTGCGAGGCTCTGTGCATTTGCACTATTGCTGCCACCCAGATTGTTAATTGTGACCTGTTTTGTCTCTCCAGCCGCGATAGGACCGAGCGAGGTGGGCGTATTGCTGGCCAGAATGTAGGCGTCACTGAGATCATAGGGCAACGTATTGGTGATGCTACCGGTGATCGAAGCGTTGTTATATGTCAGATGAGAGACGATGCCGCCATGCATAGAGGCATCCTGTCTGGCAACAAGTGTGCGCAGCGTCCAGATATCGACGCCGTGCAGATTCACATTCGTGCTATCGTTCTCGCGTGTCACCGTGATTGGCTGATTAGTAGAACGTCCACCCTGTCCGTTAAAGGAATCGCGAGACTCCACCGTTTGTACCAGGGGAGAACCAGGCAGACGGACCTGGAAATCACCCTGGTTGGGAACGAAGATGCCGATATAGTTTGTCTGATGAGCAAGAGAGCTATTTGCCTCGGGACGGCTGAGCTGAATGACGGAAACGTTGCTACTGATAATGGACGTGCCCTTCTGTTGCAAGGCAAGGCCATAGCTGAGCAGCGTAAAGACGACGATAGTGGCGAGCACGATCCTCCAGCTCCAATCGCGCTTCTTTAGCCGGCGTACCAGGATAAGGCGAATGGGACCAAGCAGGAGGATATAGCTGAGCAGCAGAACAAGGATAAGCCAGATGGGAGGAGTAATATTGGGTGTTAAGGTCTGCATGTAGTTCTCGATGCTCGAACCGTTGTACTGCATGCCTGCATTATTGCTATTGTTCGAGTTTAGCGCCAGGATGTGCTCGCCCTGCGTGCGGAAGAGCAGGTGAGACCAGAGGCTACTGGTGCCACTCCAGCGCATCAGGGGATCAAGGAATGGATCGTAGGCGAGATAATGCACAAGTCCCTGTCCTACGCTCCCTTGCACAATCAGCGGAGTATTGCCCGATGAGAGCAGGACGGAGCTGCTGGAGCGTGGTGTCGCAACGCTAATTTGAACAGGTGAGGACAACGTATCATCGCCATTGGGGTTAGGGCTACCCACCGGGAGCAGATGTGTACCTGCGGGAAGAGTATCTTCTCCTGTTAAGGTAACGGGGAGTAGGCTGGCAGGCAGTGCGCCGAGCGTCTCATGTGCCTGAGGGCCACCGATAACGACGAGATTGCCGCCTTTCTGCACCCAGCTTTGCAGGGCTGCAAGCTGATCATGAGTGAAGCTACTGCCACTAATCGAATCGAGTACCAGCATATCGAAGTTATTGTACGCTTCGACGGCTGTAGGTAGCTCTGCTGGAGTCAGATTGTCTGGATGAACACGGGCGGTAAGATTAGGAAGCGCTACCTGCTGATTGTTGAGATGCTGATTGGGACCAGCTACCAGGCCAACATAGAGTTCGTTGGGGTTTACACTGATCGGCGTGGCGCGGCGAGTAGTGACAGTATTTCCGTTATTATCGAGTAACGAGACCGTGATCTGCTGCGAATTTCCCTGAGAACCCAGGTTGAGGGGAATGAACAGCGTCACCTGCTTCTGCGAAGTGAGAGGCAGACTGATGCTTTCCTGATAGATAGCTGAGGGTGAAGAATTATTTGTGCCGTTGTAGGGAGTGGGAACGGAGATAGAGACTTTACCAGTGAAATCCGCGCCTGTATTGCTTAATTTCACCTGGACAGGAACCCAATTTCCGTCCTGGTAGCTTCCTTTAAAGCCCATCTCTACATCAGTAATCTGCACTCCTCCATCATGCTGTTGCAAAGCATCTGCTCTGGCAACGGGGGATAAAGGGGACAGCGCCACGAGAAATAATAGGCTCAAGACTATTGGCAGTAGCAGGCGCGAAAACGACCCTTTGTTAGAACAAAGAAGAGAATAAGACATAACGCTAAACCTCTTTCATAAAGCATAGCTTTTTCTAGTCTTAAAAAGGTTAATAGAAGTGTTGCTTTATTATCGTATTGCAGTTTCCAAATGAAGTAAGTAAGCATCTATTTTATTTTGCTGGTATGCTTATACGCATTCAGAAACGGAAATCTCGTTCTCTCTGTATCCAGCTAGAAATCACACGCTGTGTCTAACCATGTCTATCTGGCTGCGAGGAAGTTCCGAAAAAGGTATTCAGGAACCTTTTTCAGCGCAATGAAAGATAGCACTACTATGTAAGACGTACATAGACGAAAAATGTTCCAAATAGTGCAGTCTGTCACTTAATTTGGCCTGGTCGGGGGATGAGAGGACTGCTGGAGGCGGCGTCCGACCTCCTCGATGGGATGGTGTGCATCTCTCTGGCGCATCGCACGCAGAAGAGGGCTACCAGCCTGATTTTCGAGTATCCAGCGGCGGGCGAACGTGCCGTCCTGAATATCGTGGAGCACCGCGCGCATCTGCTGCCGCGTATGTTCATCGATAATGCGCGGACCATTGAGGTAATCACCAAACTCGGCAGTGTCGCTGATCGCCTTGTGCATGAAGTGGATTCCCCCCTCATAGAGTAAGTCAGCAATTAATTTTACCTCTTTCAAGCAGCAGGTGTAGGCGACCTCGGGTGCATAGCCAGCTTCGACAAGAGTCTCAAAGGCACTACGAATCAAGGTCGAGAGTCCACCACAGAGCACGACCTGCTCTGCGAAGAGATCGGTCTCGGTCTCCTCAGCCAGCGTTGTATGCATAACTCCAGCGCGGGTGCAGCCGAGCGCTCGCGCATACGCAAGCGCTAGAGCCTGTGCCTGACCGGTGAAGTCCTGTATTACTGTCCAGAGTGCGGGAATACCTGTGCCTTCGAGGTAGGAGCGGCGCAAGAGCGGGCCAGGACCATTGGGGGCAACCATCGCAACATCGATATTGGGTGGAGGCGTGATCTGTGCATAGTGCAGGGAGAAGCCGTGGGCAACGAGCAGGAGCTTTCCTGGAGAGAGGTGAGGAAGGAGTTCACTCTGGTAGACCTGCTGCTGAAGCTGATCAGGTACCAGGAGCATAATAATCTCTGCCTGCTGAGCTGCCTGTGCTGGCTGCTGGGGTTCCCAGCCGTCGGTGACGGCCCTGGCGCGGCTGTTGCTGTCGAGAGGGAGGCCGACGAGGACAGAACAGCCACTATCACGCAGATTGAGCGCGTGAGCATGTCCCTGGCTGCCGTAGCCGACGATCGCGATGCGTCTCTGCGAGAGCAACGAGAGGTCGGCGTCAGCGTCGTAGTATACGTGTGTCATAATAGTGTCTTTCTAGTGCTGCAATATGTACTGGTTTTACCTGTGACTCAAGATTTTGCCCCTGAGAAATGTCTCTTGGAGGGCAGAGGCGAACGGCGCTTCCATGCGTACCAACGTAACCAACAAGGGCGAGCAGGAGTGCGTGGCGACCAACGGACGCCATGATGAATTTTAAGAAATTAAGTGGAGGACATTTGAGCACGTTATCTTCCAGTTAAATTTTTAAACTTCATAATGATGGTCCCTACGAAGATGCTAAAGCAAGAAAAGCATAACGTGCATGATTTACCCGTCTATTTCTCGAAGAGCTATTCCTTACGCGTCCAACATAGCGCTATCACTTGTTGTCGTTTCTTGTGTAGTAAGTTCCTGGAGCACCTTTTCGCTCAGGTGATAACTCTCGCTATCGGCGGGAAAAGCACCGGATTGCACATCGTCACGGTAGTGTTGCAGTGCAGCGGTAGCGTTCTCGGCAAGCTGCGCGTACTGACGGACGAACCTGGGCTGATGCGTTGTCGGTAGCAGGCCCAGCACATCGTGAAAGACGAGCACCTGTCCGTCGCAATAGGGCCCTGCTCCAATACCAACAGTAGGAATAGCGATCTCCTGCGTGATCAAGCGGGCAAGCGTATCGGGAATACCTTCGAGAACGAGTGCAAAGACACCAGCTTCAGCGAGCGCTTTCGCATCATCAAGCAGGGCGCGAGCAGCGGTTACGCTCGTGCCCTGCACACGATAGCCACCCATTGCATGAATGGATTGTGGGGTCAGACCAAGGTGGCCCATAACGGGAATTTCGGCAGAGAGGAGCGCCTCAATCATTGCTAGACGTTTGCGACCACCCTCCAGCTTCACCGCCTCGGCACGACCTTCGCGGATGAGCCGACCAGCATTGCGCACCGTCTCTTCAATCGAGATGTGATAGCTGAGCCAGGGAAGATCACCGACGACCAGCGCGTTGGGGCGTGTGCGTGTAACGGAGGCGGTATGATGAATCATAACATCGATAGTGACGGGAAGCGTATCCTCGTAGCCCAGCACTGTAGTAGCGATGCTATCGCCAACGAGAATCATATCGATGCCAGCCTCATCAACAATGCGCGCGCCGGGAGCGTCGTAGGCAGTCACCATGGTAATCTTTGGACCGTGTTTGCGGGCAACAATGTCAGGAACCGTCATCTTCTTCGGCATAGTCATACTTCCTCTCTCTATGACCCAGGAAACTGCGCTTTCCAACGTTGCTCAGCACCAGACTCAAACATCTAGAATGCCTGTATCCCAGGTGCCGTCGGCGTGCAGGGCGAAATTGTCGATCAGGCGGGCCGGGCCGAGACGCACCGCGAGAAGGAGCAACGCCGGAGCTTGCAGTGTGAGCAGTGGTAGAAAGCTGGCAGGATCGCGTAGCTCTGCATACTCCAGGTGTGCCAGCGGTTCCGCGAGAATCACAGCGCGCATTGTCTCAATAACAATCTGTGCAGCAGAACCGGCGCTGAAAGCTTGCCGACCCGCTTGCAGTGCACGATAGAGCACGCTCGCTGCATCTCGCTGAGCACTATTTAGATAACTGTTGCGGCTGCTCTTTGCCAGTCCATCGGCCTCACGTAGAGTTGGATGTATAGATATAGGGATGGGCAGATTGAAATCGCGTACCATTTGCGTGATCACGGCCACCTGCTGAGCATCTTTCTGTCCAAAGTACGCCACGTGTGGACGAACAAGTTGGAATAATTTGAGTACGACCGTTGCAACGCCGCGAAAATGGCCGAGCCGAGCAGCACCCTCGCCCTGTTCCGCAAGTGGACCGACTGGCTGCACGAACGTTGTAAAGCCGGAGGGATACATCTCCTCGGCTGTTGGAACAAAAACGGCAGCGGCATGTTCGGCCTCAAGCAGGGCAAGATCGCGGGCAAGATCGCGTGGGTAGCGGTTGAGATCTTCAGAGGGGCCGAACTGGGTCGGGTTGACAAAGATACTGACGAGACACTGCTCATTCTCGGCACGAGCGCGTTGGACGAGCGCGAGATGTCCAGCATGGAGGTAGCCCATCGTGGGAACGAAGCCTACACGTCCCGAAAGCGAAGTGCGTAGCTTTTCTAGATCTGAAAGCGTGTGAACAACTCTCATGGTTCCTTTGCTCTGTCCTGTGTAAATAGGAAAAACGAACGGCGCGTAGTACTCTGTCAGAAGTCATTGCGCCCTCAAGTCCCAATGCATTTCACTTCGCACGAATGCTGGACGCGTATGGGAGCAAGCTTGCCCCGCTCTTATGCACACCAACGTAAGCAACAAGGGCCGGCAATCGTGCGGCCCGACGAAACGGACGCGATGCAATGATGCTGTTGGGAAAGGCCCTCGCGCTTAAGTGCCAAGGGGAGAGGCGGCGTCTTCAGAGCGCCTCTTGGTCGCCCCGCACTCCCATTGCTCTCTATTTGGGATACCCGAAATATATTGTCTCAAGGTGGGCTGGTGGAAGAAGTATAGCGCACTTTTGAGGGCAGGTCAACGCAGCGCATTCAGGGCATAAACGTCAACCCATCGGGTCCCGCGATGATGGCCTGCGCAGCGATGTTGAGGAAGAGGCCAGTTTCGACCACACCGACGATGCTGTGCATTTTATCGTCGATGTCGAAGGGATCGTCGAGTGGATGGGGGAAGGCACAATCGAGGATGAGATTGGAGTTTTCAGTGAGGAAGGGCTTGCCATCACGTTGACGAACCGTCATGGTGGCACCCAGCGCTTCGAGATGTTTCCCAGCGGGAACGAGTGCGAAGGGCACGATCTCGACGGGGATGGGAAAGCGTGTGCCCAGCTTGAGCACCTGTTTGCTCTCGTCGGCAATGACGATGAAGCGACGGGAGGCGGTGGCGACAACTTTTTCGCGCAGCAGAGCGCCGCCTGCACCTTTGAGCAGCATAAGCTGTGGATCGATCTCGTCGGTACCATCGACATAGAGGTCGAGAGTGGGGTGGGTGGCGAAGTCGGTGATGGGGATGCCCAGGCTGGCGGCGAGATCCTGTGAGACCTGTGAGCTGGCGATTGCGCCCTTGACGCGTAGCCCCTGCTGCACACGCTGGCCGAGCGCCTGAATAAAGGCACGAGCAGTTGAGCCAGTACCGAGGCCGACCAGCATATCCTGTTCGACGAATTGTGCTGCGGCCTGGCCGACGGTCTGCTTCCAGATATCTTGTTCTGTCATAAACACCCCTTGAGGAGCTGCGTGAAGTGCTTGACCAGTAAAAGCTCCCTTGTCTCTTCTACCTTTTAGTGTACTCGTATTTGCAAGTGATGTCAAAGAGGAGGCCGCCAGGGGTGCTAATCGTCAGTAGCAGATGGAATAAGGAGTGGAAAGCCTAGATGCTCTGTAACGGCCTTCCATCGGGCTGGTTCCGCTGGCCCGAAATAGAAATCCGGTACGAGTAAAACGCCACCATCTTCCAGGGGTTGAACTTTCCAGGCAGGAGTGCTGAGTACCCGTTCTCTCCCTAGCCTGTTGACTATTTCCGGACTCCAGAAGTTAATCTCATAGACGCATGGTGGTTGAAAAGCGAGCGCATCTTCACGTGTTGTCTCGGGCCAGCCTACACGCGAAGGAAAGGTATAAGCGAAAGCCGGGTTCCAGAGATCATACATCACCTGGAAAAGCTTTAACCAATGCTCAAAGACCTGCAGGCTATCCTCTTGTTTTTGTAAAAAGGCTATGTGGATCGGTGTATTCGTAATAGAACTTTCTTCGGGGCTAAAGCGTATGTGAAAGAAAAAATCACGTGTTTTATCGGTAGAGAGTCCGCTCACATAGAGAATATCACTTCGATTTGACGCAAACTCTAGAAGTTCGTCCCGCAACAGATTGGAGATACCAGGAGTAGACAATGTTTCAGCAGTGATAGAAGCATCTTCTGCAGATTGTTCTAATTCGGGTTGTGAACTTCTCCAAACTGGTCGCGGTGGCAATCCAGTTTGCAAACTTCTCCATCCTATCCAGGCAACATGATGTTCCTGCCTTGTCACCAGGTAAAATCCCAGAGCTGCTACTTCGCGTAGAAAACGTTGTAATATCCAGGGATTCTGAAAGCTTTCCTTTGCTCTCCCGTAGTAATGTAGATGTGTGTTTCGCTTAATCATTATCTTCCTACTCAAAAGCAAATCTTAGTCAGGGTACTCCGAACGTCTCAACAATGATACTGTAGAGCCAAACGCTTGCTTGATTCTATCTTCAAAATCCTTTGCTCGTATCATAGGTAAATCCACTTCTAAAATCAGGGAGTACTGTTTAAATTTTGATTCCCTCCAACAATCCCCATCCTCGTCCTCACCCAAATTCTTCTGCAAGGAAATTTCTTCCTTCCAATCCTCACTATGAAAGAGATAGTAGTCTCCCCAGGTAGAATTTTCATGAGGGTTGAAAGTGACATTGAGAGTTTT
>DAOUDD010000073.1:0-3949 GCA_034431765.1 Ktedonobacteraceae bacterium | reverse complement strand
CGCGTGGCACCACGCTCGATCACCTCCTTGAGTGCCGCCAGAAACTCTCGCGTCTCCTCAGGGCTGATGAAGCGCGACAACGACTGCTCCAGCACCTCATCGGTACGAAAGCCTAGCAGTTCGTACACCGCATCGTTCGCAGAGAGGATCTTTCCTTCCAGATCTGAAATAAAGATAGGGTCAGGAGCATTTTTAATAATAATATCTGCATCAAGCGAGCCATGTGATTTTGCAGTATGATCCTGGCTCACAACTGTACTTGTAGGAACTATATTATCGAGCATCAAGAGCCTCCACAACAAAAATATGCCTCTGTACACATTTTCGCAGCACTATATTTCATCGTAAGCTTTCTCTTCACACAGCATATACCTACGAACTGGTAGTATCTACGACTACTGTACACTACTCAGTCAAGAAAAGGCCATTCTATCCCCCTTTTTGCTACACTCATCTTCTCATCACAAAACGCAAACTGCTAGAATAAACACTTGACTTTCGACTCCTGATGCGTTATCATAAGACCCGTCAACATACGCAAGCCGGTGTGGCGGAACGGTATACGCGTCTGTCTCAAAAACAGATCCCGCAAGGGTTGAGGGTTCGAATCTCTCCACCGGCACCCCTTTAGAAAGGGAAGCGTCTCAAAGCGAAGCTCCAAGCGGCTTTGAGACACTTCCCTTTCTCCTATTTATCCTCACTTTACGACAGCTCTTACGACATTTGTCGTGAAGTTATACTGAAGAAAGGGCAAGAACATTTGTAATGCCACCGTCTGAAGAGAACAACCAGAAGCATTCTTCCACCCCTCCACCTTCCTACCTTGCCTCGCCTTTCATAGAAGACTCCCCCCAAAAGAGAAACCAACGTGAGTATTGGCAGGAAGCAATTGTACATTCTGCTCATGACGCTTTTATTATCCGTGATGAGACGGGCACGATATTGTTCTGGAATCAAGGGGCCACTACGCTTTACGGTTGGACCGAGGCAGAGGCCATTGGGAAGCAGATCTCTACACTGTTACGCACCCAATTCCCCCGTCTACAAGAGGAGATTGAGGAGATCTTGCACGACACAGGAACCTGGGAAGGCCAACTGGAACACAGCAAGAAGGATGAAACCCCGCTCATTATTTCTAGTCGCTGGGTTGTGCTGGAGCAGTCACCAACCAGGGGGCGAACTATCTTAGAGGTCAATCGGGATATAACTGAACTGCAGCGTACCCTCCAACATCTGCACTTCCTTACGGAGGCGAGCAAGTTGCTCGTCTCTTCTCTCGACTATAAAGATGTACTGGTTCAGGTAACACGGCAAGCCGTTCCAATGGTTGCTGACTGGTGCCGTATAGATCTGCGTGACGCGAATGGTGTTGTTTCTCCCCTCGCTATCGCACATGTTGACCCGGAAAAGGTTGCCTGGGCTTATGAACTCAATGAGCGGACGCCATATGATCCAGAAGCTCCGACAGGCATCGCTGCGGTTATACGTACGAAACAATCGGAGTTCTACCCCGATATTACTGATGAGATGCTCGTTGCTACCGCTAAAGATGAGCATGAACTGGAACTCTCACGCTCCATCGGCTTCTCTTCGGCGATCATCGTGCCAATTGTGGTTCAGGAACAAGGCGTGGGAGCTATCATGCTAGTGACGACCGAAACCAAACGTCACTACACTCTAACCGATCTGGCAATGGCAGAGGAGTTAGGGCAGCGTGTTTCTCTGGCAATGGAGAATGTCCACATCTACCTGAGGCTCCAGGAGTTTACTGCGAACCTGGAAACGATGGTAGCAGAACGCACAAATGAGCTTCAGCAACTCAATATAGAATTGCAGCGCAGCAACCAGGAGTTACAGGATTTCGCCTACGTTGCATCCCATGATCTGCAAGAGCCGTTACGTAAAATTCAGGCATTCGGCAATCTTTTACAGGAAGAATATGGCTCTCTGCTCGGCGATGGACAGACCTATCTGGATCGTATGCGCAATGCAGCTTCTCGTATGCAGATTCTCATCAACGATCTTTTGACCTTTTCACGTATCACCACCAAAGCTCTTCCCTTTTCGCTAGTTGATCTGAATATGATCGCACACGAGGTTGTTCTCGATCTGGAAGTTCGGGTGCGTTCCACACAAGGTACAGTTGAAATCGCGGCGCTTCCCACTATCCAAGCAGATCCGTTGCAGATGCGGCAGCTCTTGCAAAATTTGATTGGCAATGCGCTGAAGTTCCATAAGCCTGATACTCCCCCACATGTTCACGTCTCTGCTCAGATCCTTTCAGAACCATCACCAAAGGGAACACATTGCTTGCTTACTGTTAAGGATAACGGCATAGGTTTCGATGAGAAGTATCTTGATCGTATCTTCACCGTCTTTCAACGCCTCCATGGGAGGGGAGTATACGAGGGCACGGGAATTGGTCTAGCGGTCGTACGAAAAATCGTCGAGCGGCATGGTGGAACAGTTACCGCGCATAGTACCGTTGGGCAAGGAGCAACATTTCTCGTGACGCTTCCCGTTCAGCAGAGTAAAATAGAAGGAAAGAACGCATGACAACAAAAACATCTATCGTGATTCTGATGGCAGACGACGACGACGATGATATTTTGCTCACGCAGAAAGCTCTCAAGCAAGGAAAACTGCTCAACGAGTTGCATTGCGTCCGTGACGGTGAGGAACTGCTTGACTACCTGTTGCACCAGAATGCGTACTCTGATCCAGCCACAGCACCTCGGCCAGGAGTCATTCTGCTCGATTTAAATATGCCACGCAAGGACGGACGAGAGGCGCTTAAAGAAATCAAAGCTCATCCAGATCTAAAGGATATTCCCGTTGTCGTCTTCACTACATCCAAGGCTGAAGAGGATATTTATCGCTCCTATAAGTTAGGAGTCAACTCGTTTATTACAAAGCCGGTGACATTCGAGCGTCTCATTGAGGTCATGCAGATGCTCGGGAAGTACTGGTTCGAGATTGTCACTTTGCCATCCGAAGAGGCCCGAGGTACGTATGGAAACACAGCAGACGACTATTCTACTCATTGAAGACGACGAAGAAGACTTCTTTCTGCTGCAAAAGGTGCTGGCAAAAGTGCAGTTCACCAGGTATAACGTGCTGTGGGAACAGGGATTCGAGGATGGTCTCGCTCACCTCCAGCAGGACGATCATGATATCTGCTTGCTCGACTACCGACTAGGTTCATCTAGCGGCATTGATTTACTAAGAGAGGCGCGGCTCCAGGGCTATAATCGTCCTGTGATCGTTTTGACGGGCATGGGCCGAGGAGATATCGACATCCAGGCGCTGCAAGCCGGTGCTGACGATTACATCACAAAGGATCTACTACAGGGCGAACTGCTGCATCGCCTGATTCGTTACGCCATCGAACGCAGAAAAGCCGAACAGGAACGAGAACGTCTTGTGCGCGAACAGCTTTTGCGCGATGAACGCGAGGCGCGCAGAAACGAGTTCATCAGCATGGTCGTGCATGAACTCAAAACCCCATTGAGCAGTCTGAAAGGCTATTCACAGTTGCTTGGTAAACGCTGCGAGCGCACCGCTGATATACAGGGAGCGCAACTGGCGGCCAAGATGGATCAGCAAGTCAATCGACTAACAGGCCTCATCAACGATCTGCAAGATGTCAACCGTATCGAAGGGGGCAGGCTGCGTCTGCGCGAGAGCCTCTTTGACTTTGATACACTGGTGAAAAACGTGGTTGCAGATATTCAACTGACAACAGAACAGCATACGATTATCATAGAGGGCCAGACCCAGGCAATGATCCGAGGAGACCACGAGCGCATCGGTCAGGTCCTCATCAACCTGCTGACAAACGCCATCAAGTACGCACCCGACTCGAAAGAAATTCTGGTCAAGCTGGAATGTGATCCGCAGCTCGTCACTATTCATGTACAGGACGGCGGCCCCGGTATTCCTGAAGAAC
>DAOUDD010000072.1:0-6029 GCA_034431765.1 Ktedonobacteraceae bacterium | reverse complement strand
AGGACACAGCCCAGGCATTCTTGCCCGAACAGCCCTTCCACAGTATCTGGTGCCGTCTTGCCGATCCAACCGTTCCAGGCGGGCACGCCGACAGCTTCACCACCTCCATCTCACTCTACCTCCGTCCCGAGACCGTTCGGCTCAACCTGCTCTCCGACCCACACTCTACTCCCGTGAATTGGAGCGATCCTCACCTTGATTTCGCGCACTACTCTTCCACCGGCGTGATCGGCGACCCCACTCACTGCAGCGCCGAACTCGGCAAGCAATTATGGGATGCGCTCGTCGAAGAGGTTGTACAGATGTTGAAGGGGATTGATAGCATCGAAGAGTAGCTGAGCATCAACATGAAGAACGATGACAGAATGTGCTAAGGAAGGGCAAGCGGCAGGAGTTGCTTGCCCAGTGCTAATTACATCTCAAACTTCTCTGTGATCAACATTAGATCAGCCGGAGACTCCGTCCTGCACGTTCACACGCCTGAAGGGTGCTATCAAGATCATCCCGGCTATGAGCCGCCGAAATGATCATGCGAATGCGCGCCGTTCCCAGGGGGACGACAGGATAGCTAAAAGCCTGGGCGAATATTCCTTCAGAGCGCAGGTGTCTGACGAAAGTCATTGCTGTAGCAGCCTCTCCTATAAGAAGAGGAATAATCGGAGTTGCGCTTGCCCCTGTTTGGAAACCGAGCCGCTTGAGATGATGGCGGAAATAGTCTGTGTTTTCCCACAATCTTCTGAGTCGTTCTGGCTCTTCTTCCAGCAGATCAAGTGCCGCCAGAAGGCCTGCCGCAACCATGGGAGGCAGATGCCCCGTGCTGAAGATAAAAGGACGGCTACGCTGAAACACATACCCGATGACTGTAGCATTGGACGCAAGAAATCCTCCCATGCCGCCAAATGCCTTTGATAACGTTCCTACTTCGAGAGCGACCCGGCCATGAAGATCAAAGTGCTCGACGATGCCTGTCCCATGACTTCCAAGGACGCCATCCCCATGAGCGTCATCCACATAGACGATAGCCTCATACTGTTCAGCGAGGGCAACAATTTCTGGCAATGGGGCAATATCTCCATCCATGCTAAAAACGCCGTCAGTGACTACACATCTGGTTCTGGCACTCTGGCTGTTGTGGAGATGCGTTTCCAGGGCCGCAAGGTCATTGTGAGGATAAACACGTCGTTGTGCCGGCGATAACCGACACCCATCAATAATACTGGCATGATTGGCCGCATCGCTAATGATCACGTCCTCTGCCCCAAAAAGAGTTGAGAGCGTGCCCAGATTCGTATCATAGCCCGTCTGGAACGTCAGTGCAGCTTCATGTCGCTTGAAAGAAGCGAGACGCTGTTCAAGCTTTTCTTGTATAGTCATGCTGGAGATCAAGCGACCACCGCCTGTGCCGAATCCGTATTCACTGAGAGCGTTAATCGCAGCCTGGATGACGCGAGGGTCCTGCGCGAAGCCGAGATAGTTATTGGATGCCAGGTTAATATACGTACGTCCCTCTACGACAATATGAGGCCCCTGCTTACCAGCGAGTAACGCTGGACTATAGAAACGCCCCTCCTGTTGAAGCACTTCAAGCTCTTGACGCAGACGATTCGTTACTTGCTCAAAGCTCATCTTTGATTTCCCTTTCTCTGTGCCGTCAGCTCTGACCCAGAAGTTGTACTGCTGTCATAGCATAAATCAGAGCGCTTTCCGCAATACGCTTGACGGGAATATATTCTTGCGGTCCATGAGAAACGCTTAACAGGCCGGGGCCATACGTGAATGCCGGAATACTCCGTTGCGCGTACCAGCGTATTTTGTACTGGACGATGGGTCTGATTGACTTACTGTTCTTTCAACTCAGCAAGCAAGTCTGCTAGATCCAGGGGCTTCAGTTGAGAGCGTATCTGCCCATCAGCCTCAAACCAATATTCAGGAGGACGTTCCCAGTAGATCTCCACCAGATTGCCATCGGGGTCATCAAAATAGAGCGATTCAGCGATCCAGTGATCGGTAGCTTCCCGAAGCTCAACCCCACACTCCAGAAGATGTTGATAGGCATGGGCCAGATTACGTCGGCTAGGGTAACGAATGGCAAAGTGATCCAATCCGCTGGCAGCAGGTGATGATGGCACTTCTTGCTGACTTTTGATTGCAACAAGCGCCAGATCAAAGCTACTCTCACCTGCTCCCAGAAAAGCCAGTTGGCTTCCTTGCCGATACCGACGAACACGGAAGCCCAGGACATCACAGTAGAAGGCCAGAGCACGCTCCATATCGATAACTTTCAAATTAAGATGACCAATGCGTGTGGCAGGATGAATGCTGAACTTGCTCATTTTTCCCTTCCTTGATCTCCCCTGAAAATGCTTCCCTATTCTTCACTCTAGATTCTATCAGCAGAGCAATGCTAGAACATTGTACAAAAGACCAGTTTTCCTTCAACCCTGTGGGAAATCAGTTTTGCATCCCTCCTCATCATGCCCTTCTAAAAAATTATTATGACCACTTCTACCTATTGACGGTGCGAAACGGGGAGGCGCAGACCTTCTGCACTGGGCATTGCGGAGAGGCCATGTCCGAAGTCTGTGAGCACCCCCTTCTTCGCCAGTGCACGTACAAGATCGGGATGTGGCACCGCAGCAAGCAATTGACCTCCAACAGTCAGGACACGTGCACACTCTTTTACAGCATGCGCAAACCCTGTTGCCGTTAGTTCATTGAAGAGCATGCTCGCCAGGATGAGCTGGAAACTGTTATCCTCAAAAGGAAGGGTTCCTGCACATCGATGATCGAGTACTCCGCATCATCAATATGAAAGGTAGATTGAGCGATAGTAAGGAGGGCGAGTGATTGGTCGCTGATGATCAGGCGGGCGGGGAGCCGACCGGAGAAACGGCGCAACAAGAGCGGTGCGAAGTAGCCATTGCCTGCACCCAACTCTAGAATTGCACTTCCGGCAATAGTGTTGATGTGAGAGAGCATGCGGTCGTTGAGAACGTACCGCTTGAACGCACCACCATGATAGCCCGTCTGCCGGTGCCACTACCTGGCGATGCGATCATAATAGACTGATCGTGCTATGTTCTTAAATCCCTTCTCGATTCGTCAACCAGCAAGATCTGACCGACGAAATGCAGCGAATACTTTACCGAAACATATTTACATGTCATAGAGAATACGCCTAGTATAAGGTATCTCTATCACGACGGCAACTGGCTGTACTACCAAGCCAGGGCGTTCCCATTCTCTGTTATATGCTCGCACCTGCAGCACCCACTACATGACGCATCCCGAATTTTCTGAACACGTGTTCGACCAGCTTCAAGCGGCCTTGCAACGGGTTGCAAGTGGCTTTGCCCCTTGACTGGGGGTATGGGGGCTGTGCCCCCAGCTTTCTCTCTTCTTTTCTGCGTCGCCTGCGACTACGCAGAAAAGAAGAAAAAAGAGTTTTTCGGGGACACCCCGATACCCGCCAGGGGGACTTTGTCCCCCTGGACCCCCTTTTGCGAACTTTTGTTTCAAAAGTTTAGGATAACTCATGGGTAGCCCATTATGAGTGATATGATAAGCGATGTTGCACGCGCACGATCTCTTGTTCACTGCCTTTGTATTCTAAGGGGCTGAGCGCTTTCCATAATCCTCGATTCTCACCCAGAGTATAGTGCCCATCTGTCCAATCGAGGGCAAACATGTAAACCTCCTGCACAGTTATCACCAGGCCAATACACGACTCGCACGTGCCAGTTGCTTCGTCTGGAAGCATGATTCCTTCATCAGTTACATCGAACAGTTCGTATTTCGTAATGCCTTTTTTCGCAAGCAGTTCGTGAATAAGCTGGTCACGAAAAGTACGCTGGAGTACATACTTACCATCTTGCAAGACGAGGCGGTATGAACGTTCTGGTGTGTCAATCAACCATTGGTTCTTTGCGGTTTGTTTCTCCTGTGTTGTTTCAGTGTGTTCGTTGCGTTGTTCTTTTAGCGTGTTGTACACCTGATAGTCGGTAATGCCTTGATTGACAAGGAGTTCACGAACAACGTGATCAGGTGGAAGCATTTCATTCTCAAACATTGTGTAACTCCTGGTTAGTAGCGTCTCAGCGCTTGACATATCATATATTGCCACGCAGATTGAGAAAGCTTCTTTTTATAGTACGTATTCAAGGTTCCATTTGCATTAATGATGCCAAACTCGCCGGTTTTGAAATTCCACCGTACATATTGACCATTTGAGCGCAAAATCTGTATTTCATCGGAGTTTGGTGAGCCATTCATGAAGTCTTTGGCCTTATTGACGTAGTCTTCTGGCGACGAGGCTCCAACATCTGACCCATGAAGACCATAATGACTATTAAGTTGCCATTCTTGTCCGAAACTCTGCACGTTGGTTAATTCTGTTGAGTTGAATTGGTTAATCACACTGTCGATAGCTGTATCGTCGTACTTGACTTGCTGGCCGTTGACATTGCAACCATTCTTTCTTACACCATCCATACCCCTGAGAAGGTTTTTTATGGTTTCCGCATCATATCCCAGTGCAAGCAGGTGGTCAATATCACTCTCGTTGAATTTCACGCCCTCTCTGGTTAACTGTTTTATGATATCTTGTTTTATTTCTTTCTGCCCAAAAGTTAATGGAGGGGCTGAATCGGCGGTAGGAGGCACAAGAATTGATCCAACGGTTGGATCAGGCGGTAAAGCATGTTCAAGTCGAGTGGCAAGATCATCCATGTCGCTTACCCACTTATCCCTGACATGATTCATGGCTTCCAACTGGCTCTGTTGCGCTCCATTAACGATGATAAATGTTGCTCCAGCAGCTGCCAGTCCGGTAGCAATAGCTAGTTCCCCTAAACCTACTTTTTCCAGCCCTGCCCCAACAATCACCCCTGACTGCACTGCTTGAGAGCCGGGATCGGTATGGCTATACGGGAACGTATCAATATAATGTTGAACATCGCGTGCAGCGCGGTCACACAATTTCGCGGCTTCTGAAAACCTTTCAGAGAGTTCCCCATCGTAGCTGGAAAAATTTTGCTCCACACTAATATAGTTACCTACTGTCTGGGCAAAGGCATTGGATGCGGGACCTGAAAATGTATGTTCGCCTGTACCATCAACGAGCGACCATACCAGATTACAAAAAATTTGTACATATTTCTGATGAATCGCTTCTAAAGGCTTTACCTGCGCATGAAATTGGCTTACTGGTGCCACAAAAGTGTTATGAATAAGCGCCTTGATATCGTCTATATCACTCATGCTCTTTTTTAGGTTCCTTCTTCTCTTCTATTGTTCTCGCTCAATGATCCGAGCAGAAGCTTTTCGCACTATCGTTGTCTGCCGCCTCCATTAGATCGGCTGCTTGAAGAAGAGCATGAGCTAGTTTACTTTGCCATTCATATGAGGCACGTAAACGCGTTTCGTGGGGAATAGTAACCATCTTGACTGGTCGTACGCCAAAGTCACTGGGGGTTGTATCTGTATACGTTTCCAGCTTTTTGCATTCCTGGTCATGTTCGACCAGTGCCATATCTACATTTTTCAAAATCGATTTGGCGATCTCGCGCATAAAGCTAATAGGATAGTTGATCTGCGTATTGCTTGATCCAGCGTCATCTCCTGTATCTATCCGAATAATTGGCATAGGTGGTTTTCTCCTTAGTCGAGTTCTCGCTCTGCATTGTGGCTATATAAATTGCTACTTCCTACCAGGTATATCTTCTATTGATCTTACACATACATAAGCAAAGCATAAACTGACCGTTACCAGCCTGTAACACGATTTCTTTTATTAAACCACACTTTTTACCATACAGCAAGAGGGTATTTTAGCATATAAATCTAAACTATTCAAAAGAGGGGAACTGCCTGCTCGTGCAGCTCCCCCCTCTTAAAAATCAATAGATAATTGCAGGATAATGTCTGTCCAGATCGCTTAGTGATGCAGACGAATTGCTGCGATCAGTGGATCGGTATGGTGTTCGGCCTTACGAATTTCGGCTTTACGTAGATTGTTGGCACTATTGATT
>DAOUDD010000071.1:0-31012 GCA_034431765.1 Ktedonobacteraceae bacterium | reverse complement strand
CCGCGGACCTCCTGGTCCCAAACCAGGCGCGCTACCAACTGCGCCACACCCCGCTGATGTACTGAACTATATCATGCCTCCTCCACATTGTCAAGACCTCATGTCACAGGAATGGCGACTGTACTATCAGATAGTCGCTGACGAAAGTGCAAGCGCGACTCTCTTACTTGCGCTCGTTGCGTCGCCTATAACGCATTTTCAGTTTGAAAAGGTTCCAACGCGTTTGAAATAGGTGAAATGGGTTTCTGTGAATAGGGGTAATAGTCACGTTTCCATAGTGATACGATTGGGAACGGCGTGAGGTAAAGAGGAACTGCGAACATGCAACAAGAATGATGCATATCATAGAAATTCCTGCAAAGATGAGCGAAAAAAGGTCTCCACCTTGTTTCCCACTTAAAGAGAGGTAGCCCGCGCCGAGCAATGCAGTGAGAATCGCTATCAGGAGAAGGCGATCTTTGAATGAAAACGAAAAACGTGCCGGACGTGTACGCATAGATGGAGGGGGCTTTCTCCGAAGTCGCTCTCCAAGCTTTGATACCTGGCCGGATTTAGGCTCTACATGCTCTAAATTGCGTAAGATTTCTTCTATCTCACGTTCATATCTATTTGACATAGCCGCTCTGCTTCCTTGAACTTGTCAGGACGCTCTTGCTTGTAATGATACCAACTTTTTAGCACAGAGACAAGTATTTCTGAAGGCATTTCACAACAATTTTGCTCTCGTCTAAAAGAGTTGACGAAGCATACTCCCTCTGCTATCATATCTATGGAAAGTGATCGTGTATTAGGGCTTCAACAGTGTATTTCATTAGATAAGAATCGCGAGGTGGAAAGAGATGGTGCGACATCCTCCGTCATGGTCTCACATTTTGCAGGGTATGATTAAATCAACAACTGAACGGCAGCGACTCTCTACAGCTCTGAGTGTGACAAGTATGACACTTTCTCGCTGGGCAAGTGGTGAGTCAAAGCCACATAAGTCACACCTGATCCATCTCCTACAAGTCGTCCATCCAAGCCATCGCCAGGAACTGCTCGATGCCCTTGAATTAAGTTACCCGGATATCCACTATTGGCTTGCAGAGGATACTTCTGAGTATATCCCTTCAGATTTTTTCGCACACATTCTTAATATACGCACGACAACGACGGAAAGTTTACGTTTCTGGCGTATCAGTGAAGAGGTACTCAAACAGGCTTTGAACCAGCTTGATCCTAATCGTCTGGGTATGGCGGTGAAACTTGTGCAGTGTATGCCACCATCACCTGAGGATGGTAAGATTCATAGTCTACGAGAACGTACTGGCAAGGGGAGTACTCCATGGGCTGCCGATCTCGAACATGATGTGCTCTTCCTTGGTCTTGAATCTCTCTCTGGCTACGTTGTTGAGATGCGCCATCCCCATGATGACAATGATTTGCGGATGAAAAAAGCAACCCCTGCTATTCAGGATGATTATGAGGTAAGCGCTGCCGCTCATCCTATTCGCTTTGAAGGAAAAATCGCGGGTTGTCTGCTTGCATCCAGTACGCAGAAGAGCTATTTTTCTGCTCAACGCCTCGGTCTTCTGGCTACGTTTAGCGACCTCATTTCATTGGCCTTTACGAAAGAAGATTTCTATGATCCTGATGTCATTCGCTTACATGTGATGCCTGGTATCCGTACACAGCGTGCTATTCTTGCGAATTTCCGTCAACGCGTGACGATGAAATTTCAGGAGGCGATGCAGCAACGCTTGCATCTGAGCAATATACAGATAGAGCTACAAGCCTGGCAAGACCTGGAGCAAGAATTATTGTCGCTTCGTGAAGAGGATGGTGAGACACGTCTCCGCTATGTACCCTCGCATCAATCATAGAGACAAAAAGCGGTTATTCTATTCCGTGCTTGCGCATGAGGTAGCGCAGTTGATCTACTTTGGCAAATCCGAGCAGTTCGGCTGCGCGTGTACGGTTATGTCGCGCGGTCTCTAATGCCCAACGGATAAGGTGTCGCTCTAATCGTCCAACGACCTCTTCAAAGACTATTGGCCCTAATGGGTGTGCGTTGAGCCATTGTTCCCATGGGTCAAGGGGTAGACGTTGTGGAAGGCCATTCACACTCACAATTTCATATGGAAGATGCATCGGCAAGATCTCATCACCAGAGCTGAGTATCATAGCGCGCTCAATCACATTCTTGAGTTCGCGCACGTTTCCAGGCCAGCTATAGGCGACAAGTAATTGCTGTGCTTCTGGCGAGACGTTGCGAATTGTGCGTCCGAGCGATTTGTTATAATCCTCGATGAAGCGGGAGGCAAAGAGGAGAATATCACCTGGACGTTCACGTAAGGGCGGTACGGTAATAGTTAATACTGCAAGTCGAAAGTAAAGATCCTCGCGAAATAAGCCACTGGCCATCGCTTGCTTCAAATCTCGGTTCGTTGCCGCCAGAACGCGTACGTGGATTTTGACTTCTTTGCTCCCCCCGACACGAAAAAAGGTGCGCGTCTCCAGAATGCGCAGCAATTTCGCCTGCATATCGAGTGGCATCTCTCCGACTTCGTCGAGGAAGAGCGTTCCTCCTTCGGCCAGTTCTAGCAGGCCGCGCTTTTGCTTTTTCGCGTCTGTGAATGCGTAGGGTTCATAGCCAAAGAGTTCGCTCTCCAGAAGATTACTTGCAATGGCAGCACAATTTAAGGCATGAAATGGTCCCGTTGCCCTTGAACTCTGTTCGTGGATAGCATGGGCCACAACTTCTTTCCCTGTACCACTTTCACCCATAATGAGGACTGATGCATCGCTGTGAGCCACACGCGCGACCAGTTCAAATACCTCTCGCATCCTTTCACTGTGTCCGATGATATAGGTGAAGTGATAGTTATCACGCTGCTCTGAACGCAATTGGTGCAGTTCACGTGCCATTGCGCTTGTTTCGAGTGCGCGCTTGACAACCAGCAGGAGTTCGTCCAGATCAAAGCCTTTGAGCAGATAATCACAGGCACCAGCTTTCATCGCCACGACCGCCGTTTGTACATCGTCGTATGCTGTAATCATGACAACAGGTATATGTGGATAGAGCTGACGAATCTGGGTAAGTACTTCGAGTCCGCTCATTTTGGGGAGGCGAACATCGAGAAGGATTAAATCAACTGCTCGGTGTTGTAGTTCACGTAATCCTGCGTCACCATCCGCTGCCAGTGTTACTTCGTAGCTCTGCTTGCGTAAGTAGCGGGCGAACTGGTGGGGCAGGTATGGTTCGTCATCAATAATGAGGATCACCAGACTCATAATTCACCGTTTCCTTGTAACTAGTGCATAAGCTGTATACGTATAGTTGTTCCATACCCAAGCTGGCTCTCAATAGCAATCGTTCCCCCATGATCCTCGACAAGACGGCGCGTTATGGCGAGTCCCAGGCCAATACCATGAGCTTTTGTGGTATAAAATGGCTGAAAAATGTGCTCAAGCTGCTCAGGGCCAATGCCGATACCTGTGTCGCTCACGCTCAACTCTACGCCTTGTTGCGCTGTGTGTAGTGTCGCTTCTTGCTCTGGTCCTTCCTGGAACGAAGTGTGAACAAAAGGTTGCTCATGTGCTTTACCCCGTATACCTGAAGTCGGTCGGGGAGAGAGACGCCGACAAGCAATCGTTACAATGCCACCATCTGGCATGGCATGCAGTGCGTTTGTGAGGAGATTAAAGACAACCTGCTCCATCTGTCCCATGTCAGCTAAGATGGGGGAAACATCCTCATAGATGCGATGGACCGCGATGTTCGCGTCTTCGCACTGCTTTTGTAGCATGTTCAGGACTTGATCACAAACCAGAGCAAGATTGCAGCGTACACGCTGGAGTTGGCGTGGTCTGGCAAAAAGCAGCAGATCATGGACGATTGTATCCAGCCGCTCCACTTCTTTGAGCATGATGCTCATGGATTCGAGAATCGCCTCGCGTTGCTCTCTCTCTACTACCTCATCACTCGCAAGATCGGCATGAACCATTTGAATCGATGTTTTAATCGAAGCAAGCGGATTGCGCACTTCATGGGCAACACTCGCAGCCATCTCACCGAGAGAGGCTAACCTATCCAGGCGGCGCTTCTCTTCCTCTAGTTGGTGCATGGAGGTAACATCGTTAAAAGTGATGAGCTTTCCAATGCGCTCTCCTTGATCGTTGTACAGGGGAGCATTATCCATCTCCAGGACACGTTCACGTTCATAGCGATCAGTTGTCACGACTGTACGCTGGTGTGCTTGTTCTTCTCCTCCTACCACATCACAGGAAGATGTATCGCCTGTATTCACGTGCATGCCTGATTCCGTTATGATAGGCAGGTATTTGCGTAGCGGATACCCCAGCACCTCATAAGGATGATAACCTAAAATGGTGGCTGCAGCCCGATTGAAGGTGTGAATACATCCCTGCATATCTATTGTTATCAAACCGCTGGGTATACTCTCCAGAATGCGCTCTTTAAAGCGTTGATCATCTACAACCTGGCGCAACAGTCCACGAGCCTCGTTGCGCGCTTCCAGGACTTCATCCATAAGGCGCATATTTTCCCAGACACTACTAGCCTGGCTCGCCAGCACTTGCAGGAGGGTCATCTCCGCCTGTCGCAGTTTATGTGGATGGGTATAGCCACCAACTATCATCCCCAGCATGCTTGACTCATGCCCTCCCTCGAAGCCCGTTCGATTGCTTCGCGCAAGTGGTCTCCCCGAAGGGCCAAGCGTACGTCCTCGTAGTAGCGGCAATGCAAAAAATGTATCAAGATGCTCTGGCATATATGCAAAATATTCGCTTTTCCTCTGGTCAACATCTGAGCGTTGTAGAACAAACGGTGTAAAGGCATGCTGTGTATGAAAGTGGTGGGAGAGGAGGATGCAGAAGTCAGAGGAGAGCCAGGATGTTGTAAGGTGGGTAGATTCTACAATATCGCAAAAATCAACACTCGCAATCTCTTGCGTACGCTGTATAACAACGTTACGCAGACGCTCAAACTCATACATAGAGTTGTTCAACTGGCTGCTCATACTATTGAGCAATGAAAGCTCATGAATACGTTCGCGATCCTTTTCAAAGAGCCGGGTACTTTCAAGGAGGAGGGCGACAGCGCTAGCTATAGCTTCCAGGAACGCACATCGATCCTCGTACCACGTGCTCCATTGTTCATGCTCACCCTCATCCCATTCGCTCACCAATACTCCAACAGAGCGTTGACGGTAGACGAGCGGGACAATGATACGGGTTGGATTGTCGTGTGAGAGACAGAGCGTGCGCTGTTCACGCCAGGCAGCAATCTCTGGGAGATTACTTTCCAGGCGAATAGAACGTGATGCGACCTCTCTCCGGGAAAAAACAGCGAGGTCGGGATACTCTTCTTGTGAAGGGAAGACGAAAGATAATGTCTCTTCTTGTTGACTCTGCTCTGTATAGGAGACGGTATATAAGTAGAGGAACGCAGAAGAACAATGAAGGAATTCTGGCAGACGTTGAGCAAGTGCTCTTTTTAATGTCTGATAATCAAGAATTGCGCTGAACTCGTGGAGGAATCGTGTTACTACATGTGGAGCGGTATACTGCGCAGTATATGTTTCTTCATTCATCCTTGCCAACCCCCCTATCTACTTCACCAGGTCTTCATTTTTGTTGTATTGTTATATGATCTTCTTTTATTATACCAGAAAACTCAGAGGGTTCAGCCGGAGTAGTACTGAACGAAACAATTTGCTCTTTCTCCCGTCGTCCCTTTTTGTTGGAGAGACATATGTCGCTTCTGAACACGTTCCTCTTCAGTATCCCGTACTAATAGGTAGAGAATACGTGCAAGGAAAACGTATTTATGAGCTTATTTTTATAGAACGAGAGTACATTTGATGAGTCAACAGAAAGAACCGCAACCACCACTGGATACTGCACATCCTCTTCATCACCCAGTCATTCCCCTCACGTCCTTGCTGATCGCGTTAAGTGGAGCGCTGGCCTTTGGTTTGCTCTACGCATTTCTTCCAGAGAACATTACGCTGGGGCCAAGCTGGATTCCGTTAGTGATTGAATGTGTGCTCATCATAGCCCTTATCGCCTCCTGGTTTATCCGTCGTCCATTCTCGCCGCACGTCAGACGCGTTCTTGCCCTCGTTCTTTTGGCCGTAGTCACAATTGCTCTGATTATAGGAGTCATTGAGCTTATTGTAACACTCCCCAAACGGACTGAGGCGCAAGCAGATTCGCTCTTGCGCACAGCGGGGTCGCTCTGGTTAGCGAATATTCTGGTCTTTGCTCTCTGGTACTGGGAGATCGACGGCGGCGGTCCTGTTGTGCGTCAACGCAATGGGCATAAAGCGGCGGATTTTCTCTTTCCACAGCAGGCAGATGGCAATAAACAGGGCTGGGTACCGCAGTTCATCGACTATCTCTTTCTCGCATTTACTGGTGCAACTGCGCTCAGCCCGACAGATACCTATCCGTTGACACGGCCAGCCAAGCTGTTAATGATGATCGAGGCTCTTGTTGCGCTGATCGTCCTGGCTATTATTATTGGGCGAGCCGTCAATATTCTCTAAACTGGTTTTTGCTGTGTTGTGCGCCGGAAGACGGTAGGAGACAGGTTGCTCTTCCTCCTGGCGCAGTCGGTGCAGGACGCTCTGTGCAGGTGTAGTTCGTGCAACCTCATACCCGTTCTTGAAGACGTGCAAGCGTGGGGGCAGTAGACGCAGTGTTTCAAAGGTCGAAGATGCGTCCAGTACAAGGAAACTCGCAGGTTTTCCTTCCTCGATTCCATAGCGGTCCTGTAGACGCAATGCGCGAGCTGCATTTGTTGTAATCAGATCTAGAACGGCATCCATCTCCTCGAAGCCACTCATATGGCAGAGAAAGAGAGCTAACTGTGCGGTTGCAAGCATGTCACCCCGTCCGAGCGGAAACCAGGGGTCCATGATAGAATCGTGTCCCAGCGCTACGTTGACCCCTGAGGCAAGAAGCTCTTTGACGCGCGTAATGCCGCGCCGTTTGGGATAGGTGTCAAAACGTCCCTGCAATACCACGTTGTCAAACGGATTTGCCACCACGTTCACCCGTGCTTGCGAGAGCAAATGGATAAGCTTGAAGGCATACGCATTATCGTATGAATGCATAGCGGTACAATGACTTGCCGTCACCCGACCTTGCCAGTTGTGCAGCAGCGTATCGGCGGCCATGACTTCGGTGAAACGCGAGAGCGGATCATCGGTTTCATCACAATGACAGTCGATGTCGCGATCAAACTCTTGCGCCAGGGCAAAGACGTAGTGCACATCCTCCACGCCCATGTCACGTGTCCACTCATAATGTGGAATGCCGCCAACGACATCGCAGCCCAGCTCGACGGCTCGGCGCAGCAACGTGTGCCCATCAGGAAACGACAGGATGCCATCTTGCGGGAATGCCACGAGTTGTAGCTCACAGATATCGCGCACCTCTTCACGCAATTCGAGCAGGGCACGCAGCGCCGTCAACTGAGGATCACAGACATCCACGTGCGAGCGAATGTAGAGCGTGCCCTGCGCAACGGCCCAGCGAATAGCTTCCAGTGCGCGCCTCTTCACATCTTCGCATGTGAGACTTCTTTTGCGCTCGCTCCAGATAGAGATACCTTCGAGGAGTGTACCACTCTTGTTATAGCCTGGTTGCCCTACTGTCAGAACAGCGTCGAGGTGCACATGCGCATCAATGAATGGGGGGACTACTAGACGACCCTGGACATCTATTTCACGTTGGGCCTGACGCTCTGAAATATGCTCTGTGATGCGAGAGAACAGGCCGTCTTTCACCGCTATATCCACCAGGTTTTGTCTGTTGCGTAGGCGTGCATTGCGTACAAGCAGATCATAGTGCATAATTTGCCATCTCCTGCCAAAAAGCAGGTAGAACAACTGCTAAAGAATAGTGTTGTTACACCTGCCACACAGACGTGAAAAGAAGGGAGCGGATGACGCTGCACTTCTTCTTATCGACCATTCGTCCTCAGTTCAGCACGACGCAATACGAGATACGTGATTGCCGCCAGGACGATCCCTAGCTCAAAGCCGACATCGGTTCCTCCCAACGATTTTGCCAGTGGCCCGGTGAAGAGGAGCTGTGACGCTCCGAGGTAGACACCGAACAAGCCCGCAGCCATTGAGACTAGTGCTGCCCATCCCACAGGCAAGCGTTCTGGCCTGTTCCAATCCTCAACGTTGTACCTGCCACGACGAAAAACGAAGTGTTCAATGACCAGAATGATTGCCCAGGGACCCAGCCAGTATGCAACCAGGAGGAGAAAGTTCTCAAGCGTGTTGTTGAAATTGGTTGCAGAGGGTATTGCAATCGCAACATACACAACAGCCCCGATTAATGTCCAGATTGCTCGATTGACGCGCTGAAAGGCTGGACCAAGCACCTGCATCGAGAGACCCAGGCTATAGTCGTTGGGGATGTTGTTGGCAATAACGCTGAGAGCAAGCAGTACGAGCAGAAACGTACCAAATCCCCCAAGCGGTTGAACCACTGCCGCCAGAAGGTCGCCACCGCTCTTATTTCCATAACTTGCTACTGTTGTTAGCCCCATGCCAAGGATCTCTAGCAGAATACAGGGGAGTGTGACGCCGAGGAAGGTGAGCCAGAAGACGCGACTGGCCGGTGTATTTTCCGGCTGGTTCACATTATAGTCAGCTGCATAGGAACTCCAGCCTGTTGCAAAGCCATAAATTGCTCCACCATACGAGATAAATGCGGCAAGGGGGGCAAGAAATGTCGTATGTGGTTGCACAATGCTCATCTTTGGACCGGCGATAAAGGCAAGGATTACAAAGATAAGAGCCATCGGAATCCAGGCGAAGCGCTCGTACCAATGTACATAGCGGTACCCGTAGATACTAACAAGGGTTGTCAATAGAGCAATGAGAATGATACCAGCCCAACGCGGTACCGCGTTATTACTGAGGGCAACCACCAACTGACCACCTACAATGACGTTCACCGCAGACCAGCCGATGCATGCAGCGACATTGAACAGGGCCATGATAATGCTACCGATCCAGCCAAAAGAAAAGCGTGAGATCGTCATCTGGCGCAATCCGAGCTTTGGACCGAGCGTCGAGAAGAAAGCAACGGGTAACACACCGAGCACATTGAAGAGCACAATCACAGCAATACTTTGCCAGAAGCTAAGGCCAAACGCTGGTACTGCCAACCCTCCTAGAGCGACAGTCGAGATCACCAGGTTAGCAGAGAGCCACATCGTAAAATTGTCGAAGATACGCACATGCGAACGTGTTGTAGGCGGGACACGCTCAATCCCATGTGTCTCAATGCCACGTTCAACCTCTGGAATGGACAGCACATCTGAGGCCATAACATCTCCTCTACAACTGAAAGATGAAAGCAATACAAAAAGAGCATTGTACAGTTTTTGTACAACGGTGTACGATATCAATGCACTTGTTTGACCCGTTCTCTAGGCAATTTTGAAATTAAAAACCTACAAGCACTCTGCCTACTCAAGCTCAGGACATATGCATTGTCAGAATATTGTATAACATAGAGAAGAATAAATTCCGCTATAGGTTCTAGAGTAGAAATACGGAAAGGAAAGTCTTCTCCACTAACTATTTATCTTGTAGTACCTCTGATATATCGGAGGAGTATAAATGGAGCAGGACAGCGCACCGACAAGGGGACAAAAAAGTGCAATCTTTTTTGAGATTTTCCTGAGGATTGTAGCAAGACTGGAAAAAAGGGACGCAAAGGCTGGACTCTGCGCTAGAAAACAGGTACAATTGGCATTATATAGCTATGGACAGAGTATCCATGGTCGGCGAACTTGAACGGGCGACCAACGTTGTGACGCTCACGCGCATGATGTTGGTCGCTTATTGTACATTGGAGGTGGCATGTCTTCCAAGGCCAGTACGGATCATCAGCTTTCTATCGGTTCCTCTGAGGAAGAGGGGCAAGAACTCCAGCAGCTCTACGCGACCAATCGCGCGCTGCGTTCCGAGATCGAGATGCGTTCACGGGAAAACGCCTTGCTCAATGAAGTGATCTCGACTGTTGGCTCAACGTTGAGGCTTGATGAAGTGTTACGTCACCTGGTGGACACCGTTGTCCGCGCTACTTCCTGCCAGATTGCCTATATTTATCTCTACGACAAGGATAAAGAACGCCTGATTCTTGCCGCGACCAACGAGAAGTATCAGCACCTGGTGCACAAGCTCTCTCTGGGCCTGGGTGAAGGGATCGCAGGCTGGGTTGCGCTGCATCGTAAACCCGTTTTCCTGAAGGAAGAGGCGCTGGAAGATCCACGCTTCTGCTACTTTCCAGAGTTGGAAGAGGAGAAGTTTCAGTCAATTATGACTGTACCGATAATCACCAAGAATCGCAATCTGATCGGTGTGATTACTGTGCAGGCTGTTGCACCACATGAGTTCACTGAGCAGCATCGTACCTTCATTAGCAGTACTGCTTCGCTGGTTGGCAGTGCGCTTGAAAACGCGCAGTTGTACGAACATACGCAGCGCAAGCTCAGCACGCTCACCTCACTCTCCGTTCTCAGCCAGACAATTAGCTCAGGTCTCTATCTCGATGATATGTTACGCTCACTTGCCACGCTCACTGTGCAGATTATGGAGGTAGACCTGTGTGTGATTATGCTGATGGACCAGGCGCGCGAGCGTGAACTTGAAGCGCCGCGCCAGGTACGACGCTTGACTGTGCGCGCGACAGCTCCAAACCTCAATGATCGTGCTCAATTTCAAGCAATTGATGTGGATCGCTCAATGCTCGAACGGTTACGCGAGAAAAACGAAACGGCGTTTCAGCAGGAGCTAACGGTGTATGGGGCGGAGCATGATGCCATGTCGCTTGATCGGCTCAATCCACTCAAAGATAGTCAGCATCGTGCCCTTATCTCTGCTCCTCTCATTGCTGGAACGGAGCAGCTTGGTCTGATAAATTGTTACACGAACAAGCAACGTCGCTTCTCTGCCGAAGATCAGACACTTCTGACAACGATTGCGAACCAGGCGGCTATTGCGATCAAAAACAGCTACTTGATAAATCAGCTTGCACAAAAAAATCTGGTCAAGGGCTTCTTCGATGATCTCATGCAAGGCTCTAGTGACAGCGAGGATTCGCTGCGCCAGCGCGCCCACTTCCTGGGTTGTGATCTGACCCGTCCTCATGCTCCTGTTATGATCGAGATCGCACACATGGATGTACCCCGCGATGAGGCAACTCAGAACACGAGAAACGGGAAGTCAGAGCGCATACGTAGTAATCTCTCGGCACAGCCAGAGACGCCGAATTATACAGCAGGCTCGTCGCTTCAGGCTGCTTACAAACGCATGAGTGGCATTGTGCGCAGACGGATTCAGGACAGCTACACAGGAACCGTCTTTTATGAGCACGAGAATCTTGTCAACTGCATCATTCCTTTGACAAAAGATCTGAGTGGTGCGCGGCTAAAGACATGGTTAGAAGAGCTCTCTCACCAGTTGCTTAATGAGTACGATGTCTACTTGTCCATAGGTATCGGTAATACCTGTCAACATGTTCAGGACTATCGCCGTGGTTTTGCTGAGGCAAATGAAGCGCTGCAAATGGGGCAGAATCTGAGTGAGCAGAAAGAGAGCGCTGTAGAGCAGAAACCTGTTGTGACGCACTTCAACGATCTGGGTGTCTATCGTTATCTTTATAAAATTGCGCACATGGATGATCTGCGTGATGTTTTCCAGGACCAGATTGCTCGGATCGATGGCTATGATCGACGGAAAAATACAGATCTGCTCGATACACTAGAAACCTACCTGGAGTGTGCGGGCAATCTGACGAAAACATCAGAGCGGCTCTTTGTCCATCGCAATACGCTCATTCAACGGCTGGAACGGCTGCAATCTCTCTGCGATATTGATCTGCAAGAACGAGCAAACTGGCTGACGCTCCAGGTTGCGATTAAAGTCTACAAGTTGCGCATGCGTGGAGCATGATCTGTACGTATTGGGACAAAGAGCGTCTGGCCCTTTGCGAAATGTATCTTCTTGAAAGCGTGACAGGAAGATACAACTTGCATTGAGCAAGATAAAAATGTTACACTATGGCGTGTCAAACGTATCTTTTGCTGACAAACAGAGCCATGATGGCTGGTGGCAACGGCTGCGTCCTCGCCTGGCGATGCTTTATCTCGCCGTTACACTCGTCTTGCTCATCATAAGTGGAGCTGGTCATCTCCGACTGCTTGCAGAAGTAGGAAAGACCTTTGGTGGCTTTACCTGGGGTATTGATCCCGATAGCCAGGATAGCATTAATGTGATTGCTATCCCGCCAGAACTTCCGCCTTTTGGTCTTTCGGCTGATTCTCTTAGCAGTAATGCTCGTATTACTGCTGTGAATAATGTCAAAACTCCAGCAGGGCTACTGCAAGCTTATCAACGTGCTCGTCCCGGTGAGATTATCCGCTATACAGCAGAGCAAAACTCCTCTTCTGTAAGAACCTATGTCCGTCCGGCAGTGACCTTTACCCTGGACATGTGGTGGCAAACGTTCGGCATGACATTCCTGGCAGGAGCGAGCTGGTTATTTGTCGGCGCTTTCTTGCTCTGGACTGCACCTGAGTGGACGGGAGCTGTCGAAGGCATCACCTTGCTTCCTCCTGCTATGCTCCTCCTGCTGTATAGTCACTGGGGCAATATTCAACAGCTCTCCTCTCCAGATCTGGTGGTACAACTGCTGTGGATTCCTGCATTCGCCTTGCTGGGTGCAGCCTTTATTCATCTCAGTTTGATCTACCATCCTGACGTACTGCGTGGACGAAACAGACCAACAATGAAGATAGATATGCTGCCATATCTGCCTTTGCTTGGATTGCTCGGATTTGAATGGATTAGCTTACTTCTGCTGGGTCATGTTCCTCTACGCATAAATGTCATAATCAGTCTGGCCTATGCGACAGTTGGTGGTGTGGTGAGCTTCTGTATCGGCATTACCTCGCTTGTGCGCATCGCACGACCGAAAGTGTGGGGGAAAAGGAGACAGGGCGAGGATATTCCGCTGCATATTCGCCACCGTATCGGTGATCTGTTGACGCTCTGGATTGGTGGTGTGGGGCTTGGCTTCTGCCTTGGTGTCCTGCCAATCCTGCTTATCGGCCAGACACTGTTGCCATTGCCTATCTTCTTCACCCTGGCAACGGTTTACCCATTAATTCTATTGTATGCCATCCGTTCATTGCGCTTGATCAATCGATTACATATTACACTGGATCAGCGTGAAGAGGCATTTATAGAACTTCAACGCACAACGCAGCAGCTTCAACAGACAAATATCGATTTAAAACAGGCCACCTCACTGCTGCTCCATGCTGACGCTCACTTGCGCTCACTCCTCTCGCAACGTCTGCATGATCAGCCGAAACAGCAAGCATTACGTATTCGTTCACTCCTTGGGCACTGGCAAAATAAGCTGCGCCTGGAGGCTGAACGAGACGTGGAAAAGAAGGTGAATGCCCAACCTGTAGTTGAGGCATTAGCGAAAGTGCGTAAGATCAGCGAGGAACTGGAGAGTGACCTGCGCGGTCTACAGCTCCTGGTGGAAGATGCTTATCAACGGCGAAGCCTGGGTCTCAAATTGCACCTGGAGAAGCTGATTCGTGAGGACCTGCCAATGCTGCATCCTGAAGCACAACTGCGTATTCAGGCTGATCTCTGGGCACTTGATGTTTTGACACCGGATCTTGAGCAGACACCTGAAGGTGAAAGAATTGCCGAGGCTATTTCATACGCGGTAACGCAGGCGCTCCTGAACGTCTATAATCATGCTGGAGCAACGTTTGTTGCGATACGCACACGTTATGAGTACGATCAACTTTCCATAGAAATCACCGATGATGGACGAGGCTTTGATACTACTGCTATTCCACCTGAGAAAACCAGCCTGTTCAAGGCGCAGCTCAAGACACGTGCAGCAGGTGGAGTTTTGCAACTCCAATCAAGGCCACGTCCACAGGCTGGACATGGCACAACAGTTCAGCTCTTGCTCCCTATTTCAGCAAGTCAACGCAGCGAGAATAACAATTCCTCTACTCTATCTTCAATGAAAGAGGCCTCCCTCTAAAGTAGTTCAAGACGTGCCGGAACTATGAGGACTTTTCCGCAGGCCTGCATATGCCTCGTATGCGTGAGCCAGTAACACACGTCTGCCAGGATCACCCGGCGCGCCATCAATAGAGAAGAAGGTGTAGAGTTCACTGACCAGGTTCTCAACCGGGCCAATATTAGCCCTCCCTTTAGTATTGAGAAAGCCCATTTCTCGCGCAATATCATCATTGCTCAGCCCACTGGCAATCAGAGAGGCACACTCCTCTTGCCGAGGCGTAAGGCGCTGACCATGGAGTCGTTGGAGCAGGTAGTTAAGAACTTCGGGATCGATAAACGTTTCTTTGCGACATACGACTGTAGTAGCGATATGTTCCAGGTAGGTCGGTTCCATGTTTGTGAACAGCGCATACCCATGCAAACCTGATGACTTTACCGCGTGACGGCTTGCACTACGGGGAGCACCGCGTCGCGTATATTCGTGCCGAAATACCTCAGCCGCCAGAGTCCAACTTGGGTCCTGCGTATAAATCACGATCCGCAGGCCAGCGG
This sequence comes from Ktedonobacteraceae bacterium, assembly GCA_034431765.1. Classification (GTDB taxonomy): domain Bacteria; phylum Chloroflexota; class Ktedonobacteria; order Ktedonobacterales; family Ktedonobacteraceae; genus DASYAN01. The sequence continues at coordinate 16,367 of DAOUDD010000071.1, read as the reverse complement.
CAATTTCCAGCAGTGCATGGCCCAGCTCTACACCATTACTATTGCCCAGGCGTAGGTCAGAAAAAACTAACCAGCCAGCGAGTGCGCTATTATTTGTCTGTTCCTGGCTCAACCGCTCAACGAGTGCGAGAGCAGTATCAACATCCCCAGCCTGATCGATGAGCCGCAGGCCAGAGGTTTCTTCGACAAATTCACACACGCCACGCCGTTTCACTGGCGTATCATCAATTACGATAACAGGAATCTGCTCATTCATAGTGAAAGTATAACGCTCCCAATTTAACAACGCAATAGTAGACACAAACGATGCCGAGAACATCAGGAATTCTTGTGGATTGCATTGTCATGGATCAGGCGATGAGCGAAGTAACGGAACCGAGTAACGGAGCATCGCGTCCAAGCAGAGCTGGCACGATCTCTACTTTCGTGCACACATTCGTCGCGCCGTGTTTGTTCTGCGCCTGTTGTGCCTGCCCTTCACTGGATACCATTGCAGTTGAAAGTGATGAGTGTATATGTGAAAACAACAGGTTGCTTGTCTGCAATAACTCGCCTCCAAGCATGATCACATGCGGCTCAAAGAGATCCAGATATTTGACAATCGCTGCTCCAAGCCAGCGGCTAATCTCATGATACACCCAGAGGGCCACAGAATCATTGCGCCTGGCCTCCTCAGCAAGCAACTGAAGGCTGAAATATTCGCGATTGCGCAGGCGTTGAGTTAAGCTTGTCTCATCTCCTCGGCGTAACGCACGCTGCACCATGCGTCCAATTGCGTCCATCGAGACAAGTGTATTAATACAGCCACGCTTGCCACAACTACAGCGCGTTCCACCAGGAGTTACAGGCAGATGGCAGATATGCCCGATGGGATGGTGAGAGGAGTGCAACAATTCCCCTTCAGAGAGGAACGCTGCACCGACAACAGCATTGGCGGTCAGCAAGAAGAGCCGAGAAGAGTTACGTCCTGCTCCAAAGCGCTGCTCGGCTAGCAGTGTGGCATCGACATCACTGTAGAGAAAGACAGGTTTCTGATAGCGCGTTTCTAGAAAATCTGCAAGCGGGAAGCCATTTAATGCGGGCAAGAGAGGAACAAGCAGCGGGCGACGAGCTGAGGAGTCCAGAGAACCGGGCACGCTTACGCCAATGCCACAAACTTGCAAGCTGGCAGCCTGGGCATCACCATAGAGCGAATCAATTACACGAAGGTATGGTTCAAGCGTAGCGAGAGCGGGCCGTCCCCGCAGCGTTTTCGCCAGGCCATCTCGATGAACGTGGCCCAGACGATCAATGAGCGCAACACGCGTCTGCCCTCCACCCATTTCCACTCCCACAGCTACGCACCTGTCTCTACTCATGTGCTAATGTCCGCCAGATCTCCATTCGAGTATTTACATAGAACACACGTTCTATGTAAAGAGAGTACTCGTCATAGAGATGAAAAGAATACACATCTTCTACAAGCAGTATAATTTTAGTACGAACATTTGTCAAGGTCATATGTTCCACTACCAGAATGAGTGGCAAAAGGAGCATGTTCATAAAGACATGGAAAATGGAGACTCTTGTCCTGATCTTCTGCCACGTTGTAAGCTATAGATATACCATTTGATTTCCATTTCCGCTCGGCTATAGTAGTGTCTGGCGAAAGAATAAAGGATAAGGAGAGAGATTGTGCCTGGACAACAGAATGGATATAATGGACGACGGGATCAGCAACGGCGCGGAAGGGCACCAATCGTTGGGCAGGGGCATAGCCTCACCGATGAAGAGGGGCGCATGATTCAGCGTATGATCCGTGAGGAGCAGCAGTCGGCGCGAGAACTGTTTATACCGCAGGAAGATCTGGCGCAAGAAGCAACAACGCATATGTCATCCGAGGTGACAGACGTTATAGAGAAGAGCCGTGTTCGCGAAATCCTCGATCTGTTTAATCGTGACTTCCTCTACGGCCAGGGGCGCTTCGACGAGTACAAAGATGGCATGCTGCTCAAGTGGGGGGATGGCTACTCGCGCAAGCATATTTGGCTAACGGTAGAAAATGGCAACCTGATCATCGAAACCAGTCATGCGCGCAAATGTAGCAAGCCGTATTGCACCGGCACACACCATGTCCTCACCCCTGAACTATACACTGATCTGAATGTCATTAATGGAGAACTGGGAGATCTCTTCCGGCGTCCAGTTTATGAAAGCACAGAAGATTAACGGAGAGTACATGTGACGACAGCTATTCTCGCATTAGAAAAAGATCTGTTCTTCGCAGTCAAAATTCGTGACACCTTAAAGCATCATGATATGCAGGTCACTATTGCGCGCAACCTGGCGACCTTTGAGCAGCAATTGCAGACGCATCCTGCCCTCGTCATCGTGAACACAGCGATCAAAGGTGTCGATTGGGAAGCGGCCATTCGCGTAGCGCGTATGCACAACGTGCCCGTTCTCGCCTTTGGCTCACACATGGACCTGGAGGCGCGTGCAAAAGCGCTGCAGGCAGGGGCAGGCAAAGTCGTCGCGAACTCCAAATTCGCTCGTGATATGCCGGGCCTGGTCTCGCGAATGCTCAACACTCCAGTAGGAGTATCCACAGAGATGCAGGAAGAGGAAGACGACGAGGCTTGAACCCTTCTTTTTATACCATAGTCTAGTATAGTGAGTGATCGTCTGCATCTACAGAGTCACCAGGTGCAGAAGCGGTTTTGCGCACCTGGTGACGAAAGCGAAGGTCGTATTTAATTCATCTCGCCATCCAACGTCTCAGTTTACCTTGCTCATAGAACGAGGAGACGTGAGTAGCCCTAATAGATCGAGTGCTTTCATGCGTGGGAGCAGTGAGAGGCTATAACCAGGCGTATGCCGCTGATAGATCGGCTGTTGACGGCGGTAGGCCCAGCGCTGGCGAGCGGCGAAGAACGTAGATCGGGGCGAGAAACGAGGATGCGTCAAGTGTTTCATGCTCTGGTAACGAGGTCGATGTGCGATACGTCGGCTCATGCATACTCCTTCCAAGCGGAATACTCAGACAACGCAAAAAGAGTTCTCCTTATTATACTACGTTCGGAGAACTCTTTTCATCTCACCGTGCCATTCGTGAATGCAGAGCGTTCCATGAGAGAAACGCTCTTCTAACAGCAAGCGATTGAGCGGTAGCGGTGACTAGTGACCACAGCCACAACCGCGTGCCTCACCGCCGCCTTCGGCCGTACGGAAGGACTGGCCGCAGCCGCAGCTTGACACCGCGTTTGGATTATTCACAGTAAAGCCAGCGCCCATCAAGCTATCGACGTAATCAACTTCACTGCCGCCGATGTAACCCAGGCTCATATCGTCAACGAAGACCTTGAAGTCGCCAACATGAATGATAGTATCGCCATCTTGCTCTTCATCTAGAGTCATCCCATATTGGAGACCGGAGCAACCACCACCAGCGACAAACACACGCAGGCCGAGAGCGGGATCGTTCTCTTGTGCGATCAGCTCACGAACTTTCTCTGCGGCAACAGGGGTCATGGTAACGATGCTTGTCTCTGTTTCGGTCGCCGCTTGTCGGTTCTGCTCGATCATAAGTTTCACCCTCCACAGGAGCTACGAAATGGAACTCCTGAATAATCCATAGGAATTGCATGCTAGGAAATGTACCTACATTTACATGATAGTATATCTCATATAGGCTCACGTGTAAATGAGCTAATAAGCCATACCATCAAGAAATGGTTAGTCTTTATGCCTGTATTATAGCACTTTTAGCATTGTAATGCACACCCTGATAAGGATCAGTGCATGGTACTATGCGGCTGCCAGAGTGGGGTCTTGTCCAGTGAATCTAGAATGGGCAAAAAGGAGACGACACAGAGAGGCGTCGAAATATTCCACAGCTCTCCACATCGTCTCGTCAACATAGGGAACAAGAGAAACTGGAAGCCTGCAACTCACCGCAAACTTCCAGCGAACTGTTCTTTCTCTAGTAGCCTTGATCGCCGCTCTGATTGCCTCCGAATGATCCCTCAGAGCGTTCCTCTTCGCGGCGCTCTCGATGGTGATGATGGTGTTCCTCACGACCTTCAGCGCGTTCTTGATTGCCGTAGCCTTGCTGGCTCTGATCACCATACTGGTTCTGGCTCCCATACTGTTGACTCTGACTACCGTACTGGTCCTGATTGCCGTATTGCCCCTGTGCAAGCCCTTGCTGGCTCTGGTCACCGTACTGGTTCTGGTTGCCATACTGTCCCTGATTGCTGTACTGCTGGCTCTGGTCACCGTACTGGCCCTGGTTGCCATACTGCTGGCCTTGAGAGCTGTAGGGGTCCTGGCTCCCGTAGCTTTGCTGATTCTGGTTGTTGTACTGGCCCTGGCCCTGGCTGCCGTACTGCTGACCCTGGTTACCGTAGTTTTGCTGATTCTGGCTGCCGTACTGATCTTGATTGCTATAACCTTGTTGTCCCTGAGACTGAGAGCTATACGGGTCCTGATTGCCGTATTGTCCCTGTGTCCCAAAACCTTGTTGGCTCTGGTCACCGTACTGGCCCTGATTGCCAAATTGCTGACCTTGCGAGCCGTACTGATCCTGGTTGCCGTAGCCCTGTTGATTCTGGTTGCTATACTGATTTTGAGTTCCAAAGCCCTGTTGGCCCTGGTTCTCATCTTGCTCTCGTCTTCTCTCTCTGCGGCTATATTCATCTTGTCGTTGATCGTCGTAATTCATGTTTGCTTCCTTTCTACTAACCACTCATCTTTTCGCCTTCCCACCTTGATCTATCAATGGGATGACACCTAAGAACACGTTTTGGATAAGGCAAATGGCTTCAATTGCTTTGCAGAAAAGAGCTAATGGGGCGAAATTTCCCTATGCATATAGACATTTCTAGAAATAGACTGAGATTTTCGAACCCTTAGAGGAAGCAAAAACTACGTGCCTGAATGGAAGTCCTGCTGCTTCATTGTATCTTTTGCTTGCTGAAGAGCGCGATGTAGTAAAAGATTTTCTTGTTTCACACGGTGAAGCTCGACTTCGGCCTGACTCATTCTTTGAAAGCGGGCAAGGAGATTATTCAGTGCAGAAGCCACCTTCCAGAGTTGGTGGTGCTCTGAAACGGGTGCACGCGCGGCAAAGTTACCATTGGCTACCTGGATATGTGTCTGCATGATCTGGTCAATGCCCTCTTCGAGCTCATGCTTCTGCTCGGCCAGCTCATGTTGTAATGCTGCAACCTCTTCAGCTCGGTATGCTCGCGTGAGTGCCTGCTGAGCGTTGCGTGCCCAAAGATACGCGACGACGGCAACAACAAGTTGGACAAGAATCGGTTGAAAGAGGATCTGATACCACGAAGTATGTAATAGATGATTCAGAGCAGGAGTACGAGATTGCACAGTTAAAGCGAGCCATATCAATATACTATTGAGCAATGCCATCACAAACACACTCCAGGCCGGCAGAAGCGAAACAGCAAGCAGGTCTGTCTCAATAAAGAGGGCGAAGCTGGGCAAGGTAATAACATCTAAGGGTTGTGGGCTAGCAAAGAAATAAAATACTAATCCACAACTAAACCATGCAACAATCACGAGGCCAGCCCATAAGACCAGGCCCAGACGATTGAGTAGGGCGGCAATACCCTGAATCAGTAGCGCAATAGCGATGATGCTGATCAGAAGGAGATTGTGCTCAAGGACTCCACCAAGTAACGTCGCCAGTAACACGATGAGAGAGAGTAAGAGGATATTACTCGTAAATCTAGCACGGCGTGCACGTTCCTGCAGCGAAAAGCTGGCAGTCAAGGGTGGTTGTGGAGGGGTTGTGAGGCGGTACCACCATGCGAATGGGCCGGATGTCTTCTCAGGTTGCTGACGAAGTCGCGAGAGAAAATGCTCTTTCTCAGAAGAGTTCCACATGTAGTCAGAAGAGAGCCTGTTCATACGCAAATACACTTTCTTAATACACAAATTACACTTGCTATAACAATCAAAAGGTATTTTGATAAGAAGTACAAATACCACCGCCTCTTCTAAGAAACATTCTTGCACTTCTCGATTTTTGCAATTGCTTTCACATCGAAAACTGTAACAAATTGTTCAATATATGTCAACTGTTATCACATTTCTTTTACAGAAGTACGTTGACGACACCATCACTCCAGTGCGTCAAGGTGCGCTTTCTTGATTCTGCAACTATCACCATCGTCGATTACCGTGCAGGATGCGGTTACAGTGTGACCACGGTCACTTATAACACAGGCCTGAAGCATCTGGTTTATGAAGGGGATAGCTCTCCTCCTCTGCATGTTTGTTACGAAAATGAGTCATGAAACGTGCCTGGTAAAGGCATAACGAGGGGAGAGAGCGTTTCGCCTGTTTCGATTCTCGGTAAAAGCTGCTCTCTTCTCGTCACGAGCAGATTATAGATACCGAAATATGGGTATATGGAGAGATAAAAGATGGAAACACGTCAGCTTGGTCAAACAGATATGCAGGTCAGCGTTCTCGGCTTTGGTGGATCGGAGATTCGTGGACACTCGCCTGAGGAGGTCAGGCAACTGCTAGAGAATGCGTTGGATGCCGGATTGAATGTCATAGACACGGCTGAATGTTACGGCGATAGCGAAGATTTGATTGGGCGTGCCGTCTCAACACGTCGCAGTGAGTACTACCTCTTTACCAAGTGTGGGCATGCCAGCGGAGAGGAATTGCCAGACTATCCCGATTGGGACCCGCGTCTGCTTGAGGCGAGCATAGAGAGAAGCTTGCGCCGTTTGCACACAGATCACGTTGATCTGCTCCAACTGCATACCTGTTCCCTCGACGTGCTACGCAAGGGCGATGTGATCAAGGTAGTGGAGAAAGCCAAACGTGAGGGCAAGACGCGCTATATCGGCTACAGTGGCAGCAACGAGAACGCACGCTATGCCATCCGTACAGGCGTCTTTGATACGCTGCAGACGACAATTAACATTGCAGACCAGCAAGGAATTGATTTCACACTGCCCATGGCAATCGAGCGTAAGATGGGTGTGATTGTCAAGCGACCAATCGCCAATGCCGCATGGCTTGACCCCAACCTGCCCAAAAGCGCCTATGGCTACCCCTACCTGGAACGCTTGCAGACCTTGAAGTACGATTTCTTAGCAAGCGGCACAGCTACCTCCATTGCTACAGCCCTGCGTTTCACCCGCAGTGTTTCTGGTGTGCATACAATGATTGTGGGCACGGCCAATCCCGAGCGCTATGCACAAAACGTTGCCTTAATCGCTGCTGGCAACCTGTCTGACGAGGAGTATCAAGAGATTCGTGCCCTCTGGGAGGAACGTGCGGACCAGCACTGGCTTGTTCAGGAATAACAAGAGAGCGTGGTAAAAGCAAGCAACTACGAGAGTAGTACAAAAGGGAGAAATGCTCTCTTCCTTCCCGCACGATAGCACGATGCTATGCTACATTCATCTTATGGATACGAATAAGAGGCATAGAGAAGATGCCGAGTGCAAGAATTATAGCGGCGAAGTTGGACAAAGCGAGAAACGTTGTCGAGAGTGCAGGGAAGTCAGATTGCTTACAGACTTCTCCCCAAATAAGAAAAACATCGATGCAAGTAGAAATATCTGTTCTATATGTGAACACGCGAAGCAACAGGCAAGATATCAGCGTATAGAAAAACATCGAAAGCTCTGGAAAGATCAGGAGGGGCTGGAAAGGAAGAAGCAGCAGGAGAAGATACATCATCTGGCCGTACGTCAGGCGTATGAGCAACGGCAGCATGAGCGAGAGGAGTGGTATCGGCAACAAGCGGATCGGTATTGCCGCGCTTGCGGTCAGACTTTACCAGCAACAGCGTTTAGCGGGACATTCTCTGCCAATGGTTTTCTCCTGCATACACGTTGTGCTGTTTGCCACGAGCAGGAGCGGAAACGCCACCAGCTTTTGTGCTGCCTCTGTGGGAGAACAACGGCTCGTCGTGATTTTCTCTCCTCGTACGACGGGTATGCACTGTGTGGAGATGGCACCTGGCTCTCTCTCTGTTGCAACGGCTGTGCCGAAACCTTTCGTGCACTTCCAATGGGTCAACAGGCTAACTCTATCGCTGCCCGTTGTCAGAGAGCCTTTCCAGCGGGCCAGGTTATTTACGCCGAAGTCGAGCCAGAGACAGGGACTATTCGCTATGTGGGACGAACAGGTAAGCCAGAACGTCGTCATGCGCAACATCTGAGCGATGCGTCATCTGAGCAGGTCTACTGGGGTGCTGAAAGAAAACTCTGGTACACGCGTGGCAACTGGATACATACCCTTTCTGAGCAAGGACTGAAGCCATCTATGCGCATTCTCCGGCATATTGAAGTCGCACCTCTCGTTGTAGAATGGGAGCGGCGCTATATCTTGCACGGCATTGGGCAGGGATGGCGGCTCCTCAACGGTGAAGCTATGGACGAAGGATTGGTTGCCCATGTCAGAAGGTCCTCCTTAAATTTCCTGGAGGCACCATTTGAGCTACTGGTGCAGCATGGTTTTTTCGCCGAGCATGGCCTGATTGCCTTTCTACACAGGTGGAACTCACCATAGCGAGGGCCTGACATAGCCCTCTTTTCTAGAGTATGCTACCTATATTGAGGATCGCTTATTTCTCCTGTATAATCCAGAAGAGAACTGTTCGCAGATGGGTTTTTAATATTGATAGATATATATTCTTGCGTGTCGCTTATGTAAAAAGTGCAAGAATAACTTGAAAGCTATTTCAGGTAATAGGAGTTGAAATGAGGAGAGATGTAATGCGTGACATAGATTTACTGGCTGTTGTGCAAAATGCAACAACAGGCGCACAGTTGTCCTGCTCTTCTCTTCGCTTCTCATCAAGAACTAATAGACAGGTGTCGCAGCATATTGCCTGGCAAGCAACCGATATTAACCATGTTCTGCACAAGTATGCTCTTTTTGAGCTGACATCAACCACCCCCCCCCAGGTAGATGTATCCATATGTAGAAATGTAATTCAGGTATTTCTTTCCCTTTGGCCTCTCGCTTCAGCCCTCTTTATCACGAATGTATCTTCTTTTGGTAGTAAGTGGAGAGCGAGATTTTTTTCATTCTTTCCCCTGCAAGGCAGAGACGATGGAAATAAGCAGAAGCCCGGTGAGCAGAAGCCTGAACAAAAGCCGGATAAGAAGAAGCAGAAGCGTCGTCGCGAGGGTGGGAGAGATCCACAAGAACCGCGAGAGCCTAATCGCTACAATCAGAATACTTCCTCTGAAAACTATTTCTAGATAGCTAGTCCTTCAGTAAATCTTCTAGCTCGTTCTGGATCTGCAATGTATCAGGATGTGTAGCGCCAAGCACCTTTTCGTGTATCGCGAGTGCGCGCTTGAAGAGTATTTGCGCACGTTCTTTGTCTCCAATCTTTTTGTAGAGGTGCCCCAGGTTAACAATTACCTGTGCAAAATTCGTACTCTCATCCTCCTGTGACTGTTCGTAGATCTGTAGAGCACGCTGATATAATTGTTCGGCTTGTTGGTATTGTTCCTGTTTAGTCTGGAGCAGGGCCAGATTGTTGAGAAGAAGGGCAACATCAGGATGATCAGGGCCTAACGTTTGCTCAAGAATGCTCAGTGCGCGCTGATAAAGATCCTGCGCTTGCATGTAATCTCCTTGCAATTCAAGGATATGGGCAACTTTATTGATGCTATGAGCGGTCTCTGAATGTTCTTTTCCGAGTGTTTGTTCGCGCAGGGCGAGTGCGCGCTGATAAAGTGTTGCGGCTTGCTCGTCGTCTCTCCGCTTCTCTGCAACTGCACCCAGGCCGTTCAGCGTGTAGGCCATATCGGGATGTCCAGGAGGTGAGGCGCGTTCGTAAAGTGTAAGCGCACGTCGATATATTATTTCGGCCTGCTCGTAGTCTCCTTGTAGATAATAGACGAGCGCAAGATTGTTTAAGGTTCTCAAGGTATCAAGGTGTTCCGGGCCTTGCGTGCGCTCATCTAAGGCAAGGGCACGCAGGTAGAACTGTTGGGCCTGCTCATACTGCTCTGCAATTTTGTGGAGAACGGCAAGATTATGCAGGCTTTCGGCTATCTGGGGATCGTCAGCATCCAGCACGCGCTCGCGAATTGCCAACGCTCGTTGGTGAGCGCGTGCTGCGTCGGCATAGCGACCCTGACGGCGAAAAAGCAAGCCGAGCGAGTTGAGCGTCTGAGCGATTTCAACAGTATCTCCATGTCGCAAGCGTTCCTGTACATGTAATGCTTGAGAGAGATACTTTTCTGCGTCGGTAGAGCAGCCACGCTGGTAATAATAGGAACCCAGGCGTTCTAGAAGCTCACCGCCTTCTTGTAAGGAGAGCCCGAATTCGGAGATCAGGGTAGCGCAGTGCAGGGCATGGGGTGCGTATCTTTCGCATTCTTCCCAGTTCGCAAACAGTACATCAGGAAAGATACGGTTGATTAATTTCACTGCCTGTTTTGCCAGATTGAGCTGCTGTCTCTTTGGCAGGTCCTTCTTAAGGAGAACCTGGATGATGCTGTGCATGTTCAGCGTGGTAGCATCCGCACGTTGGTGGACGAGCGAGAATCTGCGCAGTGTGGCGATAGCAGCATCCAGTGCCAGGGGATCAAGCGCGAGTGTACGGAGTGGTTCATGTAACGTGGAGGCTCCATACTGTAGCATTTCATCGGGAAGGGCATCAGGATGCAGAAACGCGAAGAAATGTAGCAGCTCTAGCGCTTCAGGATCAAACTGCGCAATCTTTTTAAATGTGAGAGACAGCGTTGTTGTTACCGGGTCAGGATGATCTTTGGCGAGGCGGCCTCGCTTGCTCAGTAAAGCTGCTTTCCGCTGCTGGTAGTGCTTGAGGTACCAGGCTAGTGAGTGCTGTGTTTCCTCGATATATGCTCCTGCCTGGTCCAGTGCCAGGGGATAGCCCTCAACTTCTTGCGCGATAGCCAATGCCTGAGAATACTCTACCTTTGATGCATCGACACGAGAACCATGAGAAGGAATGAGTTGAGCGCGCCGCAGTAAGAGCAGTGCGCTCTCTTCTATACTCATTGGGGAGACTGAAACAGCGGTGGCAAACGTTCCACTTGTCTGTGCATGGGTGATCAAGAGGACGTGACCGTTACTGTTGAGGGGAAGCAGTTCGTTGAGCAGCGGAACGTCTTCGAGCGTATCGAGGTTGTCAAGCACGAGTAACCATCTGTCATGCTCCTGCAACCACGCTTGTATTACGGCGATATGTTGCTCTTCCTCGTTAACATGTGTAGCGATACCTAGATGCGAGGCTATCGTGAGGATGTTTGCATGTAGCAATTCAGGTGTCGCAGCATCAAGCCAGAAGATAGCCTGATACTCATTTTGATGAGAATAGATATATTCTGTCGCAAGGAGCGTTTTTCCTATCCCTCCAAGACCGTACATGACCTGGATACGTGTATTAGGAGATTTTTGTGCGATAAAGTTGTGGTATAACTCGTTGAGAAGCACTTCCCGATCTGTAAAGAAAGGATTTTGCCTGAACGGAAACAGGTAGAGCGGGAATTGCGGGGGCTGTACTGGCCGGGGAGTGCGCCTCAGATGGCGAGCAAGCTCCTCAACAACGCTACGAATACCTTTTGCAACCTCTGTAAATGCACTATCCCGGTCCTTCCAGGTAGATATTGCTTTACCATTTGTGGGAAGCGGTTGATATTGCTCAAGCGGGAAACCGTTCCAATCTGCTGGCCGTAAAAGCACAGGAATCACTTGAGCGGCTCGCTGGGCATGCTGTTCAAGCGCCCATGGCATCTCCACTTCGGTACATTGCTCTGAGGCAAAGAAGTCAGCACTAAGAAGCAGGACGATAATGTCAGCGGTACTGATGCGCGCTTTGATAATCTCTTTGAGCGTGCTCCCTGCACTGATCATGCTGTCATGCCAGACGTCAATGATACCCTGTCGCTTTAGATTGCTCAGGTGTTTGCGCAACTCATCGAACAGACGCCTATCGCGAGGTGCGGCGGCAAGCGAGAAGAAGACGTTGACGGTTCCATGCTGTGAAAGTGTCACGTTACGCCTCGGACAATCCAGCGAGACCCCAGGTAGTGCGCAAGCTCTCGCGTGTATGTGCGACCCGTTCGGCGGGTGGAAGCGTGTTCAACTCGGCGTTGAAAGGCTCGACGATGACCGGTCCTGCATAGCCGATGAATGCCAGCGTTTGCAGAAAGCCTGCGATATCAATGATGCCGCTGGCAGCAGGCAGGAGCCGCTCTTGATCAAGCTGCTCATCAGCACCACGTCCTGAAACGGCGTCGTTGACGTGCACGTGGACGATCTGCTGCGCTGTGAGCCTGCGCAGATCCTCAACCGTCGCCTTTGAGGTGTACCAGTGGAAGCTATCGAGCACCACACCGGTATTACCCGTACCGATTTGTTGAATCAGTTCGAGTGCACCTTGAAGTGTCGAGATGAACTCGTAGGGATGGCCCGCACGCAGCGTCTTCGGTCCAACAAACTCCAGTCCCAGGTAGCAGCCGTGGTCTGCAAGGATCTGCGCTATCGGTCTGAGGCGATGGATGTGAAACTCCATGTTGGCAGCATAGTCGCGCTCGTTAGAGAAGGGGAGAATCCAGGTAAAGCAGCGTGTGCTGCCAATGTGTTGTGCTAGAGCTGCGTATTTAGGGAGCTTTGTCAAGTCCGCGCCATACACATCCTCATTGCCGCGAAACTCGACCGGCAAGCCCCAACCACCGGGACGTACCTGGGCATCAGCCAGGCGTGCCTGCACTTCCGCAGGATCTACCTGTTCAGAGATAAGGTCGTTCAGTGGGAGATCGAGGCCCGCAAACCCATAGGTGCGGGCCAGTTCGAGTGCCTCAGGAAATGGAGCTGAGAATCCGAGTGCTCCAGTGTTCAGGCTTGGAAACATCGGGCCGATCTCCTTTTACTCGTTGAAATACGTAGATCTTACGCGAAAACACGGATGCAGCACTCAAGCTCTCGAAAGAGCTGTTACCTGGAAACTTCAGACACTTGCACTTGCGGCAACTCAATGCTCTTGTATGCCCCGATAGCACGGAACTTTTGATAGCGCTGTTCTAACAACTCGGAGGTCGTGAGCTGTTGCATCTCCCGTAGATGCCGTAGCAGCGTTTCTTTGAGCCTATTTGCCGTCTGTGCGTAGTTGCGATGCGCACCTCCCAGTGGCTCAGGGACAACCTCGTCAACCAGGCCCAGCGAGTAGACCTCGCGTCCGCTAATGCGCATCGCGTTTGCAGCGTATTGTGCATGAGCAGAATCGCGCCAGAGAATGGATGAAGCTGCTTCTGGAGCAGCAACGGTATAAATACTGTGTTCTAGAATCAGCACGCGATCGGCGATGCCGAGTGCCAATGCTCCACCACTTCCTCCTTCGCCGATAATCGTCGAGATAATGGGAACGCGGAGACGTGACATCACGTAGAGAATTGAAGCAACAGCTTCAGATTGACCGCGCTCCTCGTCCAGCAGCGCAACGGAAGCGCCCGCTGTATCGATCAAGCAGATAACGGGAAAGCCAAACTTCTCGGCCTGCTGCATCAGCCGTTCGGCTTTTCTATAGCCTTCTGGATGAGGCATGCCGAGGTTACGCATCTGCTTCTCTTTCATGTCGCGTCCCTTTTGATGGCAGACGAGCATCACAGTCTGCCCATCGAGTTTTGCCGGACCCGCCATAATCGCATGATCGTCGCCGAAGGTACGATCACCGTGCAACTCGAAAAAGTGCTCGCACATGAGCCGAATGTAGTCCGCTGAGTAGGGGCGATCCTTGTGACGAGCAACCTGCACCGTTTGCCAGGATGTCAGTTTCTTATAAATTTCTTCCGTAAGCAGGCGCAAGTCACGCTCCATCTGCTGGAGCTGCTGCATCTCCTCCGCTTTGAGACGGTCACCTTTGCGTTGCAGGGTCGCTATCTTCTTTTCAAGTTCTGCCAGTGGCTTCTCAAATTCCAGATCGTACGCCATTCCGTTTCCTTCTTTAGCTACTTTGCACTGTTTCGCCGTATGCGGCGATTATAATAGAACGAGTAGAGTATATTACACGTAGAATTTTAGCAGTTGAGCCAGGGTCGAGCGCAGATCGCGTCGGTGGACAACTGCGTCAATCATACCATGTTGAAGTGCGAATTCGGAGTTGACGGTACCTTCAGGAAGCTTGATATGCATAAATTGCTCGATGACGCGTGGACCGGTAAAACAGACGAGTGCACCTGGTTCTGCAAGAATAACATCTCCGAGCATAGCAAAACTGGCAGAAACGCCGCCAGTCGTTGGATCGGTGAGGAGACTGAAATAAGGAACGCGCGCTTCGCCCAGCTTTGCCAGCGCTGCTGATGTCTTTGCCATCTGCATCAGCGAGTAGAGTCCTTCCTGCATACGAGCGCCGCCAGATGTACAGGCGATCAGAACAGGAATGCGCCGTTCGGCACCGAGTTCAATAGCGCGTGTGATTTTCTCGCCGACAACTGAACCCATGCTACCACCCATAAATTGAAAATCCATAATTGCCAGCGAGAGCGGTCGTGACTCAAGCGTTGCAGTGCCAGTGACAACACCCTCATGAATCCCTGTCTTGCGCTGCTCTGCCACAAGTTTCTCTTTATAGCTTCGTTGATCCTGTGCAGATGGTGGCTGGAGCGTAAAGTTCAGTGGATCGACCGAGGCGAGGTCAGTATCCGACTCGACAAAGCTCCCCTGATCTACAAGCAGTGTGATGCGCTCATGGGCTGTAAGCCGGAAGTGGTAGTTACAGCGTGAGCACACCTTCAAATTCTTTTCCCAGTCGCGGTTATAGAGTATCTCTTTACATTTTGGACACTTCACCGCAACATTGCCCATAGAGTCGAGTCCTGTTGCGGTCGCAGTGGCATCTTGTGTCATCACATCCCTCCCAATTACTGCTGTGTGAAGAGTGCCGCGACAAAGCTTTGCGGGTCAAACGGCAATAAGTTGTCAACCTTTTCGCCAATGCCAAGAAACTTAATGGGGACGCCGAGATCGTCGGTGACAGCGAAGGCAAAGCCGCCTTTAGCCGTACTGTCAATTTTGGTGATGATAACGCCAGTCAGACCGATATCCTCGGCGAACTTGCGTGCCTGTAACAGCGCATTCTGTCCTGTCGTCGCATCAATCACCATCAGCAATTCATGAGGCCCATCAGGAATAAATCTTTGGATAATTTTATTAATTTTCTTTAATTCTTCCATCAAGTTAAACTTGGTATGCAGGCGACCAGCGGTATCGACGATGACAACATCACTGCCACGCGTCGTTGCAGCCTGCAGCGCGTCAAAAACCACCGCACCGGGATCAGAGCCAGGATTCTGACTGATAACCGGGACATCAATACGCCGACCCCACTCCTGCAACTGATCAATGGCGGCAGCGCGGAACGTGTCAGCGGCGGCCAAGAGCACATTGTGGCCCTCGTGTTTGAAGCGGTAGGCCATCTTCGCGATACTGGTGGTTTTTCCTGAGCCATTAACACCAATGACCAGAATAACAGTGACGGGAGATTTTTCTGAAAAGCGAATCTGAGACTGTTTGCCAAGAAGTTTGGTAAGCTCTTCGTGGAGGGCTTGTTGAACCTGTGTGCCACTACGCATATGTTCGGCGTCGGCCCGTTGGCGCAGGCGATCTATGAGCCAGAGTGTCGTGCTTGGTCCTACATCAGCCCCCAGCAGCGACTCTTCCAACTCATCCCATAGGCTGTCTGTAATTGTGTTCGTCTCCTGAACCGTATTGCTCAGGCGAGAGAACAAGTGGCGAGTTCGACCCAAAAAGCCAAAACGTTGTTCCGAGACCGGCTCTTCTCTGTTTTGTTCAGGAGCAGGAGTGGGTTCTCGCTTTGGTTCTTCTTGTGGTTTCTGCCCAAAGAATCGGTTGAGCACGTCAGCTTTGACTCCTTTATAGAGAATACTTGTGAGGCAGATGCAAGCAGAGTGCAAGGCAAATGCCAGAAATATCAAGAAAACGCAAGAGAAATAGCAAATAGAGGGCCGCTAATCACTCATCGAAAGAACTTGTGACTATCCCTCTATTCACTGCTTATCAAAAACCTGAGCGAAGCTCGCTCTGTGAAGAGCGTTAGTTTTTGCATAAGATCGTGGGTCAGGCAAAAGGAAAGAGTAGCTCTCCTTCTGCCCGTGCGCGTTTACATGCAAGTACAACAAGTATGTGTTGGCGCGCTGTTGTACAGAAGCATGCTTCACCCCTTACTGCCGTCCGCTACGATAGGTATGGAGTGAACCGTCGCTAATAGGTTCGTTAATGATGATATCACCATTACGGATTTTGATATTGTACAGGCACGAAGGATTGGTGCAAACCCATGCCTTGTACTCAATGGAAGCTCCCTGGCTACCGAAATCCGAAAGCGGAACCAG
>DAOUDD010000070.1:0-31653 GCA_034431765.1 Ktedonobacteraceae bacterium | reverse complement strand
CTGGCAGATGAACAGGCACTTACTGTGCCAGTCTCGTATTCGCAGAATGTATCAAATAGCCGTACACTATTCCTTCTCCGACCAGTACTGCCTCCAGAAGAGTACCAGCGGCAGGTACAGAGTTTACTTTCCCTTATCGTTGCCAGAACAGGCTTGCCGCTCTACGACCTACGTAAGGATCTGCCTAAGCAGTAAGAAGCTGTCCCCAAGATGAAGGTACTGTTGCAACGTTACCTTCATCTGATTACTATGAATTGAGCGTAGTCGTTCCGGTCAGGAGCAGACTATCATTGGCGGCGCAGGGAAGGCTAGTGCCGCCACCGAAGGCTGTGGCGGTGACGTTGAACTTGCCGGACAGAGCATTGCCAATCTTGCTATTGAGGAGTTGCTCGGTTTGCTGGTTATAGCTGTTGCTAGAGAAGGTAAAGACCAGGACGGTAAGGTCAGTTTTGGTTACGTGCATGACCAGATTACCGTTTTCGGCGGCAGGCTGGATATACGTGTGAGCTGTGGCAAGTGCAACCCCTGTCTGCCAGAGAGAGATGTCCGAGGTGAAGAGCAAGTTGTTGACCTGCGTCCCGATGCGAATGTTCTGCGCGGTCAATGTCTTGCTGATAGACATTTTGCCGATACCCGTCCCTAATGCTGAGAGTGATGCAGCGGGAATTTCAACGTAGGCGTTTAGCGCATCCTGAGCAGCGTGCTGAGAGAGTGGTTGCTCTTGAATCTGGAGGATGTGAGAGAGAGCGAGTGTCCTGAGAGTCGTGTTTCCTGCGACTGCTGGTTTTTGTGCGGTGTTCGCTTGAGGCGTTGGAGCTGCATCCAGGGAGACAGGCATTTGTAGCTTGAGTGCTAGAGCGGCTTCTCCACAATTCGCTGTCGTGTTGATGCTCTGAAGCTGTCCAAATGGGATTTTAAAGGTTGTGAGCGGACCATTGACGAGAGCCGGGCTGCCTGGCATCGGTTGTGCACTGACCTGCACCGTCGAGGAATCCTGGACGCTGAACTTGATCAGTAGGGTCGCGTTAATGGGCTTAGGATCGCCAGGATAGAGGCTCACGCTCAAGGATGTGGCAAGCCCCTCTTGCTGCGGCGTGATCCTGTTTATCGAGGCCGAGGGCTGAATCAGCGTGTTTGCCAGTCGATTGGCCCAATCCTGACTTTCCTTTGGCAACTTGCCTGTGATACCATCAATAACACTCTTTGACATGCTCGGAATTTGCTGATTAATGCGACTCTGAAAGAGCGGTTGGAGTGCAGTTGTAGGCAAGTAGACGATTGTATTCAGATTGGTTGTCGCAGCTACACGATGGATATCCGTCGTTGCTGCGTAAACGGGAGCAGCGAGCAGTCCCATCACCAGGATTAAGAGCAAGGGGAGCCAGCGACCCCGACGATAAAATCTCCGATTCATAACAAGCCCTCTATGTCCAGGAAAGCTATCCAGTAGAACATACCTTTCCCTGTGCATCTACATGTATCCGAGAGTGAGCTCGGAAGAAGAGTTATGCTTATCCTTGTAAGAACTTTTCGGTTATCCTCAGGCACTTCTTTAAACGTGTTACAGCTTACTTTGGCAACAATTTCTTGAGATCAACGGTACCTTTGAAACAGAATGGTACAGGTGTTGGTTGTGCCGCGATACCCTGAATAGCTGGAGCCTCGATCTGTAACACAAACATATTCACCCCCTGCCCACAACTGATCGCTGTACTCGTATGTACGGAGACAAGCTTGACATGTTGTAACTGTTCACGCAGCGTAGGCATGACTGAGCTTGTAAGCATCATATTTAACGCAGTTTGCATGTTAGCGGCTCCATCTGCACCTGCATCTTGCCCGTCTCGTTTGAGATGTTGGACCGTAAATTGTATATTTTGCTGATTATCTAACCCGATCGTGCTATCAACCTCAACGGGGAGCACTCGTTGCACTCCACTCATAGTAATATGGAGATTGAGGTTGAGCACTAATCCATCATCAGAGCCAGGTGTGAGACTGAGGTCTGAGAGTACATCTTGTTGTAAGTTAAGTTGCGAGACGAAAAGCGATGTAAGCGCGTCTTTATCTAATGCTAATTGCAGCATACGTGGACCTGATGCAGGAACTGCTGGATTATTTGTGCCGCTCTTCAACGGTGCCGATGCCGTTGTCGTAGTTGTATCATCGGGCGAATCATCGCTGCCGAAGAAGTAGTCATTCACCAGCCATCCTGCAACAAGTAACACTGCCAGACCTACGCTTGCAAGAACCCAGCGTCTACGTTTTCGGTTCTGCCACCATCCTGTGCGTGTTCCTGCCGGAATTTCTCCGAGTGCAATTGTTTCATCTTCGTAGAGTGAAGCTGCCGAACCGGCTGGCTCCTCAACGGGAGCTTGCTTTCCCCAGAGAAAGAGTGCGGCGGGAATAGCCAGCAGGCAGATGATCATGGAGATAAAGAAGACGTTGGTATAGACAGTATGCTCGGACTGTATCAAATGCGCTGCATAGCCCTTTGACCACTTCGTGAATTGCTCGGTCGTTGCTTGTGCCGGTAACGTCGGATAAGCAGCGGCTAACTGGCGAAAGTAGGATAAAGCCCACGAAGTTAGCAGTGAGAGACCAAGCATCATACCAACCATGCGTAGCGCCGTCACCACCGCAGAACCCATGCCAGCCTGCGAGGGCGGGATCGCGTTAATGGTCGTTGTGCCGATAGGTGAAATCACCAGGCCAAAGCCCAGACCGACCGTCATCGTACTGATAGTCATCTGTGTCGTGCCAACCGTAACGGGCCAGCGGCTCATCAGGAAGAAGCCAACAGCAGTGAACAACAGACCCACAATTCCAACCAGACGACAAGCGAAGCGGTTACAGAGCCAGCCTCCCAAAATCGCTCCAATAGGAATCATCACAGTCATACGTAGAAGCGCAAGGCCGCTATCAAGCACGGGTCGTTGAAGCACTGTATCGACGTAGATCGGGATATCGCTCATAGCGATAATCAGAGCCGCTCCAACCAGTAAACTAACAATTGCGGAGGCACTGAATGTGAGGTGCTTGAAGGTGACGAGATTGACGACGGGCCAGCGCAGTTTGCGTTCAATCAGGATAAAAGCTAGCAGGAAGAGAGCAGCCAGAATCAGAGCCAGCGGATTATTTTGTGGTGCACCTTTAGTTGCAGTGGAAGCGCTCATTGCCGTTCCCTGCTGAGCCAAGCCCAGGCTCAAGCATGTCAGCGCTCCAGCGAGTAAGCCAGCTCCTAACCAGTCGATGCGTTCACGCCTACGTCGGCCGCGAGGGATAAGGAACCATGCAGCAACAACAAGGGCGATGACGACAGGGACATTGAGATAAAAGATATATTGCCAGCCCAGGCGTCCAACGATCAGCGCTCCATAGAGAGGTCCAAGTGCGCCACCTGCCTCAGTTACCGCGCCAATAATACCCAGCGCCAGACCCCGGCGTTCCTGACCGTAGAAATCGCCAGCAATCGCCATTGCAATAGGGACAACCGCTCCTCCTCCAATTGCCTGGAAGAGTCGTGCTGCGATCAGCCAGACCAGGCTGGGAGAGGAGACATTGAGGCCGAGGTTGCCCAGAAAGCTAATATCGATACTGGTACCAAGCAACGGAGCGATTCCACAGCCGATTGAGCCTATGCCAAAAATGATAAGACAGAGCAGGAAGATACGGCGACGACCATAGATGTCAGAGACACGACCCATCAACGGCATCGCCACAACAAAACCAAGCAGATAGGCGCTGATAATCCAGGCGGCATGATCAAGCTGTGTAAACGAAATGTGCAGGTCTACAATCATCTGAGGTAGCGCAGTTACCACAACCGTTTGATCGAGTGCAGTGAAGAAAACACTGATGCAGGCCACCGTCAATGCTGCGACAGCGAAACGGGCGTTTCCCTTCGTATCTGATGAGGGTTGTGTAAGCTCTTTAAACGAACCTGTGATCTGCCGAGAGATAGTACCGCTGTTCACCTTATCATCAGGTTGCGTAGGCGCAGAGGGATTTTCAGTGACATGTGTGTCATGAAACGGAAGCTGTATTACCGCTTCCGCCTCATCAGAAGTACGCGATTTTTCAGGCTGTGTTGTTGAAAGCGCAGCACTCAGTATTTCGTGTTTGTGTAAACGCGAGGATGTTTCGTCATCATTCTCAAAGGTATACATCGTGTCTCCACTAGCAGCAAAACGGACGATCCTACTAGAGTAATACGTTACTGCATTGGAAATGCGGAAAGTTTTGCCGGCAATTCTCAGGCTGGTAAACTGATGCTGATCTGCTCATTGTAGTTGGAGAGATCGAACGTTCGTGTTGTCTGGGTTGTGTCGCCAGGACCTGCCTGGCCCGTGAGACTGACGTGGTAGGGCAGTGAGTCGGACTGTCCCACGCACGCGTTTGCCTGCAACATTGTGCCAGCGGGAACACCGCCACTGGTCAGGAAGGCAAGATATTTTGCATCAAGGTTGCCATGAATATTCCAGCAAGCTTCACCATTCGCTGCATCTGCTGCGGGCTGGCTGACATCCTGTACTTTACTGATCAGTGATGCGATACCTGTATTGGGATTGGTCAGAGTACGTGGATCGAGTACTCCGGTGATGACACGCCATTGCCCAGTAATGGGATCGGTAATCATCTGCGAAGATCCCACGCTGATCAGATTGACCTGCACTGATTGGCCTGAGAGTACTACGCTTGCTTGAGCCTTGACCTTGTCTGGCATTACAACATCGCCATTAGCGCTTTGAATTTGTACCTGTTGCGGGCTGGCTGGCCCTGCATTCTGCACTTGCATCAGTACATGAAAGGAACTGACGGCGCGAAAATGCTGCTGGAGATCTGCGATAAGCTGTTGAGCAGTTGGAGCCGGACCTTTTGCCACCTGCTTCGGTTTGTGTGCTTGCTTATGATGAAAAACTGAACAGCTTGTCAACACAAGAAGAAGCAGAATACAGCATCCACAAGAGATGCCACGTGAAAGCGGTTGCCACTTCGGGGAATGTATAAAGAGCATAAACTTCCTCCCCATCAGGTTACAATATAGTAGATGAGTGAAGCTCAGGCGCACAGCAACGCTGCTGGCTCAATACTCATCTTACTCCTGTTGATTGAATACAGAGACAAGACATAGATAAAAATTTAGCAATACTATTCTGAAAAGAATCAACGTCGTCTATCGATATATTAGGGGGAGATAGAGTACAAATAGTACTTTGCGACAATGCTACGTCGTGGCTAGCATCGGATACGTAGAATTCTCTTGTTCCGACGAACAACGACACGCTGTGTCTAGCTACGCTCAGTTCATCGGATACATAGCACTTTTTAGAAGGGGCTGCGCCCCTGCGTATAGTATACAGGAGCACAAGGGCCAATACAATCCACGTAAGGCCACATGTCCAAGGAAGACTGGAACGAACGGAGCGGCTTGCCTCGCTCCAGTTCAACGGAGGAGCGGGACAAGCACGCTCCCTGCGTTGCTAACATGGACGCTACGTGAAATGTATTGAGCAGCAGTATTTATAGGACCAGGCCCAGTACTTTTGCCAGGTGTACGACTTCTGTGCCTAGACTCATGTTCTGCTTGTCGAGTGCATCTTTAGCCGCATGACGGAGGAGAAGCACCGCCTCAGGAGTATTGAGGTCATTATCCATCGCAGCTATAAAGCGATTGCGCAGCATCGTATCCTCGCCGTGTATCTCGTCGCCAACCAGGGCATGAACCTGTTTGAGTAGCGCGGCAGTTTGAGCTGCAATTTGTAAATCTTCTGGAAAGCATTCCCATGGGTAGCGGTAGTGGTGTGAGACCAGGACGATGCGAATCGCATCAGGGCTGTACTCCTTGAGCAGATTGCTGATCAGCGTCAGGTTGCCAAGCGATTTACTCATCTTCTCGCCGTCCTGATATACCATGCCGGTATGCATCCAGTAGCGGACAAACGGTGCTCTGGAACTGTAATGCTCGGACTGAGCAACCTCGCAGGTATGATGGGGAAAGGCGAGATCAGCGCCGCCACCATGAATATCGATCTGAGGAGCAAGATAGTGCATAGACATTGAGCTACACTCGATATGCCAACCTGGGCGACCGGGACCCCATGGGCTATCCCAGGCTGGTTCACCAGGTGTCTGTGCTTGCCAGAGAACAAAATCGAGCGGATCTTTCTTGCGGTGATCTTCTGGAAAGTTTCCGCGCTCGTTCGCAATTGTCAGCATCGCAGTGTAGTCATTCAGGCCAACCGCTCGTGCCATAGTGCCAAAGTCAGCATCTTTCTTCACATCATAGAAGACAGAGCCTTCGCTCACATATGCAAAGCCTTTCTCGACAAGCGCCTGAGCCATCTCAACGATGCGAGAAATCTCACCAGTAGCACGAGCATAAACGGTAGGGCGGCGAACATTCAGCGTATCCATATCACGCAGAAAGCGCTCAGTCTCACGACGCCCCAGCTCATCCCAGGTTAATCCAACTTCACGTGACTTACGAAGGATATCGTCATCAATATCTGTCACGTTCTGAACGTATTTTACTTTATATCCTTTATACTCCAGATATCGCATCAAGGCATCAAACGAGACGTAGGTAAAAGCGTGGCCAAGGTGAGTTGTGTCGTAAGGCGTGACGCCACAGACATAAATGCGTACGGTATCATCAATAGGGGTAAAGACTTCCAAGGATTGAGTAAGAGTGTTGAACAGTCTCATGCAATTCTCCTGATGCGCATGGATAGAGCTGTAAGTACATTTTGCCGTATTTTCTTGATCTCTCTCGTAGCGCTATGGAGAAAGATCGAGAGACTTGCGTCCCTTTTATGCTACAATTTCCGCTGAGCATCTTGCAAGAAAAGGCGCGTCGCATTGATGGAGGTAATCCGAGCAATCTCTTCCACGGTCATTTCGCGTAGCTCTGCCAGTTTCTCTGCGACCTTTTTTACAAAGAGTGGCTCGTTGCGCTTCTCTTTGAGCGGCTTCGGCACCAGATAGGGACTGTCTGTCTCAATAAGAACACGATCTAGAGGTACCATACGGGCAACGTCTGGCAACGTATTCCCTTGTTTTGTTAGAGGTCCAGCAAACGAGAGCATAAATCCCTCAAAGGTAAGACATTCTTGAGCCTGTCTCACATCGCCAGAGAAGCAGTGGAAGACGCCACGTAGATTTCTACCATATAGCTGCAAAAGCTCCATTACATCATCATGTGAGTCTCGCACATGAATAATACATGGTAGGTTATATTTTTGAGCCAGTCTCAGGTGTGCGCAGAAGACGTTGCGTTGTATATCGCGTGGAGTGAGCATGCGAAAATAGTCGAGTCCAAACTCACCAACCGCAACCACTTCTGGTTCCTGTAGGAGAGTACAAAGTTGCTCTTCCACCTCATCTGTATATGTAGTGGCTTCATGTGGATGCACACCGGCTCCCGCGAAAATAGTTCCTGGATATGCTTTAGCTAATGCCAGCGCGCTCTGGCTGGAAGGTAGATCACAACCCGGATCGATCATACGCGTAACACCACCCGCAATTGCAGCCTGAATCACAGCATCTCGATCCTTGTCAAAGCGAGATGTGTCGATGTGAGTGTGGCTATCGACAAACACGATCTTTAGTATCCTTTCGTGGACTTTGTCACTTTCAGTATAGTTGACGGTTCACACGTGTGTCAAAGATAGAGTGAACAAAATACAGAGAGTTCAGTAGCTCAATCTTCTATATCTACTCCTTCATGCAGGTACTTAAGGAGCGGTCTTAGCCAAAATCTCACAAACCTTTAACGCGTGTATAATTTGTGTTTAACATGAAGAGAGTACGCTACTAGCAGACAAGAATTTCAGGAAGAGAGTAGCACAAAAAGTCGAAAGTTTTAAAGAGGGAAGAGCAAGATCTTTACTTGCCTCTTATATATCTTCCGATGTTACCACGCACTCCGCTGTTGTTCATTATGAAGTGACAGCGCTTCAGTTTACGACATTGATGTTATAGTCGGTGCTCGTAGAAGGGGCGAGAGGTAGCCTTCGAGCCTCTCGCCCAGTGGGGGAGCAGGGAATGTTCTCCTTGTATCTGCTCAGGCGCGTCCAGTGCTTTCAGTATCATCAATTGTAGGATCATACGTATCAGATGGTGCACCATAAGGTCGTTGCGGCGGGATAGCGTTAATGACCCCCTCGTGAGTACGCACATCCGACGCTCCGTTTTCACGCAAAATAGTGGCAGCATCATCCAAGCCTGTGCTTGCTTTGACAGTCACAATAGAGCGCCCGGCGGTCAGTTCGTCCTGGTAGAAACGCGCATCATTATCAGAGACTCCCAGGCTGGTAAAGACACCTATAAGACCTCCTGCCGCCGCGCCTAGAGCTGCACCTCCTAAAGTTGCAATAAGGATGCCACCGGCAAGTGCTGGCCCGATTCCAGGAATAAGCAAAGATGCAGCCGCGCCGAGAATACTACCAAGGAGACCACCTTCTAGAGCACCTGTTGCTGCATTCGCACTCGTATCTTCGCTTGTCTCAGTGCTTCCCGCACGTGTTAAGAAGCCAATTTCCTGATCACTAAAACCCGCACGCTGTAGTGCATCTATTGCGTGACGGGCTTGAGGATGGTCGGAAAATACTCCGACTACGACCGAAGTCTGTGTCATTGCCATAATTAACCTCCTTATTCGAGCACCTTGTGGGTGAGTATAGTCAGTATAAGCATGGGCTGCTACGTAGAATACGGGTTACGATTTCGTTTCGTGTCAAAATGATTGTTGTCAGGAGTTTTCTAACGTGTTTGATATAAACGGATACTTACACTAGATGTTATTAACTCATCCTGGAGCAAGTAGTGATGGTCGAGCCAGTGCTGGGTAGCCTGGACGCGGACCGTTTTGTCGTTCGTATCAAGGCGTCCTGTAACAAAAAAGAAACGTGTGTGTCGTGCAGCATATGCTGTAAGTACATCAGGACGGAGCGCAGCACCAGTATCGACTTTGATCTGATTGGTCAAGTCATAGTCAACCCAGCGAAAGCTACCAGGCGAATCTGTGGGAAACGAGAAACCTGTTGGGTATGTATGCAAGTAGTATTCAATAGAGAGCTGGCAGCCCTGTGCATTATCGTAACACACAATACCATCATTGCTCCGAGCATGCTCTTGCAACCAGAACGTTACCTCTTTCCAATCCTCGACCTGAGCACTTTGATAGTAGTATGGAATAGAGAAGCAAGCGATAATGAAGAGAAGCGCCATAGTCCAATGACGGATACCTTGCCATGGCAGTGTTTCAATTCCGACAACGATAAGGAGCAAAAATGCAGGAACAATCACAACGAGATAACGAGCCGAAAATACATGAGTTGCGAATATTGAGACGGCATAACTGGTGATCAGAGGGAAAAAGCCCCAACAAAAGAAAACAAGAAGCAGTGGGCAGAGTTGATGCAATCGTGCTCTCATTTGTGCGATTGTCAACGTTAAAAGGAGAGCAGGCTGACGCATTAATGCTTCTTGAGTATCAGACCCTATTTTGAGTTCCGTGTATAGCTGTTGCTTGTAGGTAAGACGCTCTAAAATTTGCTTATAGCAACGGGTTACAAGAACGAAAATAGGTATTCCTATGCACACTGTGCAGAGCAGCAGGAGAAAAAAGAGAAAAAAGACTCTATTCGCTCCTGCAAAGGAGATTCCAAGAGAAAGGAGGTCGTGTAATTGTGGCTTCGGTAGCCAACCAGTTTTTCCCCCATGACGCATTAGCCAGAGCATAGGCAGGATCGCTCCACCAACGCCAAGTATGCTGATAAGTGCCTCTATCCAGCGCTGTTGTGCTCTCTCTTGCCAGTAATTCCGAATGAGGAGTAGACATGCATAGGCAACGAATTGAGCGAGGAGCATAAAGAGACTGAAAAGATGAACGTAGACGGAGAGGCTAGCAGAAATAATATAGCAAAGCCACCAGCTCCACCTTCTGCTAGTACCTGTCAGGGCGCGGAGCAGGGCATACCAGGAGAGGCAGATGAGCAGTAATTGAAGGCTGTAGGCCCGCGTTTCCTGTGCATATGTTAATTGAAGTGAGTTCACAATATAGAGCCCAGCAGCACATAAGCCAACTGTACGACGAAGAAAGCGTGAACTCAAGCGATACAGTACCAATGCACTGAGCATTGCACAGATTGCTGAAGGCAAACGCACGATGACTTCAGTCGGTTGGAGACCGAAGGATTGAACTGTCTGTAACCAGAAATGGAGTAAAATGTAGTATAGCGCCATATTAGGCTGTGTCGCCTGCACAATTTTTACCAGCACTGGAAGTGATTGCCGAGCTCTTGCAACGGAGAGTACTTCATCAAACCACATACTCGGAACATCTAAGCGGTAGCAATTAAGCACGAGCGCTCCACATCCGAGCACTAGATAAATGATCCAGTTCACGTTAATTAAGCGTGTAACACGCTTTGACAGTGAGGTCCAATGTGAGGTATCAGCATATAACGCCTGATTCTCAAATTTTGGTAGTAAATGCTGCAAGATACATCCTCCCCATACATATAAAAGAGAGACAACATGTTTATGCTTTTCAGCATACTTTGTCTTGTGGAATAAGTAAAGATTTTGTATATTAGTAAGCTCAATGTACTAGTTAATGAGTTGATGCATAGATATTTATTTATTTTGCCATTTTTATCCTCTTTCATAAAAGACATGGAATAGCTATTCCATGTCTTCTTTTGTTTGCAACGCCCCTCCATTTATGACAAAATGATGAAAATAGGACAGGAATTATGAATAAAAATACATCTTGTAAATATTGATACAAAAAATGTTACATTTTGATTTGGTACCCGTTGTGGATAGTAGAATAAATGATATATGCAGTATTACTTATGTATTATGTCAAGTGCGAAGTGGAATGGAGGCGTGTTGTGCATATATTATTCGTAACTCCTTACCCGATATCGCGTATTCGGGTTCGCTCCTCCCGTTTTATCGCTTCATTGGTTTTACAGCATACGGTGGAAGTGCTTTCACTCTATAGTACGAGCCGTGAGGTAGAGGATGCTCGCCACTGGTTAAGAGCCAGTATTCCGGTTGATATTGTTCAAGAGGGCAAGTTAAGTCGTTATCTACGTACTTTGTGTGCCTTAGGAACAGAGCAGCCGCTACAAGTAGCCTTCGCTGCATCGCAGCGCTTACGTACAGTGATTGCTCAACGTCTTGCTGAGAAACGCTTTGATATTCTACACATTGAAAGTGTCCGTGCGCTTGGTTCTTTGCCACGACAATTGTCCCTTCCTACTGTTTGGGATGCTGTTGATTGCATAAGCGAACTCTATCAGCAGGGTACCAGAGTTGGAGCAACCGTTTTGCTACGTATACTGGGACGTTTAGAGGCACGTCGCTTACGAGCTTATGAACGGAGCCAGATACAAAGATTTGATCATATTCTTGTTACGGCTGAACGAGAGCGCTTTGCCTTGCAAAATGTAGCAGATGGGCCGTCAAGAACTGCAGAGATAACGGTTCTGCCACATGGAGTTTCCCAGACGTACTTCCAGCGTTACACTGGAGTACGGCGAAAAGATCTTCTAGTCTTTTCGGGTAAAATGAGCTTTCATGCAAATATTGCGGGGGTGCTGTATCTTGTAGAGCGTATTCTTCCTTTGATCTGGCGGCAACGTCCAGGTGTTTCACTGCTAATAGCAGGATCTGATCCTCCTGTAGAAGTACGTCGTCTCGCATGTGATTCACGAATCATGGTGACAGGATACAGGGAGGACTTGCGCCCTGCCATTGCTGAGGCCTGGATTGCTGTATGTTCTCTTCCTTATGCAGTGGGTATTCAGAACAAAGTGCTTGAGGCGATGGCACTCGGAACTCCTGTTGTCGCAAGCAGTAGTGTAGCGAAAGGGCTACAGACAGTTGCGGAGCGGGATTTGCTTATCGCTGACGATCCTCTAGATTTCGCACATGCTGTATTGCGTCTTCTGGATGATCCACGCCTCTGGCAATCTCTTTCCGATGCAGGTGTTCGTTATGTTGCAACTCACCATAATGAGCACCATACGTTACAGCAGCTTACAGATGTCTATGTGCAGGCAGTAGAGACGTGGCGGAGGAGGAATCATACGTATGCACCCTATGCGTAAGCCTGATGAGGAGCACGTGCGGTCAGGTCTCCCATTTTGTTGTGCGGAAGTGCCAGTTGGACATGTGCCGTTTTCCCTGATCAGCACACAAGAGATACAGAAACGTGTCATGGAGCGGGTGCTGAAACGCATCCTTGACATTACTATTGCGTGTATCGGTTTAATCGTTCTTAGTTGTTTGTTGCCCTTCATTGCGCTGTACATCTTCTGTGAGGATGGAGGCTCTATATTCTATCATCACCAACGCATTGGTTTTCAGGGGCGTCCATTTCGCTTATATAAGCTGCGTAGCATGAAAAGAGACGCTGATGTTCTGTTAGCGCAAGATGCTGCTCTTCTAGCCGCATGGCAACAGCAAGGCAAGTTACGACATGATCCACGTGTCACATCCATAGGACGTTTCTTGCGTCGTTGGAGCATTGATGAACTGCCACAAATGCTCAATGTCCTGCGCGGCGAGATGAGTGTTGTCGGCCCTCGTCCCCTTCAACAATCAGAACTAGTGGCGTTTGGTCGTCTGATCAGCATTCGTCAATCAGTTAAGCCTGGTTTAACAGGGCTGTGGCAAATTAATGGACGTTCAGAAACAGGCTATGAGCAACGTTGTGTGCTCGATTGCCTTTATGCGCTGGAACATTCGCTGTGGGTAGATATCCACATTCTGCACAGAACGTTTCCAGCACTTCTTTCAGGTTCAGGTGCTTATTAGATCTTAAGCGAAAACCAACGCGGCTCCTGTTGTGAGACACAAACGGGCGCTCTTCCCAGAGCGACCTTGCTCAGGTTCGTGCAAGGAGGGTCTCGCAGCTTGTGCTCTGCATTCAGGTTTTTGAGAAGCAGTTAGTTAGTAGGGTGGAGGTTTTTGTATGCGTACACAGGATACAATCCATCATTATGCTCTCGTTATTCGTCAGAACTGGAGAATTATTCTTATCACTGTACTGCTTTGTAGCGCGCTAACCTGTCTGATTAGTCTCTGTCTTCCCCAGGTCTACCAGGCGAATGCCCTGGTTAAAGTGCATAGTGCAACGACTCAGCCGACAGGAAATGATGTTTTTAGTGCTCAAGCTGCGGCCACCAGTTATGCTGTGCTTGTGACAAGTCCTGAGGTGTTCCGGGAGGTTGCACAACAACTGTCAGGCATGACGCAAACTCAATTGGAAAAGGCCGTAACTGCCTCACCTGTCGATAATTCACAACTTATCCAGATACGTGCTCAGGCAAATACAGCAGAAGATGCAGCGCATCTTGCGAACACTGTTGCAGCGGTTTTTATCCAGGTTCAAGAGACCAAAGAGGCAACACGTTTGCAAGCTTCGATAGACCAGCTCGCTGCTAATTTAGCTACAACTCGTCTTGCCCTTGATACATTTGGAACAAAGACAGTACCGGGACAGAACACTCAGGCATCCAACGAGAATCTTGCCCAACAGAAGAGCCAGCTTGATGCCTATCAAGCAACTTACACCTCGTTATTAAATACCTATAATCAACTTCAGACGCAAAAAGCAGAAGTAT
The DNA here is from genome assembly GCA_034431765.1 of Ktedonobacteraceae bacterium. Classification (GTDB taxonomy): domain Bacteria; phylum Chloroflexota; class Ktedonobacteria; order Ktedonobacterales; family Ktedonobacteraceae; genus DASYAN01. Next base: position 18,010 of record DAOUDD010000070.1, on the reverse strand, counting down.
CGACGATGTTTAGTATCGTTCAGACGGCAAATCCTCCCACCGACCCTGCAAGTCCATTAATCGCTCTTAATACATTGCTTGCGTTCGCTATGAGTCTCGTGTTGGTACTTGTGTTTGTGCTTGTGCATGATTGGTTGGATACTACGATTAAGACAGGAAGAGATCTGGTACAATTCACAAGATTGGGGCTACTAGGCTCTATCCCTGCTAGACATATTACAGAAGGAAGTGAGCTGCTTGATCTTACAAAAACGGGTTCCAATAAAGCAAGAGAGGCATATATGTGTCTTGGGAGTAGCTTTCTCGAACTCTTTCAGGGAGAACATGCAATTCTAGTAACAGGTTTACATCCTCATGTAGGAGTAACAACAACAGCAACATATCTGGCACTGTCACTTGCACAAACCGGGAAGCGTGTTCTGCTTATTGATGCAAATATACAGCAACCACGATTACATGATGTCTTTGTACGCCCCAACACTCGTACTATAGTTGAGAGCCTGCGTTCTATGCCTTTTGCTCAACAGAAGCCGGATATTGCTTTAGCAGGCTGGCTGCGCCAATGGAAGACACACATCCCCAATCTCTGGCTCTTGCCGGCAGGAACAAAAGATGGCTCAGCTACACCCGCACAAACTATCCAAGAACTGCAGAAACTACGCACATTTGTTCTTGACTCTTCTGAAAACACGCGTCTTATAGATGTGATGATCTTTGATGCTCCAGTTCTTGAGGAGAGCAGTTTGACTACACTACTGACAAGTGTCACCTCAGCAACCGTACTGGTTGTGCAGGCAGGAAAAGAGCACAAAGAGACTCTCCAAACTACCAGTCAAACATTGCAACGTCTACAGTCCCCTATTCTGGGTGTTGTTATCAATCGACAACAGCCCTTTCATCATAGCTACTTCTACCTGGATTCCGACATTAAAAGTGATCCAGAGCAGAAACAAGTGGTCCAAGAGATGGCCACGATTGCTACCCCTTCGGTTACACGAGAAAAAGAGCAAGTTGTATCCTCATCATTTCTAGAAAGAGATACAGTTGCATCTCCACAGGTGTCGCAGTCACAAATGAATGCTCAAAAGAAAGATCTCACACTTCCACTTTTTTCAATAAAAAAACGCGTGCCAGAGACTCCAGTTTTGAATCAAGGGCTACCGGATACACCACAGATCCTACCAGTTCCACTGCTAAAGGGGCAAACAAATCCAACTCCACTTACTGTCCCACGAGAGCAGAAAACAGCGGATCATGGAGCCGCCGATCAGAAGACGAACACTGACCTACCCAAACTGCAATTTGGACCACTTTTGCGTATGGGTACAGATAGATCACGAAAAAATAACAATAGTCGAACTGCATAGTTTTATCGCTATGATTTTATGCGAAAACGGACGTTGCTGCTCTTGTTAGGCACAAACGGACGCTCGCTCTAGGAAGAACGTTGCTCAGATTTGTGCAAGGAGGGCCGCCTAGCTCGTGCTCTGCACTCAGGTTTTCAGAGAAGCACTATGTACTTCAGAAACGAAACTATCTAAATAAAAGGTAGTGGTAGTAGGGTTTGTGTGAGGAGAAGAATATGTGGTGTTTGAGGTCAGGAAAACGAAGAATCTGTGTATCGACAAGATTGCTTTGGGGAAGCAAGGAGTGTTGGTTCGAGAGGGGTAAATGGAGAGATGTGGTGGTCTCGTACCGATACCGGGCTATAGGGGGAGGTGTATTGCTCTTTCTCTCTGCAGCAATAGCTCTACTGCCCTCATGGATTGTACCGGGGCTGTGTCTGCTCGCGATGGTTGGAATAGGTATAGTGCGGCGGCCATATCTCGCCTTGTTGCTACTTTTTGCCTGTGCAGGATTCCCTTCTCTAATATTGCCGTTGGCAGAACACAATATGCATATTATTGAGCCTGCTATAGTATTAGCTTTGATCGTCATTCTGCTGCGTCGCCCATCATTGCATATACGCATACCACATCTGCTCGCTGTACTCTTTCTTGTCATAGCCTGTATCTCTTTTCTCCACGTGCCACAATTTTCGACAAGTAAGCATGTATACGGAGCTGACAAAAGGCTACTAGAGCTTCTCATAATGGGAGCAGCTTTCTTTTGTGGCACATTGCTTACACCTGATATTGACCGCGCTTCAGCATTTCTTGTCGCTATATTATTGGTAAACTTGCCACCCTGTTTGATAGGGTTGGGGCAAGCACTAGGATTACATTTTCTAGAAAATCCAGGAGCAGCATCTGCCGTTCTTGCTCAGGGAAGGTTATGGGGGCCGTTTGCCTGGCCTGTTAATTTTGGTATGTACCTGCTCAATCTCTTCATAATCGCTCTATCATGCTGGTTATTGGGAGCACGACGCTCTCACCGAGTGATTGGGTCATTTCTAACACTTGTTACAGCAATTGAGATAGTTGGTACAGGAACGCGTAGTGTTTTACTGGCGGCCCTGGTCGTTTTGTTAGCCGCATGCTGCATCACAAAGCGCTGGAAGTCGCTATGGCTTTGTCTGTTAACGATGTGTATTACAGGAGTGCTCTTCTTCTCAACGATTGTAGCCTACTTCAATCACGACATAACGTCTACAAGCAATCGTCTACTCCTCTGGCAAGAGACTCTCAAGCTGATTTTGGCGCACCCCTGGATAGGGATTGGTTTGCAGCAATTTCCCTCTTACTATTCACAGCTTATTGTTGGAAAAGCGGCAGAGCTGGGAACGCAAGGTATTCATCCGCATCAGCAATACCTGGAATGGGCGGTGGAGAGTGGAATATTCTGGGCTGTTACGGGCGTACTTCTGCTGCTCGCGATCCTACTCACCTGTGTACGAGCATATCGTGTTGTTCCCAATAAGGCACGAGGAGTTTTTTTAGCTGCTCTTTTGGTAGTGCTAGCAAACGGGATTGTCGGCTTTTTAGATGCGCCACTTGATCAGTTGGAGGGTGCAGTCGTTTTCTTTTTACTGACCGGTGCAGCACTTGGGATGGTGGGAAGGTGGCAAAAGCGCCTGCATCACATACAACTAGAAGAGAAGACAAGAGACCTTAGAGTAAGACAAAGATCAAGATTAGCAACATGTACTTTAATACCTGCTACAACTGCCAAAACAACGCGGGCACATATAGCAATTATTGACGAAAAGAGGAGTTTGGAGAAGGCAGGAAATCGAGAGAATCATGCAAATCTTCCGAAAACTGGTCGCTCTATTCTAACTCAACTTCTGTCCTGGGCTGTAGTACTGCCATTTACCTTTTTCACAACCGCACTTCTGACGCGTTACCTTGGTCCCATTCAGTATGGCGAGTATAGTCTAACCTTCCCCTTTCTAACATTCTTTGCTCTGCTAGGCGGCACAAGCATGGACGATATAATTCTGCGTCAGCTCAGTTGTGAACCTCTAGAAAACTGGAGCACTATTCTAAGCAATGCCCTTACGGCGCGTTTGTTGATGAATATTGTAAGTATTGTGGTGGCAATTGCCACAACTTTCTTGCTCCCTATAGCAAACGAGCAGCGTATGTTGTTTCTTGTAGGTAGTATTTCGCTCTTCTTTAGCTTCTCATTTAATGGTGTACGCCTTATATTCTCGCACGGTTTTCGCGCAGAGCAGCGGATAGGTGTGTTAGCGCTTCTAGAGATGTTTAATCGGCTTCTAACAGGGTTGCTTGTTGTCTGCATTGTTTGGCTTCGCTTGTCTTTGTTCTATGCCTACCTTGTGCTTGTTTTTTCAGATATACCACTCTTTCTTCTCCAGGTCTGGTTAGCAAGTAGCCGTTTTACTATACGTCTGCGGTTTCGTTTTACAGGTTTGCAAGAGCACCTGCGAGATAGTTTATCACTGCTGGGTCAAAAAGTGCTGTTGCTGCTTGCAGGGCAAATAGATATAAGTGTTCTCTTGCTAGTTGATGGGCCTATCAGCGTTGGTGTATATGCGTTAGCTTCTCGTCTTGTCGATCCGTTAAGCTCAATTCTGTTTGCTTATACAAATGGTCTTTATCCATTGCTGTGTGCAACCTATCAGGATGGACAGTCCGGGTTTGTGCGAACCTATCAGTATGCACTGTCTATACTCGCACTCTGTATCATTCCCCTGGCAGTTTTTGTATGTGCACAAGCACGACTATTAGTTACTCTGTTAGGCGGTGCGAGCTTTATAGAGGCTGCAAATGCTGTACAGTGGCTTATATGGGCAATGGTTCTGACCTTTTTGCAGCAGGTGACTGAACGCGCATACTTAGCAATTCATCTGGAACGAAGGCTGCCGCTAATTACTGCAGTGCAGATATGTTGCAATCTGCTTGCAAATGTGCTACTTGTTCCTCACTGGCACGTTTTAGGTGTGGCGATTGCTTCTGTCATTAGTGAGGGATGTGGTCTGAGCCTATCTTTACTATTGATAAGACGGCATATACCTATTGTAAAAGTTGTAAGTAAACTATTGCTCATCGCATTCTGTAATGGACCTGCAATAGTATTTCTTTTTTTAGCACAAACTCTTCCATTCTTCTGGACTCTCCCTCTAAGTGCGCTTCTAACGATTAATGCCTATCTGATGACACAGGTGCTTACGGTGCAGGAGATATACAACGCCTGTCAACTACTAACTTCTAGAAGTATGAAAAAAGTTGCTTTTCCAAAGAATATAAAAAAGCAGAAAAACATGCATGAAGGAGGTAGAGAGCAAACCGTATACTCGCAAACAAATGAAACTGCTGTTCTTGTATCAAAAATGTAGGAGGATTTATGCGTGTTGTATTCGATATGTTGTTGGTGGAGCAGAGAACAGAAGCAGCTTTCCTTTCTCTATGTGCATTACTTGAAAAGTTGATGCAGCTTGATGGTCAAGACGAATACGTGATCGTGACCGGGCATCCTGAGCAATATTCTGTATTGTCACAACGGCGAGACATTCAAATATATCCAGTGAAGCTACAAGCTCGACAGGGTGTCCTTATTCAGCATCAAATTCTACTGCCAGGGGCGCTACACCATATTCGTCCTCATGTTCTTCATGTGTTAGGAGGGATTGCTCCTATTGGTTGGTCAGGTCCACTTGTGCTGAGCTTGTATGAAGCGTCTCCTAAAGATTTTTCGCAAGAGAACACAATTCTATACTCTTACTTGCAAGTAATGCTCTGTGAAAGCGCTCGAAGAGCTTCGACTATTCTTAGTAAAGAAGAGAGCACCTGTTTTGCGTGTAGCATCTGTTGCTCAAGTGATGCAGTTCGTGTTCAAGTCCTTTCTGACAGAACTCCCGGTGAGCAAATAAAGGAAATTTATCAGTCAGTTGTATCAGAAACGTCTTTACGTAACGAAAAACATGTGCTTCCTTTGAGAGAAGATGTTTTACCACATGTCAGTGTAATTATGCCAGTCACAAGATTAGCTCAGGCTTATAAAACCCTTCAGACATTGCAAAAACAAATATATGGGGGAAGATACGAAGTGCTTGTGGTCGGTACACAGGTGGAGCAGTTTGCATCTCAGCAATGGGTACAAGTGATACAAGTACCACAGTTTTGTGGGCCAGGAAGGGCGCGAAACCTGGGTGCGGCGCAGGCAGAGGGTGATCTGTTGCTTTTTATAGATGATGATATTCTCGTTCAGGATGATTGGATCACACGTCATATGCAGGCTCACCGACAAGATGGGAGGATCGGTCTGGTTGGTGCACGTATTGTAGGGGCAACAAATAAATTGTTCGCGCGTTGTGTGGATTATACTAATTTCGGAGAGTATCAGTCCAGCCGTAGTAGAAAAGGTGTTGTAGCATCTGCTAGTATGTCCATTCCGGCAGCATTGTTTCGCCAGCTAGGAGGGTTTGATGAAACGCTGTTGTCGAGTGAGGATATAGACCTGTGCTATCGTGTACAACAGCAAGGTTATCAGACATACTACCAGCCAGAAATTGTTGTGCAGCATGATCATCGTCGCACAACAATGGGTGAGTTTCTTCGTTACAACTATTTGCACGGCTGTGCAAGTGGTTTGACAGTAAAGCAACGCTATCCGCAAAGCACCATGCGGCATCAGCTTCTACTATTTATACGCTATCCGCCGCTCTTTTTTCTGCTCATTCCTTGCCTTGCAGCAGGTGCCACATTGCGGATCGTACGCTTGAACATACGCGAGAGGCCAAGCATACTACTCTATGTTCCTTTTATTCTGCTAGGAAAGTGTGCATTTGAGTTTGGTGTTTTTGTAGTGCTCTGTAAGCAATATATGTATGGGAAAGAGAAGAGCGATGCGGAGAGAGTATAATTTCTGGCGTTTGCTTCAGAGGAGCATACGCAGGAGACGTTTTCAGTTTTTCAAACGCTTGCTTGCTTCGCTTAAAACACCGCTTGTAATTCTCGATGTAGGAGGAACGCAAGAGTTCTGGCAAACAATGAATTACCAGCATGCTGATACCCGCATCATCATCTATAATCTTGCACAGGTTGATGTAACATATCCCCACCTTATCAGCGTTGCTGGTGATGCACGCTGTATGTGTGAGTTTACAGATAGGCAGTTTGATGTTGTCTTTTCCAACTCAGTAATTGAACATGTGGGGGTATTGCAGCAACAACGGCAGATGGCAGACGAGGTGCAACGTGTGGGAAAGCGTTACTACTTGCAAACGCCTAATCGCTATTTCCCAATTGAGCCGCATGTACTGCTCCCATTCTTCCAATTTCTGCCATTTTTTCTGCAAGTTTTCATCCTTGCTCATATCCGTACTCCCTGGGGCTGGAAACTTGCTAACAGGCAGGAAGCCATTGCCTATCTACGGGACATACGACTACTGTCTGAAAAAGAACTACGTCAACTTTTTCCTGGTTGTAGTATCTATAAAGAGAAGGTATTGGGTCTGACTAAATCTTTTGTTGTGTACAAAGGATGGGAATGCGGTTATTTATAAGTATGTGTGAACCATTCTAAGGATATTAGAAGATAGTAGATAAAGAGGGTTGTTATGTAATCAGTGAGACATGTATAATAACACAGAGATGCAAAGAGGAGTATTTTGAAATAGTAGTGTATTCTCTAAAGCGAGAAGTTGGCGACAATGAGTTTTTCGGATGTGCGATTTTGTGAAGAATGTGGTGCTGCGCTTTCCGCGCAAGCTACGTATTGTTATGCCTGTCAACAACCAGTTGACACATCTTTAGAAAACGCTCCTGCTGATTTCTCTCTACCTGCCAAATCTTATGCGGCAGGTTTGCAACCTCTACGTGTGCAGCCGCAAAACGTAGCCCTCTCTAGCTCTCCATCTCGGCTTACGCAGCGTTACGTAATTCTGGAAGAGGTCGGGCGTGGCGGGTTTGGTGTCGTATACAAGGCCAGGGATCGCTATCAACGAAACCGAATTGTAGCGATCAAGCAGATCAATCTTGCCTCTTTGAGTGCGCAGCAGAGGATAGAGGCTACCGATTCATATAATCGCGAAGTTTCGCTATTGAGTAAATTAAAGCACCCTTCACTTCCACATATATATGATCATTTTACTGATGCTGAACACTGGTATGTTGTGATGGAGTTTATTGATGGGAAGACGCTAGATGAGGAACTGGCTACTGTTCGTAAAGGGCGGTTGTCAGTACAGAGGGTAGTGAGCATCGGCATAGCGCTCTGCGAGGTTCTCCACTATTTGCATACACAATACCCTCATGTTATCTTTCGTGATGTTAAGCCAGGTAATATCATGATCAACCGATCGGGCAAGTTGTACTTGATCGATTTTGGTATTGCGCGTCGTTATCATGCTGGTAAAGCTCGTGATACTGGACCGCTTGGTTCGCCTGGCTATGCCGCTCCTGAACAATATGGTACAGCGCAGACAACTCCGCAGACCGACCTCTATGGGCTGGGCGCAACACTACAAACGCTGCTGACTGGCAAAGAACCTCTAGAACTTGCTGAGGATGCGAATAGCCAACGCTACGCGAAATATATCCCACAGAAACTGCAGGCTTTGTTGGATTCTTTAATGGAAGCAGACGCGAGCAAGCGGCCTGTAAGTATGGAGGAGGTTAAAGCAAGGCTCAAATCTTTTGAAGAGAATGAACTGGTGTGGCAGAGAGTGGAGCGTGTTGTGCAGAGAGCGCATGCAGCAGCGAGAAATCCTCACCTTTTGCAACTGTTGGTAAGCATTATTTTTGCTATCCTGCTCCTGCCGAATCTCTTGCTTTTTTACAGTCTAGGGATAGCTCTCTGTGCAATTGTTGGCTTTAGCGCCTCTGAACTCAATCTAGAGACTCGTTGGAGTGCAACACTATTTTTGCCGTTACACTTTGCACGTACAATTATCTGGGATTGTACACGAAAAATGTTAATAGGCGTTATGCTACTGATGATATATAGCTACGCTATGAGTATGAGTTATGGTGATGCTTCGTACGCACTCTATATAATGGGTTATATTCTTCTGATATTTGTTACAGCTTGTTACTTTCTTTATAATGTGATCAGTCTTATAAGGACTCTGATATTGAAAAAACAGGGAAATTACCAGCTTCCTCTGCAAGCGCACACAGCCTTGCTTCAGCAGATGCGACCTCAACAATGAGGAACGCGGGATGTGCGGAATGAATCTTTCCTTCTACTGCTGAAATAGCTTTGCTAATGCGCGCACGCGTGCTTCCTGCCCCCATAGAGCGAGCATGTGCTCATAGAGCGTATAGACTTCGCTAAAGGCAAGTTCGCTCTGTATCTCTTGTGCTGCGCGGACGGTGGCCTCCAGGTAGATGCAGGATTGGATCATGTTGCCAAGGATCAAGGATGTATAGGTGCGATGCTTCAGAAACTCGACCCGCACTCGCTCGGCTGGTGCTGGTTTCAACTCGTCAACTTGAGCAAATGCGTCCCAGGCGAAGCGAGGTTTTCCCAGGTGCAAAAAGATAAGCCCTTCGTAGAGATAGAGCAGTGAACGATCACAGAGCGTATAGGGGAAACAACTATCGGTTTCAGGCGTTTTGGGAAAGACGGTAAATGCCAGTTTCAAGAGCTGAAGGGCTTCGTTCTCACGACCCATTATTGCCTGAATTTCAGCCAGACCCGCGAAGATCCAGCTATGTAAGACAGGAGAAATTGCATTATTACCAGCGGCAACACGGCTCAATGCATCGTTATAAGCGCTGAGAGCAGAGCCACTCCGTTTGCGTACGGAGAAAATGGTTGCCATGCGCAGTTGAGCTGCTATATAGACGTTCCAATCCGTGGAGAGTTGGCTGAACACGACTGCCTGTGTTGCATTTGCCTGGGCAGCCGCAAAATCACAGCGTTGTAGTTCCAGAAGGGCGAGCAATTGATAAGCTTGAGAAGTTAAGCTTGCAGCAGTTTTTTGATCTGGTCCTGGAGATAGCGCGAGAGGCATTAAGCGAACAAGATACTGCGGTACGAGCTGAGATAATTCGGATTGCCCGCCTGTCATGTAAAGTCGCCAGCATGCTGCGAGTCCATCGGTTAAATATGTAAGTACTTCCGCAGGAATAAGATCATTGTCTTCAAGAAGGATGTTGGTATAACTGCTAGAACCCTTTTCTGTCTCTTCATGTAAGATGTGCTCATGAATAGGCATCTGTGGTGGCACAATAGCCGATTGCATAAACCCTAGTTCTTCAGCCGACATCTGAAAAACCCTGCAAAGCGCTGTAAGTGATGCTGCGTTTGGATTTTGTAATCCGGCTTCCCAACGACTATATGTGTTTTTGCTTACCCCTACTTGCTTACTTACAAATTCAGGTGTCCAGCTATTTTTCAGTCGTGCGGATTTCAACATACTATTGTACTTCTTCATATTCAGCCTCTTCGACTACCCAAGCTATCACTGCTGTTATAAAACTATTGTAAGCGAAAGTCAAGTAGAGGTTGTCTGTATATTCGTATTCAGTATTTGCAGTGTTTTCAGTGTCTTCAGCATCATGCAAGGTAAACGAGGTCGCAAAGGGGCGCGCTGTCTCCAGAATAGGGTGGGAAGCGCATTTTACAGTTGGAAATCAGCATTTAGAGATCAGGGTGTACAATGCGCCATGCATGAGGAGTGGATACAATAAGTGCGGGTTCCCAACCAGGTTCACCAAATAAAATTGTTTCATTCCACTTAGGGTTGCGACAATAGTAACAATAACGAATCTGCCAATGTGGTCCGACCTTTTTTTTCTCATAGCAAGCTGTTTCTATGCCAAGGCGAAATGCAAGGAGCTGAGCATAATACGGTTGAAGTGTATACTCCACCATATCTGTATCGAGAGTAGCATCAAGGAAAGACATTTGTAGATCGAAAGCATATGAGTAATTCTTGACTTCTGGATCACGTTCATCTTCATCAGTGTAGCGAAGCAATACGAGCATACCTAGCATATCAAACTGACAGTATGGCTCGTTATCAAAAGAATCAAGTTTGAATGAAGGCAGCGATAGAATGTTGCATATCTCCGTGGCTAACTGCTGCAGCGATTTTTCTGTTTTCAAACAGATTTGAAGTGACATATGAACCCCTCCTTGCGGGTACGGGAGGTTTGTGTAAAAATCTTAACTCCCATCTTAACGCTTGTCACGGACAGGTGTCAAGCTGTGTCAAATGACATCACTTAAAAATGTCACACACAATCTCTTCCTCTTGCGACTTCCCCTTCTACTTGATATACTATTAGAGCAATATGATAAAGAGTGCATTGCGGGTATACTACGAAAAAAAGACTCAATAGAAAGGCGGTTATGGCGACCGCGAGAAAGATTAAGCGTTCAGCAAAGACAACTGCACCACTTCTACTGCCTATACAGAGTGAACCAATTATACATGGAGATGTAAAGATATTACAGCATTGGCTACAGTACTACTGGGAGAGACTCCAGCTCCCTTTGTCCGAACTTCCCTTACTAGCTATAACACAGGACCGTCAGGAATTTATGCACTGGTCAGGAAAAAGACTCAATACGCTGGCACTTGGTTGCTATTGCTATATCTCTGCATCGCTAAAGGAAATACATTCACACTCACGTAAGGCATCACCTGCTACTGAACAGGCAGTTCATCGTCATCTCATTTTCATTGAGCCAGACATGCAACCCAAGTCGATCCAGGTAACTGTGGCACATGAGTTGATCCACCTGGCGGATCGTGTGCATGGGACACCACGTCGTCACCATCACCATGGCTACGACTCAATTGCTGCTGATGAAGCCGCAATAACCGGCTATAGCCTGGAAGAGCTACGTGCGCTGTTGCACGAGGAGAGTGCCGCACGTGAGCGTATACGGAGAGAGCGTCGTCCCATTCGCTACGTCTACGAATGCCCTCAGTGTGGGAAGACGTATCCTCGCACACGCAGATACTCACAGTCAGTTTCATGCAGTAGCTGCGATAAAAAATACAATCCTCACTTCAAACTCTTGCTTTCCACTTCTAACAACACGGAGATATAGAAGAATAATTCCAGCTTTGTTACTCCTATTGAAAGGAGTAGCTCTATGTAGAAGCGTTGGAACGTAACGTCTGTAACCACTGCACGAGAGAGCGTGTCTGGTAGATGCGGCTAGTTAACACTATCTGATTCATAAATGCCGCGTCATCTATAGCGAGAGCCTGGGTAGTCAGAATGATTGTCTCTCTTTGGCGATTTTCTAGCTGGGTCAGGAATTGTTGGCAACTCTCGATTTGCTGTGTAACGAGGGTAGAGAAACGCTCTGGTAGAATGCGACGTATAAAGTACAGTTTGAGCAGGAATAGAATACGAATGTCACGCGGCTTCTCCACTGGCTGTAGCAACCAATGAGAGAACACGCTACGGCCAGCGTCTGTAAGATGGAAAATTTTACGGGGTGGGCGTGTATCCTGCGTTTCCATGCGAGATTCTATATATGCCAGGTGGTTCAGCTTCTTGAGGAACGCGTAGAGCTGACTCATTTCAAGATGAACAATTTGACCGAGAGCACCCCGTTCAAATTGCTGAAACATCTCATATCCATGCATTGGACGCCATTGAAGCAGGCCTAAAATACCGTATTCGGCGGGCTCGCTGATCTGCATATGCCATTCTCCTCTATGAAGGGACAAAGATATTATAGAAGATGGTTTGTCTATGAGCAACCCTTGCACTTTCTCTTACGCTATATCTAAATATAAGTAAAAGGCCCTTTTGTGGTGAATGATCATAGGAAAAAAGATGAAAGAGACTATTCTTTGCTGCTAAAGCAGATGGATAGAACATAGATATGGGAGAAAGATATGGATGGGCATGTACATGAACAGTTGTTACAACTTCTCAGCACGTTCTTGATTGAGTTGAACTCTCTACAGCGTCACAATGTTCTGGTTGAGCATCCAGATACCTCCCAAATGCCTGTGCTACGACGGGGTTTGCAAGAGCTAGAGCAATTGGCACGCGAAGCGATTGCTCTTGTGCGCAACAGCGTTGAGGCCGAAGTTCCAAGCGAGCTAGAAGGGCTAACACTCGCCGAGGCACTCTCACGTGTCGCAGAGGAGGTGGCAGAGCGGCTCGGCATCTCCAGCCGTGTTTCATTTTCTGGCGTGGATGAACAGGGAAGAGCAAAAGAACATATACTCTCTCCGCGTGGAGAGCACCTGTTCTTTCTGTTGGCACGTGAAGCGCTTTATGATGTTGAGCAACATAAAGAGACCCGTCGTTTACGTCTGACTCTTACCTATAGAGAGGAGGACGTGCATATGAGTATAGAGGATGATGGTATCAGTCTGCTCAATACGCAATTTTTAGCAGGGCTAAAAGGACAGGGGGAAGATCGAAGTAGTGATAATCTTTTCTTTCCTGCACCACTTAATGATGACGTATTGCATGAGCAGGTCGTGGATGTACGAGTACCCATTTTTACTGATATTCGTGATCGCTTCGAGTGTCAAGGGGGTTCACTGGAAATTCGTGCCTTAGGAGAACGTGGTACACGACTGGACGCGCGCATCCCCTACGTTCTCCAATCTGCACAGCAGAACGGACAAAACGATAGCTCCTTGCACTTGCCGACCTCATCGCAATCACTCCAACCTGTAGCGAATAGAGGCAATACATCTAGTCTATCTGTTCCTGCGTCTGATAGTATTCGTCTTTTGATTGTGGATAACCAGGCAGTCACACGCGCTGGTCTGCATCGTCTCCTGGAGACGTACGCGGATTTACACGTTATCGGTGAAGCGGCGGATGGTGTACAGGCGGTAAGCGAGACGCTAGAACTAGGGCCGCAGGTTGTGTTGATGGATACACAACTACCAGAGGGACAGAGTCTAGAGGCGCTGCGTCAGATCAAACAGCTCAATCTGGATACGCGTGTTCTGCTCCTCGCAACCCAGGATCGTGAGGAGTATCTCTATGAGACTTTGCGTGCGGGCGCGGACGGTTACGTGTTGAAGGATATTGATCCTGACGAACTGGCACGGTCGATACGCGTCGTGGCGCGTGGGGACATGCTGATTCAACCACAGATCGCTGGCAGGTTAATTTCGCGTTACGGTCAACAGCGACGGAACGGAACGCGCTATGACACACTTACAGCACGCGAGCAAGAGGTATTGCATTTGCTCTCGCGCGGCTTACGAAACAAGGAGATTGCAGCACGTCTGTATGTAAGCGAGCGTACTGTGAACTTCCATCTAGCAAACATCTATCAGAAACTCAACGTCTCTGGTCGTACCGAAGCACTTAGCAAAGCTATCGAGCAAGGCCTGATCACACCATAAAAGAAGCTTACCGTACTATAACTTCTCCAGCACGCCAGGTATCGAGAGCATGCTTGAGCGCGTTAATATACGCTGCTTCGTCATTATTATCCGCTGCAGGTGCGTATACTGGAATAATCTTATCAACGGTAGTTAAGTTCCATTTTGCCACATACAGGTTGCGGATCAGCTCAAACCATGCTTTAAAGCCATCTTCCCATGTATCAAACTGAGCAAAGTTGTGTAGACAGCGAAAATTAGGAATGCAGCGTAGATTGCCAAGTGAGAGGCTTTCGGTTGCCTCGCCCTGTGTACCAAATGAGCTTTCATGCATAAAGAAGGCTAGCGCAAAGGCGGGGTCTATACCATATTTCGTGCCCAGATCAAAGAGAGTCTGTGCTTTGCCGGCAGCAGGAGAATGATACGTTTGCAAAACCTGATTCATGAAGTCCACGGAAAGCGTCGGTTGGCCAAGCACGGAATAGGATCCTGATGGAGCTGGGACTGGTTTAGGAGCTGGCTGAGGCTGATCTTTCTGCCAGCTTTTTGCATCCTGTCCTCCAACCTGTACGTCATACGCCTGGCCACCTGGAAGTGTCATTGAACTCACACTTGGGCGCTGCCACATAGCAGCGGAGAGCAAGACGATAATAAAAAGAATTGCTAGACACGTGCAAGCAACCCAGGGAGTTAACCAGGAACGATGGCGTGTGAGTGGGGAAGGGCGGAACTGCTCAACAACACGGCCAGAAACGGTAGAAAAGGTGAATTCTTCAGTCGGCAAAATACGTGGTAGTTTGGGGACTGAACGGAACTCCTGTACAGAAAAATCTGTTGTGCTATTCTGTTCCCCTCCTGTCTGTTCCTGAAGCTTTCTTGTGGCGCGCGCAGGAATGCGTGACTGAACTTCAGTGGGCAACTGTGTGGTTGCCTTGCGGATATAACTACCGCTTGCCATGTAGCCGACCTCCTTTGGACTTACGAACTTATGTTCCAATTATAACACAGGAAGCAACTCAGCAGAAAAATAACCTGTCTCGCCTGCAAGCTCTCCATACCTTCCTGTTTTTAGAACGGAATGCGAATTACTATCGGTGCATAGAAATAAAATAGCTATAACAAATCATATCATCTAAAACGTCCATCGAGCCTGAGAAAAAAGTCCTGTTTTCTCCAACTAGATAAGAACTTAATAAGAAAAGTACCTTCTCGCTGATTTCTACGTATTCTATTTAGGTGAGAAAAGCATTCTTGGCTTAAGAAAGGAAGAGATTATGGGGGAAAAACTGCCTCAAGGTAAGACAACTGCCTGGGCATATGGCGCTGTCCTTGCATTCTCTACAGTTTATCTAGTAGGAGGGCTGTTACTCGAAAGGTACTGGAACAAAAAAGAGAAGCCGCAGAAGAAATCTGACAGCTACTCGTAGTCCTTACTGGCTATAGTTACGAACGTATGAACCCAAGGAACTATAAGACTCGTCCAAACAGCGCTAATGGATGTATAATTTCTAATGGACGAGGTATTTTTTGTGAAAGGTAGTATCATGGGCTTGCAGCTATAGATTGTGTTGGTGCTTGATACGCATTGGCATCGCCATTTGTCTCATTACAAATAAGGTTACGTTAATACCAGGCACGCGGCGCGTCAATATACGTAGCCCTCTCGAAAACGCAGTATGAGATCATCACCTGTGTGTGCTTTCGGTCCATATTAGGTTGAGCAGGCGAGTGTAGAAGGTATTTTGCGAGGTTCCTACACATCCAGCATAGCATCTAATCCGCATCTGAAAACGTGCAGGAGTGGGTCGAGCAGCCAATTGAGACGCAGCTATTAGGAGCGTTTTGTGGACATGAGCAATAGCAAGATTGACCCGACGATGCTCAATTGTGTGCTACCGGAATATGAAATTGTGTCGAAGGGTGTAATGAATGGGGAATAGTAATCAGCACAGGGTTGCATTTGAACATCTCTCTGTGGCAAACTTGTTAGAATACTATGAAAAATCTATAAAACAACCATCCACTGTTCTGGGTGAAGAGCCAGTTGTCAAGTTTAGCTTGCAGGAAGGTGCTATTACACACTAATGTTTGCATAATCTACAAATGAGGAATAAGCGATAAAGGATTGTAAGAGTTAGCAATACTGCTCTTCTCTTTTCGCCTTATAGTCCCATATCTGTCATCATGTCACCCTGTGGAACGTTATTGATTGCAGTGTAATCTTAATAAAGAGGTGGGCGTAAGAAATTATGCTCCATGAAGTAACCTTATCTCTATCTTGAAAGGGGCGTTAGTCCTGTGATCAACATTTTTCTTACTTTGCTGCCTACCACTCCAGCTCAAACCGGAGGGGGCAGTGATCCCCTGAAAACAATTACAAGTTATGCAGGCTGGTTAGTTGGTTGTTTAGTTACCTTTTTTGTTCTTTTCTGGGCCAGCACTGTAGTCTGGACATGGCGCGATATTCGTTCACGTACGCAAGATTTCGTAACTCAAATCCTTGCAACCGTCCTGGCGCTGCTATTTCCTATTGCCGGTCTGCTTATCTATATGATTCTACGCCCACGTCAAACACTTGCGGAGATCTACGAGCGGCAATTAGAGGAAGAGTCACTATTGGCTGAAATGACCGAGCGTCAGACCTGCTCGAACTGCCATGCGCGCATTGAAGGTGATTTCCAGGTCTGTCCCTCCTGTGGTCAGAAGTTGAAACGCTCCTGCCCCAAGTGTGAGCGGCTGCTTGAACTGCGCTGGGTATTCTGCCCCTACTGCGCGACTAACCTTGGCAATGTTTCGATGCCTGCCAGTATGCCCGGTATAGGACCAGGACCGATGGGGCCAATGCCTGGTGTACCGAATGGTTCTATGCCCGGTGCCCCAATGCCGAGTGGTAATCCTGGTATGCCTGTAACTGGGAGCCGCTTCTAGCTCTAGCAGAATTATGTACTATGAGTAGCTATATATAGTGCATACAGTGGAATAGGTCTAGTGCAGTAAATTCTGGACAAAATGTTCCCTCTCAATTACACAAAACGGGAGGTACGAGACGAAAAGTTTCTGCCTCCAACCTTGTGTCTTCATCTCTTCCGCATTGTTGTCCGTTTGCCCTATCGATTTTATTTTAGGGTTAAAGTGTGATATAATGATGTAGCGGAATGTGGGCTTGCTACTCCTTTTCGCCTACACATATCCTTCACTCCTGGACGCAAGGAACAATACTTCTTGCGAGTTTCTTTCCTGCCACCTCTTGCATGTGAAGGTGCTTGTCCCAATGCTGTGTCCTGTATGAATGGACAGAGTCACCTAGTGGAGTTTTTTGATGGCAAAGACGAGAGAATCAATAATGTCAGAACAAGTTCCAAATGAATCTAACGTTCTTCTTACTGAGGAAGAAAAGATACGTGGAAATGATGTAGAGAAGATGATGGACGGTACCGAAGGTATTGGTGGTGGTAACAATGGGAGTGGTAACAGTAGCACTGGTAGCGATGGATATGGTGGGCAGAATATTCAGATTCTCGAAGGCTTAGAGGCTGTCCGTGTGCGTCCAGGTATGTATATTGGCTCAACTGATCAACGTGGGCTGCACCATCTCATCCAAGAGGTTGTTGACAATAGTGTTGATGAGGTAATGGCAGGCTATGCTGACACGGTGAAGGTGGTCATTCACGCCGATGGCTCGGTTACGATAGAAGATAATGGACGCGGTATTCCCGTTGACGAGCATCATCAACGACCTGGACTCTCGACGCTCGAAGTCGTCATGACTGTTTTACACGCGGGGGGAAAATTCGGTGGCGGCGGCTATCAGATCAGTAGCGGCTTGCATGGTGTAGGTGTCTCTGTTGTCAATGCGCTCTCCGAATGGTGTCAGGTTGACGTTATCCGCGATGGGCAGCGGTATCGGCAGCGCTACGAAAAGGGTGTTCCGGTCACACCTTTGCAGATTGTAGGTCCCGAAGAGGGGCATGGCACCATCACATCATTCCTGGCTGATCTCACCGTGATGGAATCGCGAGATTTCAGCTTTGACATACTGGCGCAGCGTTTCCGCGAGATGGCCTACCTCAATCGCGGCCTCACAATCAGCTTGCATGACCAGCGTAGCGACCGTGAAGCAACTTTTTACTTTGAGGGTGGTCTAACCTCCTTTGTGCGCTATCTCAACAAGAATCGCAACACGCTTCAGGCACGACCGGTCAGTGCACTACGCGAGATTGACAATGTCAAAGTCGAAGTTGCTCTTCAGTACAACGACGGCTGGAACTGGACCGAATATTCCTTTGCCAACGGCATCAACACCGTCGATGGAG
The DNA here is from genome assembly GCA_034431765.1 of Ktedonobacteraceae bacterium. GTDB lineage: Bacteria > Chloroflexota > Ktedonobacteria > Ktedonobacterales > Ktedonobacteraceae > DASYAN01. The sequence continues at coordinate 19 of DAOUDD010000070.1, read as the reverse complement.
GCATGCACATCACTGGCTT
>DAOUDD010000069.1:0-20233 GCA_034431765.1 Ktedonobacteraceae bacterium | reverse complement strand
TGTCTGTGTTCCAATTTCCTGTTCTGCTTTCCACTCTTCAGTTGTGAAGGTACAGTTTATACAGAGAAGTGAACTATTTGTTTTTATTCATTCTCTCGTAGCTGTCGTAGTATAGATCATTTATCGCGCTTTGTCAAGTGTTTCCTTAAGGGACTTTTCTTGTTCGCACGCTCAAACCACTACTCTCTTGAATCAAACGTGTGTGTTCAACTTACATAGAAGAGCAACACAAACAAACTTGTTAGCTTGCTGATTCATTGCAGGAGAAGAATGATTCAGAGGAACCACATTACCGTGGTCAAATGTCTATTTACTGACGAGGGCTATTATGCCACAGGTGTATGGAGAAGTCAATAGTTTTAAGATAGATTTTTCCAAAAGTAAGATGTTATGAAATTATAAAACCTTACTTTTAGATCTTTGAGTGGTTAGCCATCAAGAATATCAACATAGTTACCTGGCAATGAACAGTGAGCATACATCTTTGCCAACAATTGCGCTTGGTCCACCACATTTACGTCTCCTCCATTTGGACAAGACATTGTCAGCGAGCGTGCTCCCATTCCTAAATCCTGGCGAATTGGTTTAGGATTTCCATCTGCATCAAGAATACCAATCGGCCAGTAGACGCCTTGATCCTTGAAATCTTTACCACTAAAGTAGAAAAATGGTACTTTGGCGTCCATCGCCGTTTTGACATCAGTCACCAGGGCAAGTACATGAGCAGCAGCAACCTGTGCATTATTATCTGGATTCAGACCACAACCTTTAAAACAACCCGTTCCCTCAACAACCCATAGATGTTTTCCCAGATCTCCACTATTCACATCGACGTGGAACTGCTGTGCCCAGAATGCAAAAACTCCAGCAAGGTTGTTTGCCCCCCAATAGCCATTGTGCCAACTATCAATGACACCCAGTGCCTGATTATGCCAGTCCCAATTGCCACCAGGATGAACGGTTGAGTTCATGGCATCCTGCATTTGATCGAGGTAATATGCCTGATTAACCATCAACTGATAATCATTGCCTGCAACATGCGGATCTAATGAACCAACCAGTACAGGAATATCTGGACGTACAGAATGTACAGTGTGCTCGCAAGAATCGTAGAATTTGGCAAACTTGTCTGGCTGCATATAGAGAAAAGAGACAGAGCTATCCTGCTTCATCTGTTCATTTCCACATTGAACAGCATCGGGATAGGCCTGAGCCACCTCGTTAAATACGTTGGTATTTGCAGCGTCATCGTTATCTGACTGGCAGACAGTAAGAAGCACACGTGTACCTTTACTATGATACGTCTGTATAATATCCTTAAGAGATCCTGGAGGATTTGCCCAGCCACATGTTGTATGTCCCAATCGTATCCACGGAATGTCTGTATATGTCGAATAGGAGTTCCCCTCTACGCCAAGAATGTCAGCTGGGTTCTGAGGTGGCAAGACAATTTGTGTTGGAGTTGGTGAAGGAGTTGGAGTCTGGATTGGCGTTGGCGTCGGAGTAGAAGTCTTTTTCTTGACCACCTTTGGAGCCGCGGAAGTGGTATTGTGCTGCGGTCCCTGGATTGCAAGTCTATAGGAAAACACTACGAGAATAATGCTGGCGATTAAAACGACAGCAAGAATAATGCCTGACGGCCTTTTAATTACCTCAAGAAATCTTTGGAATAGCTTCATCCGTTTATTACCCTTATTTCTATATAACCACACAACTTAGAGAGACTAAGAACCTAAACTATTGGGCCATGGCGAACATAGCCAGAAAGGAACTTCCGAACGACTTTCTCGTAAGAAGCTTCAAAAGCAATTGATAGGTACTATTATTTCCCTATACAAAACTCGGAAAAGATGCGATCTAGTAGATCATCGCTGGCAGTCTCTCCAGTTACCTCACCTAAAGTAGAGTAAGCGGCACGAAGATCAATAGAGACAAAATCCAGAGGTAGCTTGTCTGCTAGTGAGCGTAGCGCTGCATATAAATGTTCCGAAGCTTGCCTTAAAGCCTCCTGATGACGCGTACTTGTGACCAGCACGCTTTCACTCGAAAGTAACCTTCCTCCAAGTACTAGATCGGCAAGTGTTGCTTCTAGTTCAGGAATACCCGCACCAGTTTGTGTTGATGTCATGACCAGAGCAGAAGAAGGCCAGAGCTTCTTAACCTCTGCAAGATCGATGTTCATTTCGCAATCGGTTTTATTTAGAACGAGAACAGCAGGCCGACCATAAGAGGATTGTCTCTCTTGTTCTGCAAGAACCCCAAAGCCCATCACAGCTAATTCCTTTGAGATCTGTCGGTCTTGTTGAGCAAGTGGCTGGGATGCATCAAAAACTAGAAGGACTACATCAGCGCTTTCCGCCGCTGAGCGACTACGCTCAACGCCGATCTGCTCTACAGGATCATCCGTTGGAGTAATACCTGCGGTGTCAATCAAGTGCAGAGGGATACCACGAAGATTGGCAACCTCTTCGACAGTATCACGCGTAGTTCCAGCAATGGGTGTTACAATAGCACGTTCAGCACGTAGGAGAGCGTTAAGCAGACTTGACTTGCCCACATTTGGGCGACCAATGATTGCTGTACGTACACCCTGTCGATAGAGCCGGCCTTGCTCCGCACTAGCCAGAAGCGAGGAAAGTTGCTCCTGAACGAGAGCAATCGGAGCGGTAAGTTCTTCTCCAGCAGGGGTGGGCACATCTTCTTCTGGAAAGTCGATGCTCACTTCGATGCGTGCAATGACATGCAGCAGATCTGTACGAGCTTTCTGAACAAAAGTAGAGAGACGTCCACGCAACTGCTGCATTGCCAGCCGTTGCCCGGCTTCCGTCTGCGCTCCGATCAAGTCCATGACCGCCTCAGCCTGTGCAAGATCCACGCGGCCATTCAAAAAAGCACGCAACGTAAATTCGCCTGGATTTGCGAGGCGAGCGCCCTGTGTCAGGAGAGTGCGCAATATACGTTGGAGGAGAAGCGGACCGCCATGCCCTTGAATTTCTACTACAGGTTCACGCGTATATGTCTGTGGAGGCTGCATAAATGCAACCAGCACCTCATCGAGCACTTCTTGCGTCGTAGAATCAACGATATGCCCATAGGTCAGTTGATGAGATGGTGGAATATCCTTATATTTCCCTGATCTACGGAAGAGCGGCAATACAATGGAAAACGCATCTTCGCCACTGATGCGAATCACTCCGATCCCACCCACACCTTGAGGGGTTGCAATCGCTGCTATTGTATCATTTTGCATATTCTATCAGTATGTCCTTACGTCCAGATAAGCGAACCAGTTACTTTGTTTCCACTCTATACGTGTCGTTTGTAGCGACTACCAAGCAACCAGCAGCATTACTTCTGAATGCGTATGGCATTATAACGTATCCTCAAAGAAGTCACAAGAGTGTACCGCCTTCTCACGTAACGCGTTCACTATGAGTATAAATGTTCATTGAGGAGTTCCGCAAAAAACCAATCAGAGTAATGCCTCCTTGTTGAGCCAGTTCCACAGCCAAGCTAGATGGAGCTGAGATTGCGATAACACAAGGGATGCGTGCTAGAAGTGCTTTTTGTACGATCTCAAATGACGTCCGTCCACTGACGAGTAGTATGTGCTCTCGGTAAGGTAATAGAGCGTGTTGTAGCCCGTAACCAACCAACTTATCAATAGCGTTGTGTCGCCCCACATCTTCGCGTAAGAGTTGCAGTTCTCCTCGTAAGTTAAACAGACCAGCGGCGTGCAAACCACCTGTGTACTGAAAGACCTTCTGTTGTGAACGTAGTTGATCAGCCAGACTATACAGAAGTGAGACAGAGAGACGTATCTCATCACTTTCAAGAGGAGCAGCAACACGCAGCACATCAGTAATACTGTTTTTGCCACATAGACCACAGCTCGACGAGACTGCGAAGTGCCGTTCAAAAGTCATAGACAATTTTCCTTGCTCGTCAGGTTCCCGATCTGGCTGGAACTGCACTACCTGCACGTTCACCACATTTATCAGTGGAACGCCATCCGCATCTACAGCGTAGGTAATCGAGTGTATCTGTTGTGTCGCTTGCAGAATTCCTTCGCTGAGCAAGAAACCAAGTGCTAACTCAAAATCTGCACCAGGAGTGCGCATGATCACGGCAATGGTGCGCGAATTGAGGCGCACTTCCAGTGGCTCTTCTACAGTTACCTGTTCGTCCCGTATTTGAGCCTGATGCTCATGCCAGTGAGTTACAGGGACTTGCATGATGCGCTCTGGATCAAAAGTAGAACGCCAGAACTTCGGATGTGACATACAGCAACTTTCTTAACAGACGAATTACGAACATCAGCACTTCCCAAAGATTATCTTTGTAACAGGCCTGTACGAAAGCAGTAATCAGGGTCCACTGGTTTTGGAAGTTGAGCATTGACAAAGCCTTTTCCAAAGACATCTTCGTAAGTATGCGCAATCAGCGGTCCAACCGCAAAAGCGCCTTCCCCAGCGTTCTCTTTCATAGCAACAATCGTCAACGCGGGTAACTGCCCTGGATTATTGACTGAATAGGGTGCTTGTGTGATCATCCAACCATGAGGTTCCACATCTGGCCCAATTTCAGCAGTACCAGTTTTCCCAACAATTCCTGTCTTTGAGGTGAATAAATCTCTTACAACTGTGCCAGAACCACAGCGTGCAACACCGAACATAGCCTGGCGCACTTGAGTTGCTGTCTGTTCACTTACAGGATTGCTGAGAGGCTGTGCGCTAAATTCTTGCAAAGTATTTTTGTCATGATCCGTCACTTTGAGAATTACAGTTGGCTTCATCAAGTGTCCGTTATTTGCAACAACATTGTCGATAAGCGACATCTGGAAAGGGGTAATAAAGTCGGCCCCTTGTCCAAAAGCATTCGCCGCAAGTTCATTCTCCGTAAGCGTATCCTTGCCAGATGGTAAGACTCGGCTCACGGCCACGGGCAGCTCAAAAGGGATTTCTCGCTCGACATAGAAGCGCTTATTATAATCCATCCATGCCTCGGCACCTGTGTGCATACCAATCTGTGCAAAAATGATATTATCTGAATGAGTGAAGCCATACTCAGTATTGACGGGGAAGTGGAAGGTGTAACCTTCAATATTATTGCCAGTAGGCCCGATCTTTTGCCCATTCACCACAATAGGACCAAAAGCATGCTGTTGATCAAATTGTTCATCTAATTTAGTTTTACCGCTATCCAGACCTGCGAGAAGCGTCATTGTTTTAAATGTTGACCCAGGAACGTAACGACCCTGCAATGGACGAACGAGTAGCGGCTGATCCTTGTCAGCAATCAATTGTTTATAATATGTTTGTTTAGAATCGAATAAAAGGGACTGCACAAGTTTGCTAGGATCATACTTTGGACGGCTTACCATGGCTAATATCTCACCCGTATGGGGATTTGAAATCACAATCGAGCCACGATTAGAATGAGCAGTCTCGTTATTCTGCGTAGGATCATCGAAATGCTGATCGGCCAGACGTTGGATGCGTGCATCTATCGTGAGGTAAATGTCATTGCCGATGGGGGAACGATGCAACAACTTATCGATGCTACTATTGAGGGCAGTTGCACTACTTTTACCAGAGAGGATATCGTCAAACTGGTGTTCAATTCCAGTAGAGGCGAAATCGGGACGCACGTAGTAGCCAATCAAAGGAGCTAAGGATGGTTCATAATAACGACGAACGGGGCCACATGTTGAGCGTGGATCGTTATATGAATCGGCCAGGAGAACGCCATTGCGATCAAAGATGCGCCCACGGACAGGCATATTTGTAGTTACACAGCGCCGGCTATTGTGCTCATTACTCGCGACCGCATTCGCCACTGCTACCTGCCAATAGACCATTCCACCACTTAAGGCAAGGAAAAGAAGAAAGAACAGATTAGATAATTTGCGAATATTCGTGCTAATATGCATGTCTTATTTTCCTATAGAGAGCGGACATATTACGTACAAGAAAACGACTACATCCCTATAGGTAGAGTGTAACATTGACGAATATTCTTTACAAGAGAGTTACTTCACACTTCTAAAATATCTCCATCCTCTTCCATACGCTCGTGCCCACAGCGATCATGAAAAGAGGTTTTATTGATGTGCTGTGACTAGCCTGAGGCTTGCCACAGCACATCAATAAAAACAGAGGAGACGCGTTCACAGACTAAATGAAACAAAGAGCTAGTATTGGATCAGTCCTGTCTGGACACAGTAAGCTCTATCGAAAACAGGAGGCTTCTGTACCTGCACATAGCCCTTACTAAAGACATCGTTGTAGATGTTGGAAATTATTGCACCAACCGCTGATCCCCCTTCACCCGCGTTTTCCTTCATTGCAACAATTGTCAGAGCTGGTTTTTGATCAGGAGTTTTTACCGAGTAGGGAGCTTGAGTGATTAGCCAGCCGTGAGGATTTGCCTGTCCTCCTAACTGTGCCGTTCCTGTCTTGCCGATAATTCCCCATGGGGATTGATTAATAGTGACGTTTGGTCCGAGACCAGAGCCACAGTGAGCTACGCCATACATTGCCTGACGCACCTGAGTTGCTGTTTGAGCACTGATGGGGCTACTCAAAGAGCGCGGACTAAAGGTCTGCAATGTATTTTTATTATGATCTACTATTTTAGAAATCAGAGAGGGGCGCATAAGTTGGCCGTCTGCCGCTGATACATTATCAACCACGGACATCTGAAATGGTGTCACAAAGTCGGTTCCCTGTCCAAAGGCATTAGCAGCTAGTTCAAGATTCGTCATGTCGGTTTTTCCAGGAGGGAGCACAGTACTAACAGCGGTTGGCAGATCGAACGGAATTTGCTGACCAACGTATAGACGCTTATTGTAATCCATCCATGTATCATTACCGGTGTTGACGCCGATTTGCGCATAAATTACATTATCAGAATGGGCATAACCGTACTCTGTAGTGACCGGGAAATGAAACGTGTAACCGTCAATATTATTGCCTACGGGTCCAATAGGATGCCCATCAAAGTAGACAGGTCCTCGTGCGTGTTTCTCATCAAAGGGCTGATCTAAGGTAGTTTTGCCAGAATCCAGGCCTGCCATGAGTGTCACTGTTTTGTATGTCGAACCAGGTACATATTTACCTTGCAGAGGCCTTTCCAGCAAAGGATTCCTTTCATCTGCCGCCAACGAATTATAGTAGTCTTGACTTCCTGCCTGGAGCGTCTCGACTACTTTATTTGGATCAAAGCCTGGGCGACTGACCATGGCTAGCACCTCGCCGGTTTGCGGATTCATCACGACGATGGAGCCACGATCCGAGGCAAAATTTACGGTATTATCGACAAACGCAGAATCATCGAAACGCTGGTCAGCGATGCGCTGAATTCTAACATCAATAGTAAGGTAAATGTCATTGCCGATAGGTGGTCGATGAAGCAAGCCATTGACTGCATTATCGAGTGTACTTAAACCACCAGTCCCATTAAGAGTTGAGTCAAATTGTTTCTCAATACCTGTTGATGGATAATTAGGTACATAATAACCTATCAAGCCCGCAAGTGATGGCTCGGTATAGTGTCGTGTATAACCACACGTAGCATTTTTGTCTGGCACTGATTCGGCCAGTAAGACGCCATTACGGTCATAAATTCGCCCACGAATCGGAGCATTTTCCGGTTGACAACTGCGGCCATTATGTATATTGCTCTTCACAGCTTGCGCTTCTGCTACTTGCCAGTAGACCATTGCACCGCTAAGCGCGAGAAAAAGCAAGATAAAAAAGCTTGTTAACTTCCGTATATTAGATCCAATATTCATAAATCGTAGCCTTTAAACTCCACCCGGATCAGGTTCTTATCAATAGTGATGATAACATCCAGGTCAATCAGTTCACTCTGTTTTCTACTTGCTACACATTTCTGTCAGATTTGATTTGCAGCAAGTGTACCATTTCCCAATGTTTCAGGCAAGACGGAGACACAAAAGGCATAACTAATATGGATCGCCACTTCTACAATCTGCTTTGAGGATGCTCGCTGAGCATGGCCTCGGTCAGAACGATGCACATCATCGCCTCACCCACGACTCCTGCAGCAGGCACAACACACACGTCGCTGCGCTCGTAGCGGCTCTGCTCAATATTTTCACCGCTCGCCAGATCGACCGAGGGGAGAGGATGTGCCAGAGTAGGAATAGGCTTGACACCCACTCGCACGACTATCGGCTCTCCATTGGAGATGCCCCCCTCGATCCCGCCAGCATTGTTGGTAAGGTGTGACCAGGAGCCATCTTCGCTATGACGCAAGACATCATGCACATGTGAACCTGTTGCAGCAGCAGCTTCAAAGCCAGCGCCAATCTCCATTGCCTTTGTTGAGGGAATACTCAGCATCGCCATCCCTAGCCGAGCACTGAGACGAAGGTCCCATTGACTATAACTTCCCAGACCTATCGGTACCCCGAAAGCGACCACCTCAAAGACGCCACCGCATGTATCACCCTCACGCTTAGCTTCGAGAATACGCGCGATCATCTTCTCAGTAAGTATTGCATCGGCACAACGCATAGGAGATGCTTCGACAGCTTCCCACATTTCAGTAGAATACGCATCCTGAGTCATAGGGCGCGCCGTGTTATATCCGACATTTGCAATAGAGAGCACGTGGCTATAGACGCTTATATTATGCTGAGCAAGAAACTGCCGACAGAGGCTGCCTACAGCGACACGAGCCGCTGTTTCGCGTGAACTGGCACGCTCTATCACATTGCGCACATCTTTATGTCCGTATTTTATCGCACCTACAAAATCTGCATGTCCTGCCCGCATACGTGTTACCGGCTCTACTTCTGTCTCAATCGGAGCTGCACTCATCCGCTCTTCCCAATTCACCCAATCCAGATTTTCGATCTGCATCGTAACTGGTGAACCGAGAGTTTTGCCATGGCGTACCCCTGAGAGAAAACGGACAGCGTCCTTCTCGATCTTCATACGCCCGCCGCGACCGTATCCTCCTTGCCTCCTGCGTAAATCCACGTCGATTCGTTCCTTCTCGACTTCTAATCCAGCCGGCAATCCTTCAACGATCATTGTTAAGCAAGGTCCATGAGACTCACCTGCAGTTAAAAAACGGAACATACAACACCTCATCGGCAAAAGAAAAATAGAAAAATGACCATTACGAGTAAGAAAACTTCCACTATCTCAAGCAGAACGCTTTTCCGAATTATATCATTTCCCGCCTGTAAGCATTCTTCGAGAATTGTTCTCTCCTTAGCATGCATTCGGGCTAATATTCCCCTCCATAGGAATGTAGTAATAGTCACCTGTGGTGTAAAAAGAAAAAAGTTACTCAACCTTTCTTAAAAAATCTTTGTAGACAACCCTTTTTGAAACTGCCTCTAGATCGCCTGAGTTATAGTATAAGTTTTACACCCGATTAACAGTACCCATCATCTCTCCTCATCCATAATCTGATGTGGATTTCTATAGAATTAATATCAGCTTCTCTACATAGCCAGAGTAGAGAAACTTCTCCATCTCTAATCGCAACCACTTTCCTTCGACATCAGTTTCAGTAGTTGCAGAGAATTACTCTACACGCTCCGTTAACATCAGATCAAAAACTTCTGTTTGTCCATCCGATAGTAAGTAAATAGGAGTTTAGTGTCAGAATAGGCAGTGCTGTTACAAAAACAATACATGCTCCTCCGAAAAGGACATACGGAGGGCTTTGTTGTAACAAGATTGCATGGTATAGTACCTCTTTTTAAGAGAAACAAAATTTCTGAAAATAGAGTTCTCTGTATAGAGGAAGGAGACAAAAATGATGTAATGTGATAGAAAGCGATCAATAACCTCTCGGAGATTGATAGAAAATCGAACTGCTCACGACAAACTACACAACTATTACTCATAAGATTTATCAAATTGTATCTCTCTTCTTTCATGCTTTGGGATCATTTACACAAGCTCAGTCAGGGAGGAAGATGAAGTGGAACAAGAATAACTGCTACGATAGCTTTAATTTAATCTAACTTTTTTTCTTCTTTCCCATCTACGATCGGATACAGTATGCGAAAACTACAATGTTACTACGGAAATATTTCAGGAACTTTACTTGTAACACAAGGTATATTGTGTAAGTATCTCTTGAATAAAAATGCACTAAGATATTGACATAAAACACATGTTTACTTTACAATGCACTTAACCAATATTGTATGTATTTATTAACTCTCTTTGTTGATAGCTTTTACATTATAGGAGGTTAGAATGTCCCTAGAACAAACATCAAACAAAATTGGAAAGTCGGTGGGGGAAAGGTTGCGGTCTGCCCGTATTGCTCAACACTATACTCAGAGTCAGCTTGCGGCACCAGATTTTTCTGTCAGTTATATTTCTGCGATAGAGCGTGGGCAAATTCATCCATCGCTGCGTGCACTCGAAATTCTAGCGACTCGTCTTGGAATGAGTTCGACGCAACTTTTACCGATGCGCTCTCAAAACGATGATCGTTTTAGTAATCTAGCAGACCTCAATGAGCGAGATGAGGATGAGGTAGCGTTTGTCTTTCTTGAAGCACAGCTAACTATTCTCAATGGAGATGCACTTGCTGCACTTGCTGAAATCAATCAGCTCAATCCCAAACGTTTGCAGCGTCGGCAGCAGTTACAGCATCGCTATCTACAGGGTTATGCTCACTACGAACAGCATCAATATCAAGAGGCCGAATATCTACTCATCGAAGCTGAGCAGATAGCGAGCGAGCTACAAGTCAACTACTTACAACAGCGGATTGTTAACTTGCTTGCATTAACATATGCAGGGATACGTAATTATGCGCAGGCACTACAAACGCATCAACGTTGTCTAGCATTACTTGAGGAGCAGGAAGAGCCTGATCCATTTTTCACTATGCAGATATACATTTCCATGGGCCAACACTATACACGACTAGACAATATTGAGCAAGCGCTGGATGTCTATCATAAAGCACTCGTTATAGCAAATGAATTGCAGACACCACAGGATATTCAGAAGGTTTATAGCCGTCTCTGCACATATTATGCATTTCTTAATGAGCAGGACCTGGCAACGCTCTATGCTTACAAGAGTACACAGCTCCATAACCAGACAATGATGAAGCGTTTGCGCAGTGAGCTTTATCACTATTTGGGTCATGTGCTTATGCGAGAAGATGACCAGCAAGCATACGCATTTATAGAAGAAGCTTTGCACAATCCCTCTGTACTCCAGGATTCGCTGACCTATGCAAGCATTCTAACACGTGCCGCTGAATGGTCTCTAGATCATAATGATCTATCTCAAGCAACAGCATATGCACAACAGGCGTATGAGCTGACGCAGCATGCGAATGATACTATTATTGCTGCCGAAGCACTTATTATACGTGGACGCATTGCCTACATGCAGCAGCAATATGATGAGGGAAGCAAGCTTTATGTTGCTGGACTCGATATGCTTGAACGCCTTAACAGCCACGAGGAACTTGCTGATGAATCGGTCAGGTATGCTCAACTTCTTGAAGAGGCTGGCAGAGAGCGTGAAGCATTTACACACTTCCGGCGTGCTTTCCAGAGTCGTCAAAAAATAGGCAAATAAGGCTTTCACTTTTTAATATAAAATATTGAAAACGATCACCCCCCATACATTCACTTTTGATTGTAGTATACTTATGTTATGATAAAATTAATGAGGCAATAAATATGCAGACAGGTGAACATAAATCATCCACTTCGATAGATCAATCGGCACTTACACATCTTGATGCGTCTGGCAATATCTCTATGGTTGATGTTACCGAGCGATTAGAGACAACGCGAGAAGCACTGGCATATGCACGAGTACGTATGCTACCTACGACGTTGCAGTTAATAGAGACGAACGGGGTAAGCAAGGGCAACGTTTTAGAGATTGCAAAAATTGCTGCTATTATGGCAGCAAAACAAACTCCCCAACTCATCCCACTCTGCCATCCCTTGCCGATGACTCATATTGATATTCAGTTTACACTCGATAGCGCTTCTGGAATAATTGAAATTGCAGGCCGTACGCGCACGCATTATAAAACAGGTGTCGATGTAGAAGCCTTGACGGCTGTTACACTCGCAGCCCTGACTATCTATGATATGTGCAAGGGCGTCGATCACACTATCACGCTTGAGCAAGCTTATGTTGCACAAAAAAGCGGTGGTAAGAGTGGAACGGTCTCTTTTCACCCAGACCAAAAGTAAAAAGGTCTATCTCTATGCGCTTGCTCTTACCTCCAGCAGCATGAACATGGCTTCTAGCAAATTGCGTTCCTCCGGGTTACTCAACTGCAAATCGGTTTCACCGAGCGTTGTAACCAGCGTTCCTTGCTCATCAACTGGTGTGGTGCTACGAATTGCACGTGGATTGCCACCACGCCAGCGGACCGGCTCGATTAACGAACCCAGTAACACAGAGATAGACAGGTAGTGTCCACGCAGCGAACTATCGAGATCGTGCAGGTGCAGTTCAAGCATGCGTCCATTCTGAAGGATGCGTCCCTCCAGTTTCTGCGAACGAATCTCTATTCCCAGTTCCGCTGACCCGGACTGAGTCGATGCATCGGCTCTACGGAACACTTTTTCACGCTTTGTCTGTGGCGAAACAGATTTGTATGTATGAGTATCTTGTCCTGAAGTTGTCGGGCTTGCAGCTCCATCAAAAAGCGTTGCTATGCGTACAAGGTCCTGCAAAGCTTCGCGGCGTAAACTACTTTGCGTAATATGTGAGCTGATGCGTAAGGCCATTTGTAGTAGTGAGCGGGCGGCGGCATCCTCATCGATATGATCGCGACGTGCCTGACGCAGTACCGCCTCTGCCTGACTGATCAAGGTCTGACAGAGGTGACTGAGCATACGATGCGGCGTTGCTGAAAGCGAGCGCGTCCCCTGTCCCAACAACGGGCGCGACCCAACTGGATAGACAGCAGCACGGAGAGCATCATACAGCTCAAGATAGCTTGCATGACAGGACTGACAATCGACCAGATGGTAGAGCAAGTGACCAAATTGTGTCATCGCCAGCTCATCCTTCTTCAAGAGCGCCATCACAAAGTCGGGCAACTGCTGATAGAAATGGAGATGGTAGTCATCCGTTAAGAGCAGCGAAAGCTCATTGTCATTTTCCTTGCTCTCAGAAGAGAGCATTTTTTCATGCTGTGTTACTGTGAGCACCTGCTGTAACCAATGCGCTAATTTCGTGTTCTTCTGCTGAGAACTTTCTGCTCCCTCAAAATGCGTTTGATCGTTCATAGCTCTCTTCTCCAAAGTCTTTGGCCTACTCTTCTTTGTAGAAACGCGCCAAACGCTTCATCTGAGCCGTGGAGAGGTGAACTACCTCTCCACCGTCCCAGTCGAGCAAGCTCTCATGAACCAGGCCCTGTAAACCTTTACGTACATCAGCAAGAGAAAGATTGTCCTGAATAAGCGCCAGAACCTCGACACTATATGCGTGCAGCTCATCCGAACGATTTCCTCTGGGCTGTTTTGCTCCAGAATGTTTTATATACTCGGTTAAACGTAAAGCAACAGCAACTGTCAAATGAGAACTTTGTTGTTGCAAACAGGTACGCAATTTTTTATGTGCATGGTCTTTATGCTGACTGACATGCGGATTCGGCTCTACATCACGGGAGATATGCAATTCCTCAACTATAGAATTCAGCAGATCATCGGCTCCAACCTCTTCTAATTCTTGCATGACTGCTTGAAGTTGATAGGGAGCAACATGTAACACCATAATACAATGCTTCAATACATTGCGCAGACTCTGCTGCGTGACTAGTTGAAGAGTAATCTCTTCAGGGGTGGAAAAAGGCGTTTTTCCCCACAACGATTCAACCGCATTATTCAGAGGATTTGTTTCTTCCTCTTCCTCTGTCAGCTCCAGTTCAGCGGTTGTAGCAACCTGCATGCGCCGTTTGCGTAAGCGATCGATCGCCTTGTTTCTCACGCTCCGACTTAGAAATGCATAAAACTGTGCATCTGTTAACGAATCTAATGCTGTATGAGGTGTATGCTCACCTCCGTCCAGGAGGCCAAAGCGCACAAGCTGTTCAACAACGTGTCCAATCACAGTATCAACCTCAAAGGCATCATATTTTAGCACGCCCAAAAAGCGTTGCGCATTGCGATGCAGGTAGGCATACAGTAATGGATAACTTTCCTCAGCTCGGTACCTTAAATCATGTGCAGTGAATGGCATGCGGGACATTCCTCCGAAGTGCCCTTCAATTTTCTTGTGTCGCAAGAGGTAGTATAAATTGTATCCTGTATGTGTACTCAATGCAATAAAATACGCCCCTCTGAATAGAGATATATTCTTGATTCAGAGAGGCGATTATACTCATTCGCATTCAGAAATGAAACTCTCGTTCCCTTTTATACTGATTGACACGAACTCAGCATCTAGCTTGCACTCAGTCAATCGGAGCGGAAGTTTCTAAACATGTGCCTGAGCACATGTTTCATCTGAATGAAAGGTTGTATCAAGATGAGCGATCTATGTTAGAGAGAAGTTATTCGAGGTCTCCTCGCTTACCGAGCCGCTGGTGCTCGTATGCTTTTTTGATCGCGCTTAAGCTGCGTTGCACCTCTCCACGCTCTTCCAACAAATTAGCATAGCGGAAGTATGCGCTGGCTGCTATTTCATGTGCATTAGAGGAATCAAGCAAAGTGAGTGCTTCGGTAAAGTACTCATCGGCGGTGGCAAAATCACCAGCCTGGTGACGGATCTGCGCCAGGGCGATCAGAGCCTGGCCCTGTGTCTGTGCATCGGCACCTGTACGCGCAAAACGCAAGGCATCTTGCGCCTCTTTCTCAGCCTCTTCTATTTGACCACGTTTGAGTAGCAACTCAGCAAGACCGGTGTGACAGACGGAGGCAGATACTTCATCATTTAAATCTCGCTCAATTGAAATTGCCTGACGATACTCTTTCTCAGCACTATCCAGATCATTCTGCTTCTCAAGTGCTTTGCCCAGGCGCAAATGTGTTAAACCAACCAGGCGCTGCTCGTCACGCATCTCATAGACGGCAAGACTGTTCATTGCGTACTCGCGTGCCATGGTCAGCTTGCCAACAGATTTGTAGTGCTGGCTAATTTCCATATATTTCTGAGCGAAACTCTTACTATCTCGATTTAAAGTATTGAAGATGTCCAGAGCACGATGATAGAAGGTGATTGACTTGTCCAGATCACCCAGGCGGAAGTAATCATTCGCCAGGTTGCTGAAGACCTCTAGCGAGAAGACGGGATCAGTGATCTGCCCACCCTCAATCGCAGCATTACAACGCAGATGATTTTCTACAGCGAGAGTATAGTTATAGAGGAAAAAGTATGCTTTGCCCAACATATTCCGCGCACGCTCAATGTATTCGCTATCATTGAGCGCTTCACCTTGAGAAACTGCTGCACGCAGATCAACAACGGCCTCCTGGTATTCTCCTGAGCCAAGATGCACCTGGCCATGCAATAGATAGAGACGATATACCTGATCCGTAGTGATGCGCTCCGGCTGAATCGGTTCGAGTAACTGCTCCGCAAGAGTATATTCGCCTTGCTGTATCAGTACGCTTGCTTGCAACAGATCAACATCTACACGTTGATCAGGTCCTGAGTCGGCGGGTGAATAGCCAACAGCACGAGCCTCGGCTGCCCCTGCAGGAGAGCCTTCAAGTAGAAATGTAAGTGGCACATCCAGGCGTCGCGCAAGAATCGAGAGTGCTTTCAATGATGGGCGAATTTTTCCTCGTTCGATAGCAGAAATGTAAGAGATAGAAAATTCAGGAGCAGCCAGTTGAGCTTGAGTCATGCCCAGTTTTGTACGTACTTCGCGAATATTTGTTCCGACTCGCGCTGCAACAGCCTTCCCTACATTGGCAGTTTCAAGGGATGGCATGGAAAGATCCTTTCAAAACAGTTTGATTGATACTCTAGTCTAAAAGCTTCAGCACAATCAATGTAAACTAGCTAACAGCTTTCCTCGGAACTCCATACATACTTGCTGCTGTCGCACTCATTTCACGCTCGTGTATATAACACTTTGTAGAGTGACACAGATGCTACAATGAGGAAAATAGCTAGATAATACTTCATATTCCGTAGTCTATCATACACTACGATTCTAGTCAACCCATATTGTACATTTCTCATCGCTTTATTGTATAATATCTTTCCTCAATGTAAGAAAAACATATTGAATATTCTTTGAATAAAAAACAGAGACATTTTGAATTCATATTGTTTATCGCTATCCATTACAGGTATGAATGTGTTGTCACCCTGTAACATTCACACAGAAAGTATGGCTGCTGAACTCGGCTCTTAATAGAGAACCTTCTAGAATAAAATATGTTCCTAATGGATCTTTCCCATACACACTTCCTCTCCTTCTCTCTCAGGCACTTCACTGTATCAGTAGATAACCTTTGTAGAGTATTCATGACAGAGGGATAGATACATCAGAAGTTACTGCTTTCTCTCATCCTCTAGTCAAACATCTAAAAGTTTACTATAATGCGCAAGCATTAGTCTCTTCCTTGTATTCCTAATCTATCTGCTCGTCGGCTTGTGACAAAAATGAGAAGAAAGGGGGAAGATGATGAAGACTCTTCCCACATTGTTTACCAACGCTGTTGAACGCTTTAGCACATATCCTGCTTTGCTTGAACCCGAAGAGGGGGGAGCGATGACGCAACTGACGTATGCAGAGCTTGCGCGACGCGTCCAGCGTTTTGCCGGCTACCTGCAACATCAGCAACTTCAGAAGGGCGAACGAGTAATGATCTGGTCTCCCAGCCGGATAAATTGGCTTATTGCCTATTTTGGCTCATTGCAGTTGGGTCTGGTAGTTGTACCTCTTGATGTGAACACCAAAGAGGATTTTCTCCAACGCCTGGTAGTGACGACGGAGGCACGCTATCTGATAACAACGCGCAAACAATATGCAACGCTGCAACAACAAACACTTCCTCTTATTGACCTCGATGCACTCCCTGAAGATGACCTTGATACAAGTGCCCTTCCTTCTATAGAAGAAGATGACCTGGCTGAACTGGTTTTTACTTCAGGAACGACGGGACAGCCCAAGGGCGTTATGCTCAGCCATTGTAATATCGTTTCCAATGCTCAGGCGGCGGCTCAGGTCGTGCAGGTGGACAGTCGAGATCGTGCGCTCTCTATTCTTCCCCTCTCACATATGTTTGAGCTGACAATCGAGGTTGTCTTGCTCTACGTCGGAGCAAGTATTACATATGCACGTAGCCTCGCACCGGATACGATCTTTAAGTTGCTGAACTCGCAACGCATCACAGTGATAGTTCTGGTGCCTCAGGCGCTCCAGCTTTTCCTGAATGGGATCGAGCGCGAAGTGCGTCGGCAGAAGAAAGAGCGGCAGTGGAAGCGCTTGCATGCCCTTGCGCCTCACGTGCCCTTTTCCCTGCGCCGCTATCTGTTCAGGCCTGTCCACAAGCGCTTCGGCGGTCATTTTCGTTTTTTTGTCAGTGGTGGAGCATACATGCCGCCGAAGGTCGGACAGCGCTGGGAAAATATGGGATTTCGCGTCTGTCAGGGCTATGGTGCAACTGAATGCTCACCGATTATCTCGGTCAATCCAATGAATGTACATAATATGGAATCAGTTGGTCGGCCTCTGCCTGGCATTGAGGTAGACGTTGCCACGGATCAGGAACTGCTGGTCCGTGGACCCGGCGTCTCACCGGGCTATTGGAAAAATCCTGAAGCAACTGCCGCAGCATTCCAGAATGGCTGGTACTATACTGGTGATCTTGGCTATTTTGACAAGCAGCACAATTTATACTTGAAAGGACGCAAGAAAAACTTGATCGTTCTCGCCAATGGCATGAATGTTTATCCTGAGGATGTTGAAAACGTGCTTCATGAAGCAGATGGCGTCAAAGAAGCTGTGATTATTGCGCTACCGGAACGGGAGCAGGAGCCAACGGTACACGCTGTCCTGCTGCTAGAAGATCCGAATAAAGCGAAAGGGATTGTGCAGCAAACAAATAAAAAGCTGGCTGCGCATCAGCAGATCAAAGGTTTCACCATCTGGCCCGAAGAGGACTTTCCACGGACGCACACACTTAAAGTTAAACGGCACGATGTTCTGAATACTCTACTACAGTTACGTGCCCAATAGCTCCCTCCTGATAGGAAAGGGATGAGAGAGAAATAGACCGTTATGCTCTACTTAGTAGCTACACCTATTGGCAACCTGGGCGATATTACACTACGCGCCCTGGAAATTTTACGTTCAGTTGATCTCGTGGCTAGCGAGGATACACGCAAAACGGGGATGCTGCTGAAGCATTTCGAGATTCAGAAACCACAGATCTCATTTCACGAACACAATGAGCAGCGAGCAGGTGAGCGAATAGAGGAAGCGCTCAAGGAGGGCCAATCGGTTGCGGTAGTCAGCGACGCAGGAACGCCTGGTATCTCTGATCCAGGCTTTACATTAATACGCCGCGCAATCGCTGCGGATATCCCGTTCACGATGATTCCCGGATCTACAGCGTTTGTGATGGCACTGGTCCTCTCAGGTCTGGCTGTGCACAGCTTCACTTTTCGCGGCTTTCCGCCACGCAAGCCAACTGGACGATGTAAATTTCTCCAGGTTGACCTGCATGCTCCACATACGCTGATCTACTACGAAAGTCCCTACCGGCTGGAAGCCTTCTTGCGCGATGCCCTGAGCGTGTTCGGAGATCGTCCAGCGGCAATCGCCAACGATCTGACAAAAAAATTTGAAAAGGTCGAGCGAGGTTCTCTTTCCCAACTCTTAAAAAACGTGGAAGGCAAGGCACTTAAAGGCGAGTTCATTGTCGTCATCGCTGGCCTCAAAAAAGAGACAGGCATGATGACGAACAATGAGGACCAGGACGGAGAGGATGATGGTTAGATGCCCATTACCTTGACCAGTTCTTGCACTGCGCTGACCGATTTTTGCAATGCGGTACGCTCGCCTTCTGTCAGTTCGATCTCGATCACCTGCTCAAGACCCTTCGCACCCAGTTTAGCGGGAACGCCGATGTAGAGATCGCGGATACCATACTCACCCTGGAGATAGACGGTGCAGGGCAAAATCATCTTTTTGTCGAGCAGGATTGAATCGATCATCTGCAACACCGAAGCTGAAGGTGCGAAATAAGCACTTCCTGTGCCAAGCAGCTTGACAATCTCAGCTCCGCCATCGCGGGTACGCTGCACAATCTGTTCAATTCGCTCGGCTGGCAGCAGTTCAGCAATTGGCACCCCTGCAACTGTGCACATGCGTGAAAGCGGTACCATTGTGTCGCCATGTCCACCCAGGACATACGCCTGTACATCGCGAACCGAGACACCTAGCTCTTGCGCAATAAAGGTACGGAAACGCGCGGTATCCAGCACACCGGCCATACCAATCACGCGCTCACGTGGGAAACCACTTACGTGCCGTGTGAGCTGAGCCATTGCATCGAGCGGGTTCGTTACTACGATGATAGTACAGGAAGGCGAGTACTTCACGATCTGTTCCGTGACCTGTGAGACGATCTCTTGATTCTTCTTCACCAGATCGTCGCGGCTCATTCCTGGCTTACGGGGAAAACCCGAAGTGATCACAACAATATCTGAATTCGCGGTATCAGCATAGTCATTTGTACCGGTAATGAGCGAATCATAGCCAAGGACAGGACCGGCCTGGAGCATATCGAGCGCCTTACCCTGTGGCATATTCGGTACAATATCGTACATAACGATATCAGCGTAGTCACGCTCAGCAAGACGCTGTACAAGCGTACTTCCCACAAAACCAGCTCCAACAACAGTAATTTTACTCCGCATTGACGTATCCTTTCAACATTGTTTTATGTTTGGCCCATAGCAGAAGCAAAAATATACAAAAAGTAGCGGCCTGTTTGCTCTCGTCTCTGCTATGAATAATATCTCTACCGCCATTATATGATCTAAGCAGTACTTTTGACAATTGAAGGTATCAGTATTTGCAGAAAACATCTCTCAAAAGGACGAAGAAAGAGACTTTGTGCTCAAACCGTAGAAATACGTGGCTCTAACTCTTGACAACCTCTCCAATATCAGGTAGTATATCAACCGTTGATGGAAACGTCGTACATGACCTTAGACATTGGGGTATCGTTCAACGGTAGGACGGCTGACTCTGGATCAGTTAATTGGGGTTCGAATCC
>DAOUDD010000068.1:0-49613 GCA_034431765.1 Ktedonobacteraceae bacterium | reverse complement strand
CACGCGCTGAGTCCCTGCCCGACCTTCTATCACACCTTCGATGCCTGGGACGCGGCGGTCACACCTATTCCTGCCGAACACGATATCACCGACCGTGGCAAGGCCATCACTCTGGCACTGGAGACGGATCGTCAGTTCACTGGCATCTTCTACCGCGCCGAGCAGCCAACCATGGACGAGGCAGCGCACCAGCTCGTCCAGCAGGCAAAAACGTTCGACATCGAACAGTATATGCAGAGATATGCGTAGCCTTAACTTCATGTAAGTTGGTCACATAGAAAGCGTGTGCTCCACCCAAGAATTTGAGTGGAGCACACGCTTTCTATGCGCAATATATTAGCGAAGATTTGTTGAGAGTGAACATGGATGCCAGCCAGCAAAACGGACGCTATAATGAAAAGAAAGCCATCTATTACTCGCCCAGGAACGTGTCTACCCACCTAAAAGAGTGCATAAAATGGGTACACATATCGGGATTCTGGGATAATAATCTCTGTACCATAGCAAAAAGATACTGGCATTGCTCCTTTGAGGTGACGGCTAACCACGCCCGCTGAGTCAAGTGTATCAGGGCAAGATAGCGCTCCCTTTGCGCTAGAGCATTCGCTACGCCTACCAGTAGAACCCCTTTCTCTTCGCTCAGAGTGAGATATTGTGCTATCCTCTCCCGGACTTGCTCGTTTTCCGGTTGAGCGAGTAGAGGTGCCCACGCTTGCAAGACTGCGGTGCGCGTCTTGCTCTTCTGAATCCTACCGAAAGCAGTAATCGCCTGTATCCACTGGCTCACATGTGCGTATTCTCTGGCGATAGCTCCCCATGCCTCGTCGCGCTTTCGCTCATCGCCGATCTCCTCTGTTACCTTCTCGGCCTCTTCCCACGCATGTTCACGAGCATACGCACTTGCAACAGTCAATAGTGCATCTCCTCGTTCATCGCCAGCGGGAATATCACGTGCAACGGACTCAGAGTCAGAGACCGTTGCACTGAACAAGCCTGCCATTGAGATATTGCTCAAAGCTTTCTGGTATATACTCGGATTTTTCTTGGTACGGTGCGCAATTCTCTTTGCCCTCTTAATGGCACCTGTACGAGCAAGAGCGCTGGCGAGATCGCAGAGAACATCTGCTTTGTAATATTCATTGTGAATGGAAGATACAAGCTTCTCAGCTTCTGTTACCTTCCCTATCTTTACAAGCTCGACTATAATGTAACTCAGCGCCCTGGCCTGTACGTCGCTCGACTGAATTTGCTGTGCGATCTCGTGCGCAAGCTGCCAGTCTTGCATCTGACAAGAGAGCATTACCAGTTCTTCTAATAGCTGTGCCTGTTTCTCCTTATGAGGAATAGAACGTGCGGTAGTTAGAGCCAGCTCTCCCTGTCCATTCTGCATCTGTGTTATTGCGATAGCACGCAGGATATGTACTTTCCATTGCGGATGCGTTATCTCCCCTGCGAGCTGTTCCGCTTCTGCTACTGACCCCCTGCGTGCGAGCGCTACAGCCAGTTCGTGCAGGATATCTTGCTGTATTCCTCTATCAGGAAGTGTCTGGATTATTTGTCGAGCTTGTTCTACCAGCCCAGCTTCCACTAATGCCCGAATGAGTATGCGTGCCACGCCTGTCTGGACAGCATCCGTTTGCGCTGTACAGAGAATGCTGGCTTCCTTCCAGAGAGGTTGAGCCTCGCTCTGCCCTGTCCGTGCCAGTTCGCTCACGATGCCCATGAATGCGCGACCCTGTGCTTCTTTGTGCGGGAGCATTCGTGCCGTTTCTTTCGCCTGCTCCCACTGCTTCTCCTGCGCCAGGCGGGTAGATAGCCTGATGAGCATGGTATCGAGTTTCTCCTGCTCAACGTCGATCAGGTCGTATTCTTTGACTATCCGGGTTATGCTGCGCTTACTGTTCTCCCACTGGCCCTTTCTGGCATGCTGAAATGCAAGGCTTGCGAGGACATTTATTTTCTCTTGCGGATCGATAATTCTTCTAACCATGTTTTCGGCTTTTCCCAGGATTCCGGCCTCGATTTGCGCACGAGCAAACACGCTGTATGTGCGATCACGTTTCTCACCCTCTACAAGCTCGCTGGCTACTATCTGCGCCTCTTCCCAGATGGCGTTTGCCTGGAGCGTGAAGCCTGCTTGCATGAGGGAGTTCGCCAATTCGCACAATGCACTGATTTTCTCAACAGCACTGTTAATAGCTTGTGCCGTTGTTTCGGCTCGTCTCCACTCTTTCGCTCGGGTGAAGGAGGTGGACAGGGCAGATACGGCTTTACTCTGCTGCTCTTCCTCTGTGATAGAAGAGAGGATACCAGTGGCCTCTTGCCAGAATGTTTCGGCCTGCTCTGCGCTATCCGATAGCTTCAGTACTGCCGCGAGGTGACTCAGCGCATGCACACGTTGGTTAGGTGCAGAGATTGCATACGCAACTTCCGCAGCTTGAGACCAGTTATGCTGCTCTGCATAGGCAGCACTTATCCTGTAGAGCAGTTCTGCCTGGATACCTGCGCTCAGGTCTTCTGCTACAGCTTTAGCACGCACCAGTTGTTGCGCGGTAATCAAAGCATGTGTCAGATCTCGTAACGCGTTTGTTTTAGCCTCGTTGTCCTCAAGTGCTGTCGCGATTTCATACACCCTGGTGTAAAGGCCAATGCCTTCTGTCTCTCGCGCTGCTTGTTTGAAGAGGTACGCTGTAAGCAGAGTGAGCACAGCCAGTTTGCGCGCAGGTTGTGTCAGCAATTCTGCCAGATCAAACGCTTCACGCTCTCTCCCAAGGGCGAGTAGCGCATCAAACGCTTCAAGGGGGTATGCATCAGCATACGTAGTGAGGTTAGTTCTGAGCAGCGTGTAGCGCCACAGGTGCTGGAGTAGCTCTTTTCCCCTTTCCAGGTTCCCGGCATCCCGCGCGGCAGCCTGACAACCACGCCAGAGATCGATTGTGGTTGAGCGGGTACTGCGGTCGAAGCGCAACTTTTCCCGTTCATACGCTCCATCGTTCAAGATTGTGAAGAGCCGGTCATCGTATCTCGCCTCGTAGAGATGCGTCACATAGTGTTGCTGCGCATATTCTCGATAGTCATCACGTGGCACGAGCGTGTGCACCTCTTGCCACATCTGCTCTACTGTTCCCTCTTCACACCAGTGCGCGACCTGAGCATGCAGCATTTGCACTTCTTCTACGTCGAATTGGATCTCATTATCTGGTGTATCCTGTTGGAGATAGGCAAATAGTTTCGGATGGAAAAGTGTGTAGCGTTGCTTCCCAGCAAGTGTCAATAACTCGCCAAGATGGGAGATACCTTCGCGAATACGCACGTTTTCTCTCTTGACAATATGCGCGATCTGCATTGCGGTAAGCGGTTCTTGCGCAACAAGCAGAACACCCAGAATTGGCCGAATCACATCATTCCATAGAGGCAGGCGCTGCATACGTGAGAAGGTAATGGTAAAAATATTGTCTGGATTACTGGCTACGCGTGCGATCAATTCCTCTGGCCCGAGATCATGTTGGGCAAGCAACTCGCGTACCGCTAAATCGAGGTACAGAACGTTTTGCTTCAAGCTCTGGTACAACCTATCGCCCAATGGCGTTGCAAGTTTCGCCTTGCGCTTATGCAGAAGCTGCTCAAAATCCTCACGGCTCAAACCATGCAGTTCGTAGCGGTCTTCTTCCTGCATACGAATAAGCTGCTCAAGTGCACGCAGTGTCCTACCGCGCCGTGTTCCCACAACGACGACGATACCGGGTGGCAGCGGATAGGGGAGAAAACTGATATCAATGTCACCTGGCGAGGCTGCATGTGTATCAAGCTGGTCAAGTCCATCAATAAAAATAACTTCCCGCGCTCCTTTTAGAGCGATGTCGTTGAGGATTCTGCGCAGATAGTCGCGCAGGATTGGATAGCTCTCGCCAGCTACATAGCGCTCGGGCAGGTCATATTTGAGAATGAGACGCGCCATCAGGTTGCGCAGAATACTGATCTGATGCTCTGGACCAGATCCGAAGCGGACAAAGTGATAGGCGCTCTTCTCCAGACCATTTTTCCCGATTAATTTCGCAATAACACTGCTCTTACCCTGACCCGCATCGCCTGTGATAACAATGTAGCCGCCTTCTTCCAGTTTGCGGGCGATACGTCCAGACAGTTCATTCACTTCTGTCTCTCGTCCGACAAAGCGATCCAGGCGGCCTTGCACAAAATCTTGTTGATCTGTCAACATTGCGCGCAGGCGCGTTTCTCTTGCGGGCGTCTCCTCTTCTGCTGTTTCAACGGTGCGTAGTGCAGTAGGAGAAGCGTACTCTGCCAGGACAAACGCGTCTTGCTCAACACCGCCTTTAACCGGTCTCTGCTCAGGTGGCATAACGCCTGCAAGGTAATCAAACAGGCTGCCAACTGTCACAGTTCCATCCGAGCGCCTTGCTCCCTGGGCTTCACCACTAAGAGCATGAAGGAGATGATATGTAAAAAGCCCATGTCCATCACGTATGCTCTCGGCGGCTTCTTGATACGGTAGGCAGCTTGCTAAGAAAACTCGCCCAACACTATTACTTTCAAGCATAGTTTTTATGCTGTTCTGTAGCTGGCTCTCCCCACCTCGATAGCTCGAACCGAAAAAGGCACCACTGTGACAACTATCAAAAATGAAAAGCCGTTTGCGCGATCCCACCTCCCCCTCAAAAAATCTGCTGCGTAACCGTGCCATACCAAGCGCATGATCCAGTCGAAATGAGCGTCTTTCCTGAATCTTACGGGCATCAAAATCGTAGCTTGTTAGGAAAACTTCGCGTTGCCCTCTCTCAACCTGCTCATCAATCGTGACAAATTCGCCATGACCAGCATAGTAGAATACGACGAGATCGTTGTCCTGCGCCTGGTCATAGATCATCGTAGATAGTGCCTCATTCACAGCATCGAGCGTTGCCTGCTCTCCCAACAGGAGCACGCGATTTTCAAGCTTAAATCCGAGCGTGCCAAGTATCTGATCCATACTATATGCATCGTTCTCGGCACAACTCAAAGAATAAAGTCCTGCTCCCGCTGCATACTTGTCGATCCCGACGCAGAGGGAGTAGCGCTCCTGTGTGCTTGTGTCTCGTGGCATTGCGACTCCATAGCTTTTTTGCTGTGAAAACTGAAATATGTCTACTGCACTTCTTCTATACTGCTTCCTTCTGGAAGTGCTGCCTGTTCAGCTTTAGAAACGACTGCGGTGATCTCGACAGTGGGTGAAGGCCCTTGCTGTTGGGCTTTATTCAGGTGCTTCGCTTCAAATATACTGATCAACCGATCCGCCTGGCTATAGTCTGCACCTTCGATGCGGAGGCTATCACCATCCATCGTTATTTCGATGGCACTGACATGTTTTCGTTTCGCTAATGCAGCGATAGCGTCTTTACTCGCTTGAAAGAGCGGTAAGAGCAAATCTTTCTGCGCAACCACCGCGTTCACAATCTCCGGGATCAGAACGATCAAGCCGCCCGAGCGCGTCCCACTGCTGGCTACCTCTACTTTGAGCGCATCGAGATGTGATACTTCGTCGAGAAAGCCTCTGCGCACCCCCTGAACAAGTCCGAGAGTTTCCAGATCATCATCTTCATCCTCTACAGGGAGGATGCTAATCCTGATAGAGCTACTGCGTTGGTCTACATCAGACACGAAACGTTTTCCTTTCTCTCCCGTTCTGCTGCAATCTATAGGATACACAGCTTCATAGAAGTATACTAGATAATTTTTCAGCTTGCATGTTTGCGAAGGCAGTGCATGACTTTTTCTTCTGCTTGCAATGTTGAAAACAGCCTACCCGAAGACTTCCTTGGTGGTGCGGAAAAAGTGAGCACCGGAGGGCAGTTCCTGAGAGACGAGCGGTTTAAAAGGCAACTTTATCTTTTCCTCACGCCAGCGTTGAGCGAGTTCAGGACCGAGATAGATCAGCCAGAGGGCATCTTCCTTCTGTAGAATGAAAGGCGCATCGTTGCGTTTGAGAGAAGGCAGAAACTGCTCTTCAAGATAGTCACGATCAAACATATGCTCAAAGGGACTAAAGTAGCCGAAGGTAGCGTTACCTTGTTCGCAGAGCTGGAGCCAGCGTGTGACAAGGTTCTCCACATATTCAGCATTTCTGCCGTAATACATCTTAGTACTAGAAACCCAGAGATTGATAACGTGATAGGTTGGTAGCATAGACTCAAACCAGAAAATTTCTGATCGTGTTGGACCTTTGGCATTGATTGCCCCTCCCTGAACAAGGGCCAATTCCTCAAGAGCTCGCTCAGGAGGTTCTAGAGTTCGTGTTGGAAAGCTATCTTCGGGAAGAGTGTCAGTTTCACCCTCGTCTGGAAGCTTGATCTCAACCTCAGATAGAGGTAACTCCATTGCTTGAAGTATTGCCATTATCACATCTGATCTTTGTTGTGTTGTGGGAAAGAGAATATAACCACCAACAAAATCGCTCATACCTGCAACTTTCTTACTGTTTGATCCTGCAAATTTTATTCATGAAAATAAACACTGGTACGTATAAATATTGCACCGGAAAGTAATACTCTCCTATCTACAGCTTCAATGTTTTTATCTAATCTTTGCCACTGTTGGGCTAAATCTGGGCCTAGATAGACAAGCCAGTAAGCAGGTAGATGCGTCATTAAGGAGAGAACATCTTTTTTAAGTAGTGCAGGAAGGAGTTCATCTCGATATTCTCTCTCAATCATCTGAGCATATCTGCCAAAGAAGCCAAACTCAGCTCCCTGGCATAGCGCGAGCCAATGCTCAACGAATGAATCAATTGTTTGACTTGCTGTTGTACTGATTGCACCTAAGATGTAATCATCACCCCAGACATTCACTGTCTGATAGTCGTCAATTGGTGGCTCAAACCAGAATCCTACGTCAGGCATCTGTTCAGTGTTAATAAAAATAGCCCCCTCCTCTGCATGTGCAAGATCCTGTAGTGCTTGAGAGGTGGGCAAATCAGTGGGATTGGTGTCTTCACCATCAGGCAACCAGACCTCTAGTGTATCTGGAGAGCTGATTCCTCCGGCTTGTAAAACGTGCTGAATTAGCTTCTCTCGGTCCTTTATTGTAGAAAAGTAAACATAGCCACCGATAGAATTACTCATATTTTTGTCCTTTCATACCATTACGGCAATGCATTTCCCCAGTTTCCAAGGGGAGGTTCAAATGGAACGTCAGGTTGTGTTACTTCAATAGTCACCCCGCGTCCTTTTCCCATATTGATCAACTGGTCGATCATCCGCTTTTCATTTGCTGCTGGTAATCCCTGCGGAAGTTCAACAATGATTTTTGTTGCTCCGGCATCCATATATTTTGTCACCTCTCGCTTAAGAGTCTTCCAGGAACTGCTACCATAGTCCATGTTTGGCACATTCTTCACTTCTATCCATGTTCCATCCTTAAGGATAATATCTGTCTCCCCAGCTTTTGGTGGTGTTGTTGCAATGATAAATGGGGTTGAAAAATCTGACAACTTACCTGAAGCATCATATACTTTAATCCTTGACCATTCTGCCCACACTCCAGTAACATTTGCATACCAACCACCACCATCATCTTTTAACTGATCATCAGTTACTTGAAATGGATCTGCTACTGTATTCATACTGTTTAGTGCATATTGAGTGATGCGGGTAAGCAGACGGGTAGTTGCATCAGGGTATTTAGTAGTAAGAGAACTATTCTGTATATCTGATGCTAGGTCTTGCGTCCGAGATTTCATCCGCGCAAAGCGCAGGTAGTTATAGATCTGGTGCTTGTTAAGGTCAGGATGAGCTTTCTGGTAGTCTAGCACGTTACTGACAACACGGAGCTGGTCTTTGCTGCTGAGTCCATTCATGAGGCTAGCGATCTGTGGGCCGTTGAAGAGGTCTGTGTGACCGCTTTTAATGATGGCGACGATGGTGTCTACGTCGCGGTAGCCGACGCGCAGCAGCTCTTCGACCTCCGGGTCGGCAGGGCTGGGGCTATCGGTGGGGTAGCCGAGGCCGGCGCGCACAAGGTTGAGCAGGCGCTTCTGCTCGTCGCTAAGCGCGCCTGACGCATAGGTGATGCTATCAGGCGGGCTGAGAAATGGCTCGGGTTCGTTCGGCTCTGGTGGCAGTGCCGGTGGTGGTTCCTGCGCCAGGGCGGTCATGTTGTTCTTCCACGTGTTGAGCGCATCTTCCATCTGATTGACATACTTGTACGAGTTGGGCGAGAAGAGCGCGCAGCCATCGGTAGGGATGTACTTCTCGTAGATCTGCGATAACTCTGGGTCCAGCAGAGTTGGAAGGGAACCCGCCCGCTTCTGCTGGTCATAGTCATGCTGGAGCTGCCAGGCATCGCGCGCATTCAGCCTTT
Source organism: Ktedonobacteraceae bacterium (assembly GCA_034431765.1). Classification (GTDB taxonomy): domain Bacteria; phylum Chloroflexota; class Ktedonobacteria; order Ktedonobacterales; family Ktedonobacteraceae; genus DASYAN01. The sequence continues at coordinate 41,261 of DAOUDD010000068.1, read as the reverse complement.
CGGCTTCGTCGATGCTGTCTGCTGCTATCTTGCCGTAATGCGTCGCGGCTGCAAGATGCGCGGATGTGTCGCCGAGCATATTGCCGGTGAATGCGTGCTCTTTCTGCTGGTAATCAAGGAAGAGCTTGAAAAGTGCTTCTGCTGCTGGCCCTTTGAAGCCTGGATGACTGTCATACAGCGACATCAGCCTGGAACGCAGGTTGATGACCTGCTGCTGGTGATGTTCATCAAGCCCGTGTGTCTCTTTGTGGAAGTCGCGCAGTGCACTCGCCATACTCAGGGCGTGCCAGTAGGCTTTTGCGAGATCGTCTACACTGGAAAATGAGTCAAACAAAGCTGTTCCCTCCGCTCTTGTGCTAGTAATCGCCTGCTTTCGCACGCCCGTGCGCAGGAGGTTCGTCAGAATTGTCAGGTTTGAAGCCTTTGGCGGCCTGCTGATCGGCTGTTTCCATCTGGCTGATTGCGTCAAAGAGGGCCTGGGCCAGCTTCATTTGCCAGTTATAGGAGTCGCTCATGCGTTTTTCGTGGATGTTGAGCACAGCAGCCATCTTGCCATCGAGATCGTGGACATCGATATATTTTGTTTTAAGGGCATGCCATTTTGCCTGATGCTCTTGCTGCGCCAGGTCCGCATCGACAAGGATTTTTGCTGCTGTCTTGCGCAGCAGGTCGATAGGATAGATAATGGTATCACTTGCTGTTGCTGTATCAGGTAATTCGTTGCGATCCGGTCGTACCATGATTGCTCCTCCAGTGGCACATTTCCTATGCAATGAGGGGTGATGCATAGGAAATCTTGCAGGTCTTTTCTTGTACGTACAAATAAATATGTATGGTATTGTTTTTATGTATATGTCCAGCGCTATGATACTGTATTATGATAAGTACCGCAAGAGGTTACTACTCATTTATCAGGCTTGTGGTGCGAATAGTCCAAGTGAGCAGATGATCTGTGGCTCCTGCACATCTTCACTTTCTTCCTGTACATGACATAAGCGGTTGGCATCCCGTAGTGAAATGACCATGTTTGCCAGGTCATCGTCGCCGATGCCTGAACGCAGTTGCCGGTTCAGGGTATCGCGAGCGCTCTCTTGCAGGGGGTAGCGGTAGATCTCGTCTATGGCTTTGTGCAATTCTGGCGCGGGCGGGAAGAGGCTCTTTCTGGTGACCTCGACGAAGTGGATCAGGCGTTGATAGGTTCGCAAGCGCGCCCCCGAACGGCTGCCAAGCTGCCCGACAGCGCCGTGCGTCTCCTCTTCAATAATGTGTTCCACGCCGCGTCTCACCAGCTCGTGCTGCTCTGGTGGACGTGACAGGGCGGGTGTCAGGACATCACAGGCGGCGATGCGCAGGATGGCAAGCTGCGATTGGGTGACGCTCTCTCCCTTGCGGTTGATCCAGGCCAGCGAGTCGTTGCCTTCGGGGGTGCGCATATAGACGAGCACTCCTTCGGGGGCCTGAGCGGTGCCCCGATGCGCACGGGTGGAGAAGACGACGTTGGGCAGATTCTCGATAAGTCCTTTCAGGCGTGGATTGGCATCGGTAGCGTTTTTCCAGATCTGGTACGCCTGCGACGCGAGGTCGATCTCGCTATCGGCATCACCGTCAAGGATGCCGGCCTTCTCGTTATAGAGGTCGAGCATGGCCTGATTATCCATATCATCATCTTCAAAGAATGCTTCGTCCGTTCCAACCACCTCGGCATTCTCGCGCAGCCGCATGCGTACCCGTTCGCGCAGCCTGATCAGCTTCTCCACTCCTTCGGCAGGGAGGAACGAGTAGCAGTAGATATTGTCGGATTGTTGCCCGATACGGTCGATGCGCCCGGCACGCTGGATCAGGCGGATAATCGCCCAGGGCAAGTCGTAGTTGACGACGATTGCTGCGTCTTGCAGATTTTGTCCTTCACTGAGCACATCTGTAGCGACCAGGACACGCAGCTCTTGCTCGGGTGCAACCCTCTCCTGGCAGTTGTTGCTGCGTGGGCTGAAGCGCCATGCATATTCCGTTGGATTCTCTGCACTTCCCGTGACTCCTGCGCTGGCTGCGATTCCATGTGCCTGTAGCCTCTCGGTGAGATAGCGTACAGTGTCGGCAAATTGCGTGAAGATCAGCACCTTCTCCTCCGGATGACGCTGAGTGAGCAGGTCGAGCAGGGCATTCAGCTTGTGATCGTATTGGGCCTCCCACTTACCACAGCTTCTGACGATCTGCTGCAACTTCTGTGTATCCTGGCGCAGATCTTTCTTTAAGCTAGCGTTGAAGAGGGTGGGGCGAATCCACTTGAAGCGTTTGCGAAACTGCGTGCTGTACTGCTCGTAGACGGCGGCGGCCTGCTTTTTGAAGAAGCTCTCGCTATAGAGTCCGTGCTCCTCGACAGGTGCAGTCGTCTCGGCAACGGTCATGCCTTCGGTGCTCGCGTCGTCATCGTCGAGTGTGCCGGGCACGACGATCTCTTCGTCCTCGTCGTTGCTCTGTGTGTCCAGCAGTTCAGCGCTCTGCGTGCCGATTGGCAGATCGAGGCCATTCTCAATGGCGTGCAGGAAGACATAGTTGCGCAGGATGTGACGCGTGACTGATTGCAGGAACGCGGAGCCACCGCTCTCCAGCCGCTTGAAGAGATTTGTGCGGCAAAACCCCATCAGCCGTTTGCCGCCACGTGAGAGGCCACGTAAGAGCAATTTCTCGCTCTCACTCGCTTTTGCTTTCGCTGCGCTATAGCTCGCCATACCGTAGCGCGGCAGACACAGCTCACCGATGGTCTTTACCGCTTCTTCCGAGTAGAGATGCGCATAGGGATCGTTCTGCCCCTCTTCGCTCAGTGCAAATTTGACGGTGCGCGGCACACGTGTGGGGAAGTAGGAACGCGTGCCGTCGCGAAATTCCAGGTAGGAACGGCCATCCTGGTCGTGATGTGCATAGTATGTCTGGATAAAGCTGCGCGTGCGCCGCACTAGATAGTGGCGCATCAGTTCGCGCCAATCATCGGGATACTCGCTCTTCTCGAATGCGGTCAATGAGCGGATCGGGCACTGGTACTGCGCGTTAAATTTCGCCTCGCCGATCTCGCTCAGCAGCTTCTCCGGGCGAATTCCCAGCTCCTTGCTCGCGTCGTCGCTGAGAAAGAGACGCAGTTGGGCCGAGATGTCGAGAAAAGTTTTGTTGTAGGGCGTGGCGGTGAGCAGAACGCATTTGCTCTCGTTTTTCTCGATATACTCTTTGATGATCTTGTAGCGTTTGCCCTCGCGGTTGCGCAGGTTATGGCTCTCGTCGAGGATGACCAGCCGGTAGCGGCGCAGATCTGGTAGTTCGTTGAGCACGTTGCTCAATGAGCAGATACGCCCGACGATCCCATACTCCTGCAGGTACATATCCCACATCGTGACCAGATTCCTGGGGCAGATAACGAGCGTCTCCAGGTCGTAGTCATCCTGCATGATGCGTGCCAGGGTGGTTGCCATCAGCGTCTTGCCCAGGCCAACTACGTCACCGATAATCACGCCGCCGCGTTTGTTCAGGTGATGCGCGGCGATTTTGACCGCCGCCGCCTGGTAGTCAAAGAGCCGTTCCTGGAAGACTCGGGGAATACGAAAGTCGCTCAGCCCGGCCCGTGCCTCTTCGGAGAGATGGTAGACCATCTTCAGGTAGATATGATACGGCGAAAGCGTCTCCTCACGTGCCCAGCTCTCGTCGATGATATCCGCCAGCTCGTGGGAGATGTCGAGGCACCAGCGATCTTCCCAGCGCTCATTGAACCACCTCTCCAGCTTGCGGCAGGCATCATCATTCACCACATCGACGTTCAGCTCGCCCGGAGATGAGAGGCCGGAGAGCGTCAGGTTGCTACTGCCAACGACTCTGGCATAGGGATGGTGAGAGTTGTAGAGGAGGTAGAGTTTGGCATGCAGCCGGTGGCGCAGGTAGAGCTTGACCACCAGTCGGCCAGTGCGCAATTGCACACTTAAACGGCGTAGTCCTTCCTCGTCCTCGTTGCACCAACAAGCAACTGGGCGCGGAAATCCTGCGCGACGCGCTTCTTCAAACGCACTACCGTTGCCTGATCGATCCCATCATCAGCACGCAGGCTAAAGACCTTGCACAGCTCATCCTCGGGCTTCTCCTGCATCCCGATCAGCAGGCGACATTGGGCCTGTGCTCCTCCTTGCCAGTTCTCCATCAACGTGTCAAGATGTCGCCAGCCACGCAGATTAAAGTAGCCAACGCAAAAGTCGGCCCGCTCCGATATCTTCAGCGTCTCTTGCAGCGCCCCCAACAACTTCTGTTCAATATTATTGAATATGCGCGGCATCTATTCCTCGCTCTCATCCCCGTTCTCACGTCCCATCCGATACTTGATGTCATAGTTAATGATAAAGTCTAACTCTTCATCTGTAAAGCCATAATGCTGCGCCAGAACGCGGTCAATCTCGTCGATGTCGTCACTTTCACGACACATAGTAGAGCAGGAGTAGGACCTCAGTTCCTACCTCTCCCTCACTTCTTCCTCCTGAGCATTAACAAAACCGCTTCTACATGCTACTTTTTTACAGTAGAAAGATGTTTTTTCTGAAGATCAGAAACATTTTTCTGAAAATTATCCTTCTTTCACATTTGTGATTTCTGTCAGTAGCCCATACTTCCTGTTATGGACGAAAGAAGCAAGGAGAAAGAGGTTCAGATAAGAATAGATATGGTTATCTTGTAAAGTTGATAGGATGTTCTTTCGTTCTGCCGTAGAAGATGGTTCCTGGTGTATATGTTCCAAAGGATTGCAAACATTTACCCTATCTCATGTGAACCTGTATAGACGCAGGCACAGGTGAATCTTTCATTGAAGAAGAGTAGAGAACAAGAAAGGAATCTAGCGGTATGATACTTCGACGGAAGAAGTATGGTATTCCCTTCCTCCTGTTTGCATGTACGTGTATTGCGCTCCTCGTGGTCAGCGTGATTGCTCAACCCTGGCAGGCAGCGGCACACGCACAAGAAGTTTATTCCTCTTGATCGCTAAAGAGCAAGTCTCTTTGTCATTTGCCCCGAAATACTCCATATGGGGCAGATGACACTGGTGCACAAGCTGTCGTTGTCTCATCCCAACTTTTGACAAGACAGCTTACATTGGAGACCAGAACACATTCCTCTAGAAAGGAGGGAGGCATTTACAACCTCTCTCTCCCCTTTCGAGGTCCTGAACCTTAAGTCATTACATACGGATATGCATTCCTACTATTGAGGCTGGACATACGTTGAGGCACGCGCGGCGTTGATGACGCCCTGTGAGAAACGTTCGCCGCAGGGGGAGCAGAAGACGCCGCTCTCGTTGTGGTATGCGCCACCGATGGCTGTGAGCTGTCTTTCGGCGGGTTTACCACACCATTCACAGGAACTGCCGCGCGGCGCAAAATCGACTGAGATGGGACGATGGAATTCGTTGAAGTGCATTAGAGCCTCCTTGAACGTGCTGATAGGGTAGGGTAGAACCGTTCAATTCACGAGATGGAAGAACAAACACAGCACAGAAGGGGACTTTCGTATTCAGAGGGCAAGCGACAAGAACCTCTGGTGATACGTCGTCCACACGAGAGCTTCATCGCCTACGAGCAACATTGCTCAAAGCCTCAGCAGCAGATACATTTTTTCGATATACGCAACTACGCAACGCTGTCCGGAGCACGCCTCAACATTTCTGAAGAGCGATTCTGGTTAACTGAGTAGGAATACTATAGCATATTTCTGCACAAGGTGCGAGTGTTTTACCGAAATTTTTAAATATTGTTAGGAATCGAACAGGGAGCAATACCTCTGCTGGGAAGGTCCACGTGCGCGTTTAGAGAATGATGAAAGAACAGCACCAGAGAGATCTCCTTTCTCCACTCGTTTTCCTCCCTTTTTCCCTATACAATGACTTCATAGGAGCGATAGTCGCTCCTCATATTCCTACATAGACGACGAAGTATTCTCACAAATCGGATGTATGTCGAGAGATCTACACCACATGTGAAACTTTTTTGAAGGAACTTTTTAATGGAAAACAAACCGCACACAACTTTAGAGGAAGACCATTCAGCTTCGCTCATGGCTTCGGGGAAAGGTCGTTCCGCCATCTTGCGTTCGCTTGAGACTTTTCGTGTTCTAGGCAACCAGAACTATGCACTACTATTTTGGGGACAATTGATTTCCGCAACAGGGACGCAGATGCAGGTTGTTGCGGTAGCCTGGCAGGTATATTTGCTCACGCACTCGGCCCTTGCCCTGGGACTCATCGGTCTGATGCAGGCGCTGCCACGTTTGCTATTCTCACTAGTAGGAGGTGTCCTGGCGGATATGGTGGACCGGCGCAAACTGCTCCTGATCGTCAACCTCATCATGATGATCTTCTCAGTCATCCTAGCCATCTACACCAATTTACAGATGATCAATCTGGTCAGTATTTACGTGCTCATTCTCTTGGGTGCGACGGCTTCGTCCTTTGAATCTCCTACACGCCTAGCCATTATTCCTCATCTAGTTCCTCGCGAACAGATGGCTCATGCGCTTTTCTTGGACTCGATGATGGTCTACCTCCTTGCCATCACTGGCCCCGCAGCCGGTGGTTTGGCCCTTGCCTGGCTTGGAATAGCTTCTACTTACTGGTTGAATGTCGTCTCGTATGTAGTGGTCATTGCAGCGCTGGTTATGCTACGTGTGCCGCCGATTCCAGCAGAAAGGCGTGCACGGACGGGATTAGCAGCACTGGTCGAGGGCATACGTTTCTTACAGGCTCATCCGGTGATTCTAGCGTTGCTCGCCCTCGATTTTTGCGCCACCTTCTTCGGTGCGCCACGAGCGCTGTTGCCAGTCTACGCACACGATATCATGCATATTGGGGCATCTGGGCTTGGCTTCTTGCTAGCGGCGGGTGGAATAGGTGCGCTGGCACTGCTACCCTTTTTAGGACTGATCACAGGCATCAAGCGTCAGGGTTTAGGCGTGGTACTGGCCGTGATTTTCTGGGGGCTATGCGTCGTTGCGTTCGGCTTCTTTCCCAGTCCCCTCTGGCTTGGCTTCCTCTTCCTGGCAGGCACGGGCGCGGCAGATATGGTCAGCGTGATTCTGCAAGGCGTCATTGTGCAGAGTAGCACACCTGACGAATTGCGCGGACGTATCAGTTCGGTCTCCACCATGTTTGCTATCGGCGGCCCTATGCTTGGTTCGTTTGAGTCTGGTGTTATTGCTAGCCTTTTCACCCCAATGTTCTCCGTCATCAGTGGAGGCGTGGCCTGTATTCTTGCAGCACTACTCATCCTGCTGCTAGTACCTGGCTTACTAAGGATCAAGAGACAATAAGCCAGACGCAGCCTACATCTGCGCTAGACCTCAACAAACACATTCTTCAAGATTGGGTCTGAGGTGGTGCTTCGACCGGTGTTGTGGATAGTGTCGTGCCTTCGCCTTCTGCTGGCGCGACGTTTGCGTCCTCCTCTACAGCAGGGAAGCGGGAAGAGAGCCGATCTCCGATAATCCAGCCCAGCAGGGCGAGGAACAGGGTCAGTCCGAGCCAAGTGAGCAGAACCGTTGTAAGCGGTACATTAAAAACACCGGCCATCACGCCAGCGATGATGATACCAATAGTCAATCCTGCGGTAATACCAATCAAGCAACCAGGATGCGCGAGATTGCGTCCGCGTAAGCGCTTCATCATAACAAAAAAGTCCTCAGAGAAAAATTTGCAGTAAAGATATTTGTACTGAAACGCATTCAGAAACGCGCCTTCAGAGCTAGCTTCTCTCATCTGAATGCAGAGTAATAATTGCATACGGATAATAGCGCGATAGGAAAGAACCGTCAAGAGAAAACCTTTGTCACTCCCTACCTCTTCTGCACCGTGTACAAATAGGAACAGTTATTCCTTTTACAGTTCAGAAAAGAAAGATGGTATTTATGGATCTGCAGAATAAAGTTGTGATTGTAACAGGCGCGTCACAGGGTATTGGCCGCGCCACCGCGCGGCTGCTCGCACACAAGAGCGCGCGTGTCGTCCTTGCAGCGCGTTCGCTTGACAAGCTGCAAGCCCTGGCCGACGAGTTGCTCCAGCAGGATTGGGAGGCGCTGGTCGTTGCTGTGGATATGACGCAAAAAGAGAGCATTAATCAGTTGGTGGACACAGTGACCCAGGAGTATGGACGCATCGATATTCTTATCAACAACGCTGGTCAGGGAGCCTATGGCATGGTGACCGAGATCGATGAGGCAACGTTCCAAAAACAATTCGAGCTGAACGTGCTGGGTCCTCTGCACGCAATGCAAGCCGTTATTCCGGTGATGGAGCGCAATGGGGGAGGCTTGATTATCAATGTCAGTTCAAATGTGACGAAAATGCAGTTACCGGGTATCGGGGCCTATGCCGCGACAAAGGCTGCACTCAATATGCTTACTGATACTGCACGTGTCGAGCTTGCCTCTAAAAACATTCGTCTCACCACGATGTTTCCCAGCCGCACAGCAACAGACTTTAGCAAAAATGGACTGATCAGTGCTAGTACTCGACAGGACCAGCCGATTCAACTACCACAAGGGGCTGCCCCGGAGCCTGATAGCCCTGAACAGGTCGCGGAGAAAATCGTTGCAGCAGCGCAAAACGAGCCGCACAATCAATATATGAAAGACTAAAAACACATGTTGATGCAAAACGAGATACTATCATTTTGCATCAACATTTTATAGTAGGTAGCTATGCAGAATCTACCTATAGCTCAAGAAACAACTCCTGTCCCTCAACCTGCACATTATATGTTTTCACACGTAAGCGCTCCGGTACAGTTAAACAGCGCCCATCGGTGACATCGAAGTCAAAGCCGTGCCAGGGACAGCGCAGAATCTCACCTTGCCGCTCGTACTGAAACTGTGCCCCCGCCTGATCCGCTACTGTTAGCCCTCCCAGCACCCCCTCGACGAGTGGTCCACGCTGATGCGGACAGAACCCGTAGATGGCGTAAAACTCACCGGCCGCACTATGCACTACAACCAGCGGAATATTCTTCACGGTATAGCTCCGTTTCTCCCCCACCGGCACCTCCTCAATGGAACAGATACGATATCTCATTGCTCTTTTCGCTCTCCCCATTCCAACACGAGTTTTCTCATGTGCAGCAGCGCATTGGTCTACTGCACTACATCTCTTACTATCTACAACCCGTACAGCTCGCACGCGTTCTCGTAGAAGATACGTCTGCGAATTTCAACTGGTAGGTCGCGTGGAATTGCAGCATCCGGCGAGTCAAAATCCCAGTGTGGATAATCGGTGGCAAAGACGAACATGCGATCACTCTCCAGCATATCCATCAGGCGCAACCAGTTCGCAGCGCTGAAATCTTCGGTCGGCTGCGTCGAGAATTTGACGCGTTCACGAATATGTTTCGAGGGCAAGCTCTTCACCCAGGGAATCTCCTGGTGGAGCGACTTGTAGTTCTGATCCAGTCGCCACATGACATGCGGTAGCCAGCTATAGCCGCTCTCAAGAATGGCAAATTTCAGGTTCGGAAACTTCTCGAAGATGCCATTGCAGACCAGGCTGGTCATCATTGCCATCGCACCCTGAGGCACGTTCACATGCCACTCAATGTAGTAGCGCTCCTGCCCCAGCGCCCCGTGCACCTCACCGTGATGATGCATCGCAACCACCAGGTTATGCCGTTGTGCCGCTTCAAATATGGGATGATAAAAGGGGTTGCCATACGCCCACTTGCCAATCGGCAGCATGACCTGAATTACCTGTGGATGATCTCCCACACGATCGATCTCGCGCGCCGCTGCCTGTGGGTCCTGGGGCGCTACATGCATGCTGCTAAGCAGACGCTTATCGTGTCCCAGCCAGTGCTCTAGCAGCCAGTCATTGTATGCTGTTGCCAGCGCGGTGGCAAACTCGAACTGCCCTGGCATCACTCCCGGCACAAACTGACCTGTGAGAATACCGTATTCTATCGGATACAGGTCGAGCACCTGCTCCTTCAACAGTTCATAGCTTGATCCCGCAGGCTTATCCTCGTCAGGAAACGAATCGGCACGCATCACGCCGTGACTCGCCCAATATGCCAGAGGTGCAGGCATACCTGTCCATGCCTTACGCTCGATCAGACCTCGCCATGGCTCTTTCAGGTAGGGCACCAGCTCCTGAAGCGAGGTGAACGTCTCATGAATGTCCGTGTCGATAATCGGTCCGGTATAGCGTGCTTTTTCCGTTTCTGCTGTCGCCTTCCCTGTCTGCGTTACCATCTTCTCTCCTCTCAATACTAAATATTGCTCTTTGTCGCCTGAAGATACTAATCGGAAAGTGTAGATATTGACATTCACCTTCCTATCATTAATAATAAATGAGTTAAGAAATGAAGTCAATTCAGACCTTATTTATCTTACTCATTCTTGTTGAGTAATACCCGCATGAAGAGCAGTTACAAATAGTACTTGCGGAAAGATGAGTCGCAGATGGAAACAAAAGAGCGTTCAACTTCCTCCCTATCTCCGCTTGCTGAAACGAGTGCCTCAGGCGTCCGTCCTGCAGCAGCAACCTTTGTGCAATCTCTCTCACGCCGTGCACTGATCCGCTATGGACTCAGCGCCAGTGTAAGTAGCACCGTGTTTGGAGCTGCCCTGACGGCCTGTGGAGGATCGAACACGACATCAAACGGGCCTGTCACTATTCAATATGCGGCCTTACAGGACCAGACAGGTGAGCAGGTGGCGGAGATCAGCACGTTTAACAAGCAGAATGCGGGCAAGATCAAGGTAGACTATGTGCAACTTCCTCCTGTCGCCACCGATCAGTACAGCAAGTTTGTAACAGCATTCCGGGCTCAGTCTGCGACACCGGACGTGGTGCATATTGACGTTACATGGCCCGCGCAGTTCGCCTCCGCTGGCTGGCTCGCGCCCCTCGATTCCTACATCTCGTCAGGCTACAGCGGACAGTTCTGGCCTAGCGCTAGCGCGGTAGGCAAAATCAACGGCAAGCAGTACGGCCTGCAACGTTACATGGATATTGGCCTGCTCTATTACCGTACCGATCTGGTGCAGAAGTATGGCAATGGCGTTCCTCCGCAAACGCGTGAGCAGTTAGAGATGCAGGCAAAAACCATTCTTGCTGCCGAAGCTGCCAATGGGGTCAAATCTGGCTATCTCATCCCCGGCAAAAAGATTGAAGCGATTGTCGATCAGTGGCTCGAACTGCTCTGGGGCGCAGGTGGTAATATCGGCAAGCCTGGTCAATTGACGCTAAACAACCCGGCCGGTGTCGATGCCCTGCAATACCTGCACGATCTGATTTACAGCAAACAACTATCGCCCGACGGCACCAACACCTACGCCCCCAACGATATCCTCAATCTCTTCAATAACGGTCAGGCTCCCTTCATGCGTAACTGGACCTTCGCCTACGCCATCGCTAACAATCCCGACAAATCCAAAGTCGCTGGTAAAGTAGGTATCGCTCCGACGCTCTCTACCGCAGGACACCAGGGCCGAGGCTGTACCGGTGGCTGGGTGCTCGCCATCAACGCGAACTCACAACACAAGGACGAAGCCTGGAAGTTCATTGATTTTCTGCTCAGCAAGGAGACACAGACCTCTCTCGCCAAAAACGCTGGCCTCATCTCTAGCCGTCCCGACGTGGTGCAGGATGCACAGCTTCAGGAGAAGTTTCCGCAATTTAAGCAGCTCGCGACAGTCCTGCAGCAGGGACAGAACCGTCCGCAGCTCAAGAACTACAACCAGTTTACCACGCCGCTTCAGGCTGCGATCAACAATGTCCTGAGCAACCAGCAGGCTCCTGCCGATGCTCTCAACGGCGTTCAGGCTGAGGTCGCGTCCCTTTCTTAGGAGCAGATGTATGGCTACAGTTCGCTTAAAAGCGCATGAAAGTTTCAGTGCACGTCGCGAGGAACGCCTGGCTTTCTTTATGATCGCTCCCTTGATTCTAGCTCTGATCGCGCTGGGCGTCTACCCGACGCTCAACACTATCTGGCTCTCTTTCCAGAAAGGAGGCAGTTTTGGTCAGGGAACAACGGTGGCAGGCGTAGAAAGCTACATCCGTCTCTTTCATGACGGTCAGTTCTGGAGCGCCTTCCGCTTCTCTATCCTTTTCAGCATCATCACTGTCGCGGGTCAGATGCTTTTCGGTACCGCGCTGGCCCTCTTCGCCAACCTGAAATTTCCCGGACGTTGGCTTGTGCGCGCGGCGATCCTCTTCCCCTGGGCCATTCCAACGGCGACAAACTCTGTTATCTGGTCGTATATGTTTCACAATCAGTATGGTCTGATCAACAGCTTGCTCATCCACCTGGGTTGGATCAGTGCGGCCCATCCAATTAACTGGTTGGGCAACGGCACGCTCGCCACCATCCTGATCTATGTACTGGCAATCTGGAAGGCAAACTCACTTGTGGCCCTGCTTGTCCTCGCTGGCCTGCAAGCCATACCACAGGAGGTCTTTGAAGCGGCGCGTGTCGATGGGGCCTCCTCCTGGCAGAGCCTCTGGACTGTTACGCTGCCACTGCTACGCGCGACGCTGGTCGTGACGCTGATCCTGCGTACTATCGAATCACTCCAGGCGTTCGACTTAATCAGTGCCTTCACGAATGGCGCGCCGGGGAACGCAACGCAAAACCTTGGACTCTATATCTATGTGCAGACGCAGCAGATCGGTGATTTCCCCTATGGCTCTACCATCGCGATGGCACTGATGCTGGTCTCCTTCGCCTGCATTCTGCTCTACCTGCGCACCCTCTATCGGCCCGTCGCCAGTACCGCCAGTACCAGATGAACATATAGCAAACAGTACGCAGGAAGCGTGTAGGGGTTCACTCCCATTTCCTGTAATACACTCTGGGATTTGACCAGAAGGACAAATATATGACACAAACAACGCAGACAACGCAGATGGCACAAAAGAATCTCGGCCTCTCATACACACCAACGCGCCCCGTGCGCCCTACCCACCTGCCCTTGCGCAACCTGCTGCACTCGCTTGTCTACGTTGTCTCAGCGCTGATCTTACTGATCCAGTTCTTTCCCCTGCTCTGGTCCCTGCTCACCTCGCTGATGACGTCACAGGAGACAACATCGGTTCCGGCAACACTGCTCCCCGCTCGTCCAGGACTAACAAGCTACACACAGGCACTGAGTGGTGATATCGGTCACTATTATGTCAACAGTATCATTGTCTCACTCTCATCGACACTCATCACTATGCTGCTGGCAACGCTGGCGGCCTATGCGTTTGCGCGCCTGCGTTTTCGCTTCAAGACACCTCTGCTGCTCTTCGTCCTCTTCTTTTCACTCTTTCCACCGCTCGTACAGGTTATACCGGTCTACCAGATCTTGCAAGCGCTCCATCTGTTGAACACGCTGGGTGGGCTGATCCTGCCCTACTCTGTATTTGGCCTGCCTCTTGCGGTGTTGATCTTGATGGCCTTCTTTCAGGATGTGCCCATCGAGCTGGAGGAGGCGGCGATTGTCGATGGCCTCTCACGTTTCGGCTCATTCCTGCGTATCATCCTGCCCATTACTCTGCCTGGTCTGTTCACAACTGCCATTATCGTCTTTGTTGGCGATTGGAACGAATACCTATTTGCTCTCAACTACACCAGTTCCAACACCTATACCCTGCCCGTTGGCATCGTCAATATCAGTCAGACAGAGTTCACCACCAACTTTGGCGTTCTCTCTGCCGCGACGATTCTTTCGGTCGTCCCGCTGGTCATTCTCATTCTGCTGCTCGAACGACGTATCGTCTCTGGCCTGACCGCTGGCGCGCTTAAAGGCTAGGAGAACGAGTAGCTCAAGACCAGCATATCGCGCAGAGGAATACCGTTGTGGCTGATTGGAGGCTGGATATAGCTGAAGAAGTCGTGGCGCACAGCGTGAATACGAAAACCACACTTTTGATAGAAGGCGATATTGTCGAAGGACGTTGTATCAGTCCCGACCAGAACACGTGCAACGCCACGCTGCTGTGCGAGTCCAAGCACTGCCGCAATAAGCGCTCTTCCATAGCCATGCCCACGATAGTGGGGGAGTACAGCAACGTATTCGATTTCGCTCTCTTGCTCTTGCCAACGCATCGTAACCGCACCGACACGTTGTTGATCGACGTATGCCAGATAAGAGGTATGCAGCCCATCGCAAAGCAACATGCGCATGCGCTCCTCGTCCTCGTCCGCATCGCGCAGGAGCGAGGTGAGCATTTCAACGTCCTCACAGGGAAGTAGTTGTACAGGAAGAGTCACAAGGCTACTCTATACCTGTGCTCATCGAAGCCATACGTTGTCGATTTTGTCGAGCCAGCAGGATACGCGAGGCCACTTCCTGATAGCGACGCGTTTGCAGCAGCGCCACGATGATCGGTATAATCAGCAGCATGCCAGCAACCGAGAAGATCCCGATGCCAAGCAGAAAGACAATGAGCGCACCAGACAGGAGTGTGGGAGCGGGATAGCGCCAGAAGAGCCGCGCGCCACGCTTAAAGATCTGCCATGCAGAAGCATCTGGTTGATCGGCAAATAGTGGTCCCCAGTAGAATGAGAGCGCGAATAGCATCAGCGCAAGATAGTCAAGCAGCACTTGCAGAGGGAGAAACTGTGTGAACGGGGAGAGGAGAATCAGTACCAACACTACGCCCAGCGTCCCGTAGAGCGGAGCGAGTATACGTGCGCTGGGTAGAGCATATGAGCGCCAGCAATCGCGAAAAAGATCTATCGTAACTGGCTCGCCCTCGCACACATATTTCGCAATCGCATAGAGCACTCCAGTAGAAGCGGCCAGCGTTGTCGCGCTGACTATCGCCAGCACAATACGCAGCACAGTCCACATACCTGGGAAAGCAACAGCTATCAGGATCGGCACGAGCTGAAACGCCCAGAACATGTTGACAGCGATCAATTTTTCAATATTGTCCTTCACCAGCGCAAAAGCTCCCCAGATCGGGCTACGTAAAGCGCTCTCGTCCGGCGCGTTATCATCAAAAAACGGCATAGCGTTCTCTCCAGCGAAACTGCAAACTGAGGCCGACTCTCATCAACCAACAAACGGGAATGGTTCTATTTTAGAACAGTATATCATAGCCTTAACGGATGGACTAGCTAGATATTGCGTCGATGCACGATCATCTGGATAGGATACTTTGGACGGATAGTGATCGTTTTCGAGGGATCTGGCTCGATCCGTTGCCCTGGCACCAGTTCAAAGCGCACACGCTGCGCAAGTGTTGCCAGCAACAGATGTCCCTCCATCATCGCAAAGTGGTTACCAATACAGATACGGGACCCTGCACCAAAGGGCATATAAGCATAGCGCGGCAACTGCTTTTCCCTCTCAGGCGTGAAGCGCTCTGGATCAAACTTCTCCGGCTCAGGATAGAAATCGGGGCGCTGATGAATCGCATACGTTGTGATCACAACCAGTTCTCCCTTGCGTACAGGATAGCCGTTGATCTCCAGATCATGTAATGCCGCACGCGCTACAGCATAGGCAGGAGGATAAAGGCGCATCGACTCCTTGAAAACCTGGAGTGTATAGGGCAGAGACGGCAGGTCGGAGTAGCTTGGCGAACGGCCTTGCAGGACTGTATCAACCTCGTGCAGCATCCGCTGATAGATCTCAGGATGCTTAGCAAGAGAGTACCATGCCCAGATCAGTGCTGTAGCAGTCGTCTCATGGCCTGCGGCAAAAAGTGTCAGAGCTTCATCGCGTATCTGCTTATCGCTCATCGCCTTGCCATCCTCGTCACGTGCAGTGAGCAGGACGGAGAGAAAGTCGTTGCCGGCCTCAGGATGAGCACGACGCTCGTCGATCATTTTCTGAATACGTGTATCCAGTACAGCAAGAGCTTCTCTTGCATGTTGACTACGAGGGACGGGCCAGCTCAAAGGGATGGGGAAAAAGGTGGAGAGCCTGTAGTTGACATAGGCAAGAACAACCGCCATCGCATGCCCAAGCTCATCTGCCTCTGTAAAGACTTCGGTATTGAAGAGCACCTTGCCGACAATGCTCATCGTCAGGTGGGTCATCTCATCGTCAATTATTAGCGTTTGTTCGTCTCGCCAGGTACGTTCAATCTGCTCACTGTAGGCGACCATCGCATCAGCATAACTCGCGATATGGCGCGGCTGAAACGAAGGAGCCATCACCTTGCGCTGCTTACGGTGAAACTCGCCCTCGCTCGTAAACAGACCATTGCCAACGATAGGACGAAAGGCTTGCTGCATACCTTCACCCTTGTCAAACTCATAGGCTTTTTCCACCAGAACGGTATGTGCCAGTTCGGGGGTGTTCAGGAGGAGAAAACCAAAGGGGCCATAATGCAGGCGACCAATATCGCCACACTCGCTTAGTACACGCAGAAAAACGCCCAGACGATCTCTTCGATAGTCAAACATACTGCCTACGAGCGGCAGTTCCTGTATTCCTGGAATAGGTTTTGTAAGAGAGTGAACAAGCATTTTAAGGCTCCTTTAAATGAACAAGATAAATTGCGCGCTCTTGAAGACGAGTTTTCACAATTGAAAACTTATGCAGAAGCAGCAGATATACACTATGAACAAGAAGGCTTGACAACCGATCAAGATAACTAAACACTTATATGAAATTGAGTTATCTATTCTTAGCAAAGAAACTCAATTTCATATTTTTTCGGTTTACAGAAAACAAAAGTCAAAATACACTGTTGACTTTTTTTACTCCGCAGTCTTCCCACCATCGACGGCGATTACCTGTCCAGTGATGTAGCTGGCGGCATCGGAGGCGAGGAAGAGCAGTGTGGGAGCAAGTTCTCCTGGCTGTCCAATACGTCTCATAGGCATGCTTTCGGCGATTACGGATTCAGCGCGGTCAAGGACCGCCTCGGTCATACGCGTTCTGAACATACCGGGGGCAACTGAGTTGACTCGAATGCCACGTGTGGCCCACTCCAGGGCCAGCGAACGGGTAAGATTGATCACAGCGGCCTTGCTGGTGTTGTAGCCAAGCGTGTTCAACTGGCTCCCACCCATTCCAGCAATCGATGCAACGTTCACAATTGCTCCACGCTGACGCTCCAGCATATGCCGACCGACCTGCTGCGACATCAGAAAGGTGCCGGTGACATTGGTTTGTAGCACCTGCTCCCAGCGCTCCAGCGGCATCTCTTCAGCGGGCGTGCCCCAGGCCTGGCCCGCGTTGTTGATCAATACGTCGATCTTTCCATATGCTTTGAGGGCCGCTTCAACGAGCGCGTAGACTGATGCAGCACTCGTGACATCGCACTCGTGGGCCAGCACTTCAACGCCACGCCCCTGCAAATCCTGCTGCGCGCTCTTAAGCCACTGCTGACGGCGGCCTGTAATGACGAGCTTTGCTCTCGCCTCACCGAATGCCTGCGCGGTCTCCAATCCTAGCCCACGCGAACCACCTGTGACCAGCACGACCTCGCCCGCGAAATCGAATTGGACGGTTCCCATGAAAACCTCCTTGTTCTCTAGCGTTTGCCACTGTCTATGTGAGATGGTATGATCATCTTGATACACATATTTCTCTGATATATCTATACCACAGCCGCGAGGTGGATGCCATAGCAACACACAGCACACACAGTACACACGCCACAAACATTCAATTTTCAATGGGGGGAGATGACCGGCGACGGCTAGAGGGCCTTCCCTGGCAGATCGGGCTTGAGGACTGGGAGAGCAACGGCGTCGAACTGCTCGTGGTACGCCGGGGCGACTCGCGCCATCCCGTGATCTTCGTCGAGCGAGACGGTGTGCGCTATGCCATTAAAGAGACTACGCCGCGTATGGCTGAGAAGGAGATACGCAATCTGCACGAGATTGAGATGCGCGGTATCCCTGCCCTCAGTCCGATTGGTACGGTGAGCGTCTCTGCCCCGCCTATTGCGCTAGAGGTACCGAAGCTGGGGGGAGCACGGCAATACATCAGCGGAGACCGTGGTTATACAGTCACCCGCCTGGCAGCACGCGTCGTTCCACACGTACTGCTCTATCGGTTGCCATTGACGAAGCGTACAAAAGAACGCCTCTTATCGGCCGTCGCCGTGCTGATGATCGAACTCCACGAACACGGCGTCTATTGGGGCGATCCCTCACTGGCGAATGCGCTGATCCGCATTGATGGACGGCACATCCTGGCAATCATGGCAGATGCGGAGACGGCTGAACTGTTCCCAGGCCCGATCAGTGAGGGGCTGCGTGAGCAAGACCTGGCACAACTCGGCGAATCGCTGGCATGGCAGGCGGAAGATCTACGCCAGGCACGTGGCCTGCCCGAAGAGGTTGAGGTACTGAATGACGCTGACTACGAGTACTTCTTGCAGCGCTACCGCGTTCTGCGTCGAGAGCACGTCTATGTTGCAGCTACCGCTGGTGCACATCACGTGGATACGCTGACTCAGGCGCATCACCTCTGGCAACGCCTCACGCGTCTCGGCTCCTCGCTCAAGGAGCCAGCCAGCCAGGTGCTCGGCAAAATTACACCTATCTTACCAGGCTGGTATCAGCGCCGTATCTATCAACTCCTGCACATCACCATCCCCGGCCCTTACGCGCGCCGCTTCTACAATCTCCTACTTGGGCATCAGAAGTTGATGAGCCAGCACGAGGGGCGCGAGGTGAGTCTGGAAGAGGCGGCTCAGCACTGGTACGAGCGCTACCACCTGCCAACAATCCTGCTGCTCCGGCAGCGTCTCACCAGCGACCAGGACCCGATGCGCGCATACTTCAACATTATGCTACATAAGTGGGAGATGAGCGAGAAAGCAGGCTACGAAATCCCACTCGAAGAAGCTCTGCTTGACTGGTCGATGCAGAGAGCAACAACTGGACACCTGGGAAACGTCGATCCCGCTCGCGTTGCAACGTGGTGGCGCGAACGTGAACCCGTAGCCCACGTCCTGGAACCACCCCTGATCCCTGGCGAAGAGCTTGATCCGCTGCTCGCCACCAACGAGCGTCCGCTTGTCCACCTCCAGCAACCCGAACTCGAACAAAAAATTCCTCAGATACTGGAGACCGGGCGGCAGGCGACAGATTATCAGCAAACAACGAGCGATCCACAGCAATGAGCATGCACGCAAACAGTAACAGGGCATTAGGGATGTTCGTCTGGAGAAGCAAAGTACTCAACAATCTCTAGAGTTTATTTCATATGGTGCTGTTGCTATCTAACATCTGGGAATTGCTTAGCATTTCAAGAATAGCTTTTTTGATGCCTTCTGACACGTTAAGAAAGGCATCATCCTTATCTTCCCAGCTATTGATGGGCCTGCCATCAGTAGGCAAAGCTTGAAGTTTCTTGAGGGGAGTATCTTTCCACGTGCATGACCTTAGAATGATTGGTATTACACGAGCTTCATTTGCTTCATGCCTCTTCATTGCCTTCATCATCTCTTCATCATAGCAATAATTTGATGCAATAAAGTCCTGGCTGAGAAGCAGCAAAATAATATGGGCGGTGCTAAGATTTTTCTCTATCTGCTGGGCAAAATCTTCTCCAGGCACAATTTTACGATCATACCAACTCGTTGTTGGGTACGACTTGCCTAGTGCGTGCAAGTATTTTTCCAATTGCTTACGATGTTGTTCATCTTCTCGTGAATAGGAGAGGAACACCTTGAGGACTGGAACAGGAGATCCATCTTTGATAATAGAAGTTGAGCGAGGAAATACTGGTTTGAGTAAAATGTGTACACTCTCAAGCAGCCTTTTGGATGCGATCTGTTCGTCCAACCCGACCAGATCGATTGACTCGGTCGCATCAAAGAATTTCACGAGCGCACTATGATCACAATCTCCAATACGTACAGGCAATATCTGCCCCTGACTCTTCTGAATTGAGAAACCATAACATTGACTGCTATAGGCAGCAATATAGTGGGAAGAGAGCACCGCAACGATGTGATCGACCTTCGTGAGCGCTTCCTGTATCTCTAACATAAGCTTACTTGAGGCCAGAGCTTTCCGTTCTGTTAATAGAACTGTGTAGCCAGCGCCCCTCAGATGCCAGCGTATCCAGTCTGCCCAGGTATAATCAGGGTACTCATAACTAATGAAAAAATTGTAATGTTCAGGTTGAACAGGAGTTGGAGAGAGATTCTGGGCCTGGTAAAGAGACAGGAATGTGGATGACGTAGGGAGAAGAGGAATAGGGCCACACTGCAGGGCATTTCCAGCTTGGGCAGGTGATGCAGATGTGGGAGAATGTACCGAAGGGATAGATTCGGCTTCTGGGAGAATGACAGTGCTTGACAGTTGTTGAACAAAAGAGGGTTGCAATTGCTCCCGAGAAAGTTCTTCAGATATCTCCATCGTGTTCAAAGATGATGACGTGTGTTGAGCAAATGAAGGTGGGAGCAAAATAGCTAGATTTTCGTCCACATTATTGTCAACGTCCGCCTTCTTATAAACGGTAAAAGAGGGGAGTAGCGGCACAGGAGAGGATGCTTCCTGTGCCGCTTCAACCTCCTCGCGTGAGGGGAGCTGTTGTGTGCTTGTGATGGTGGCCTGGCTTTGGTGCGCTTGAAAAGAGTCTCTCTGATCTGTCTCCTCATCATCAATGGAAAACGAAGTACTCCATGCACTCGGGTAGTGGGAAGGGAGTGATCCGCTGGATGAATGCGCGGGAACTGGCAAAGAGAGCAGACCAGCATCAGTAGTCGTTGCCGCATTTTCCAGAGCAGTAGCGAATTCCTCAATACTCGTAAAACGTTGAGCAGCCTGCTTTGCAAGGGCTTTCATAACAACTTGCTCAATGGGTAGTGGCAGTTCTGGCAGTTGGGCAGACAGTGACGGTGGTGTCACGCTTAGATGCATATAACAGATTTCAATCATATTACTGCCAGTGAACGGCAATTTGCCAGAGAGCCACTGGTAGACCACAATAGCTAGTGCGTATTGATCGCTTGCAGGACCAGGTTGTCCCATAAACTGTTCCGGGGCCATATAGTAAGCTGTACCCGCTATATCCTGAGAACCGTGAAGCTCCATCGTATTCTGCACGACTTTAGCTATGCCAAAATCGCTGAGCAACACCTCATTATTCTGGCCCAATAACATATTTTCCGGCTTCACATCACGATGAATCACCTGATGTTCGTGAGCATATTGTAAAGCGGAAGCAACTTGCGAGACATAAGAAACGACAAGAGCGAGAGGAACCTGTGTGTTCAGTGGATGTATTGAGCGTAAGGTATTGGGCGCATAGTCCATAATAAGATACGGCCAATCGTGCTCCACTCCAAATTCCAGAATACGCACGATATGCGGATGGTCCAGCCGAGCAATAGTGCGTGCTTCAGTAAGAAATGCCAATGATTGTTCACTGCTCAGGGACGAGGCCAGATGCAAAATCTTGATCGCGGCGAGTCGCTGCAGATAGATATGCTCACTGAGATAGACACGTGCAAAACCACCCTCACCTAACAATCTGAGGAGCCGATAGTTACCTAGCTGTGATCCAATATCAGGATTCATAACGTTTATTCCATCTAGTCACAGGAACAGATAGAAGAGAGACAGGGTTGAAAGAATGCGGCGGTGTCGGAGTCAAGGGCACAATAGTATCTTCCGTCAACCCCCATTTTTGTAATAGGCTGGCATATGTTCCGTTCGTTACTAGCAGGTTGTAAGAGGCCTGTACCGCCTGATATATCTTAGCATCTTCGCTGCGTATGAGAATACCCTCCTGGGGAAGCGTTACCTGTCCCACTGGCTGAAACAGCTTGGCATACTTTTGTTGATAGTAGCTCACAGTAGGGGAACGCTGATAAATAGCATCAACTTGTTTATTGATAAGGGTGTGCATCAGCGTATCAGCATCAGGAAATGTGCTAAAAAGAGGAAGAATTCCGCGATTAGCATCTTGCGGTGTCTGATCACACTGTATGCTTTCTACATCTCTTTGTTCCCAGGAGCCAGACTGAACACCGATCTTATGCCCACACAGATCTTTCAGCGTTTTGAAGTGGAGGTCAAGCGGATTCCCTGGTCTAACAAGCAAGACACCCCTCGGAGCAAGATAAGGAATAGACTGAACAGAACTCTTAACGTCATCAGTGAGCGAATAAGCAGATAGCACAATATCGACGGTTCTCGTATTTAGCTTACTAAGGAGATCCTGATACCTGGAGACTGGAACAGTGCGTGTGTGTAAACCCATTACACGGGCAAGATTGGTAGATAGCTCTACATCAAAACCTACGACGCCTGCTTTATCACGGTATATTTCCGGTCTATAAATAGGATTGGCAGCAACAGTAAGAGTGCCAGAAGAGGCGAGATTCTGCGGAGGAGAAATGGAAGGAGGAAGTAAAGGTGGAGTCTCTGTCTCAGAAGTGGGTGTTGGTGTAATAAGCGGGCCAGGTATACCATTTATAGCATAAGTCGCAGAGGCCATGAAAATCAATATAATTGGGAATACCAGAACGAAAAGAGAAAAAGCAAACGGCCTATGCTGATACTTCCTGCTCGGTAACGGTCCTGCAGGTGCATTCCTTGAGAGCACAGAACTCCGCATGAGGAGCGCAACACTGGTAAGCAAAAAAACGATAGCCAGAAGCTCAATAGTAATAGTTAATGCATTGGTATAAGGTATATCCATGGCAACAATTAATGGAAATAAGATAGTTACCCGGAACATATCTCCATAGAGCATAGTGCCCCCTATAAAAATCTGTAGCGACAATAGGATAAACGATCAAAACGTGAAAGTTTGTATCTTCAAGCTCATTCCTAATCGAATCAATGAACTTTTCAGCAGATCATATGACGCAACCTTGTTAATTTATAGATTTCCACCTGCTATTCTACCTGCTTTTGCCGAGAAAGTAAACTCTTCATCGCCAACTTCTTTCTAGACTACTACAAAGGAAAAACGCCGTCTTCCCCCTTGACTTGTTCATCAGCTTTTGTCATACTGTTGCTATATACCTTTATAAACGCTTTCAAATCTATATGATATATATGCAATGGAAGAGAAATAAATGGTTTGTTAAACATCGCTTGCTTGCTCTCAGGGGAGGTGTTTGTTTGAGCCGTATAAGAGAGCAGAACAGGATGACAAAAAAAGAAAGGATACGTGTCAATGCCTGAAGATATCTATCGCAAAAGCTGGAGCCGGCAAAATCGCGGTCTACTGATCTTCCTTCTGGATCAGTCAGGATCAATGCAACAGCAGTTGGAAATAGACAATCAGACTTACACAAACGGGCAGATGGCTACTGCTGCGCTAAATAATTTGATTGTCTCTGTCATTCATAATACTCCACCTGATGCTGATAGAGGAGGACTCAAGGATTATTGTGATGTTCTAGTCTTAGGCTATGGAGACGCGGTGACAGGTTTGCTTGCTGATAGTAAAGGTATGCCTATCTCCATTCGCAATCTGGCCGCTAATCCAAAGGGTCGCAAGTCCGTGCTTGTACAACGTTTTGATCGATTACAGCAAAAAATCATCCAGGTCAAAGAGGAACAGCCCTACTGGATTGATTACACTGCAGATAGCCGCTATACAGAAATGGCGAAAGCGCTACAGCGGGCTTACCGGGTCATTCAGGATTGGCTGGCTGCAGATGCTAACCGCCACAAATCGTTCCCACCTATTGTTATTAACATCACAGATGGGGAACATAATGGTGAGGGCGATCCTATAGCTATGGCTAATTACGTCCGCAATATGCACACTGATGACGGACATGTGCTCCTGTTTAGCTGCCATCTGACAAGTAACGGACTGCAGCGTCTTGTCTTTCCCAAAGTCGTGGATGAAATTGACGCACAGATACAGGATATAGATGAAAGAGAATCGGCACGTCAGCTCTTCCATATGTCAAGTATTATACCAGCAACGATGGTACGAAAAGCACGTAGTTCGTTCAATGCTGGTCTACAGGAGGGGGCGCGTGGCTTCATCTATAATGCCAGTCCTAGCGATCTGATCGACTTCCTCCGTTGGGGAACGCAACCAAGCGATAATCTCAGGCGTAGCGTTTTTGTGTAAAAAGGAATAGTCTATGCCAGATCAACGCAACAAAGCAGACAATGTGCCCAGCTTTACCATTGACTCTCCTTTACTCCATGCGGTAATGGCAGTGATTCTCATGTCCATCGCCGCATTTATTCTGACACTAATGTCATCCCCACTTTCTACACAAGAAAATATCATTTTTTCTTTTGTAATAGTAACATTTCTCTTTTCATTGGTCTATGCTGCCTATGAACTCTTTACTGCTCTAGAACGTGCCCGAAGAGAGCGTCATGCTCTGACAGGAGTCTGCACGAGCGCGCTTCTGGGTGCGTTGCTCCTAGGCATCACGTCCTTCACATTTACCATGCTAACCGCTTCGGGGTTTCTGCTAAATCTCATTGCGTTGACTATTATTCTTTGCTCGCTGACCAGCCTGTTCATTGTTAATGTCGATGCTCTGGTCGCGCTTATCGAGCAGTCCTTCAGTCGGAGAAAAGCTATACGTTCTGATCGACCAGAGTTGCCATCCTCTCCTGTACCATTGTTACCTCCCCCACCTTTACCAGCATTATCTGCACCTGCCAATGCGGAAAGAAGAACATTTAAAGAGCAAAGATTTCCGATAGCCTCACGAGAGAGTCTTCCTCCACTGTTTCAGCATGACATACTGTACCAGCCTCCTCAACCCAGAAATGCTCGGTTTTTTGCAGTAGCTAAAGAGAGGGAAGATGCATGTGTGATCTCAGATAATGAGACTCGTTTCGCGCTCTCCGACGGAGCTGGAGGTAGCAGTTTACCACGCCCTTGGGCTGCGTTACTGGGACAGCAGTGGAAGAAAGAACCTCTTAGGGGCAATTATGCAGCCGAGCTGTCCTCCTGGTTAGAAGAGCCACGTCAGAACTGGGTGCAGTGGGTAGAACGCCGCTGGTACCCGGAAGTCAACGAGCGCAATCAACTCACAGGAGATCACCCGGTGCAGCCAGAAGAAGTAGAACGTATCCTTGAACGTGGAGCCTTTGCAACATTCCTGGGAGTAGAAGTCAATCACCAGCAGCGGACAGTAAGCGCGCTGGCTCTAGGTGACACCTGTCTTTTTATACTACGTTCGGCAGCCTCTCATCCATCATTTGAGAGTATGCCGGTGCGCAACTCGCAGGACTTCAATAACAGTCCCCCACTTTTGAGTAGTCGCAGAGGGGACAGTGTGAATGATGTCCTTCCGTATGTTGAATACTATTCCAATCAGTATGAAAAAGGTGATTTGCTTCTCATGGCAACAGATGCACTTGCTCAATGGATTCTATGGCAATGGGAGCAAGGTCTAACGGAATGGCATGCACTTCTACGGATGCAAGATAAGCAACAATTTGCATCTTTTGTTGAAAAGCAACGCAGGGAAGGTTGTATGGATGAGGATGATACTACGCTTATTGTGATACCTTTGTAGTATATAAACATATGCGAGGATTGTGATGCGTGTAAAGACATATAATTGGCCTATGGTTTATGAGTATGACGAGGCTATGCGTGATCGCAATCGAACTTTCAGCGATCCTGATATTCAGAGGGGTTCTTTATTAGAGACCAGTCCTGGTCAACCGCTGAGGCTTAATGCTGGTGGTAGCCAGTATATCTGTGTCTTTCGAATTTCTGACTGGGTTATACGCTGCTTTACCTCAGATCAATCGGCTCAAGTCTTTCCACCAACTGATATTCTGTTACGGCATCAAGGTATCACAACGTATATGAAACGTCCAGGAAACGCGCTCCCGTTTCTTACATCCTATGATCTGGTTGAGCCAGGAGTCAAGATCAAAGGAGAATATTTTCCTTATCTTAAGATGCGCTATATTACGAACAGCCGCTCTTTAGGTGACTACTTAAGTGATAATTATAAAAATAGCCGTGTGGTAGGAGAAATTGCTAAGTTATGGATAGACCTCATCCAGAAAATGGAAGCACGAGAAATAGCACATGGTGATCTTGATCTGAGCAATGTCCTGGTCCTTGGTAATTATCCCAGGCTCTCACTTCGTTTGATTGACTTCGACGGCATGTATGTACCTGATTTTGGCAGGACCAGCATGAGTACTGCGGATAATGGACATGCAGATTTTCAGCCGCCGCAACCGTCTATACGGAATTTTGATCATACAATGGACCGTTTCTCCGCACTCGTGATCTACCTTTCTCTTTGTGCATTAGAGACTAATCCTGACCTATGGGAAAAGTGCGACGCTACTGATCGCAATCTGCTCTTGCGTGAAGATGATTTTCAGCGTCTAAGTCAATCACAACACTTTGCCCTTCTGCGCAATGAAAGCAAAAACACATGTCTCCAGCGCTGTCTGGATGAAGTGCAAGAGTCTATTGAGCAAGGGAGAATGCCGCGAAGTCTCAAAGAAATTCTCATCCTTGGGAAAAAAGACTACATCGTTTCCTCAGTATCTCTTTTCCCTCCCAATGCCCCACCAGTATCATCCTCTTCCCTTCCTCGTTATGAAGGTCGAGGGAGAGAGATACCACTGGATGAGCCGGATGCAACATCTGGTAGACAAGTAGTTGAAGCGTCTACTTCGTCTCTCGATACACCAGGGGCTTCATCATGCAGTCAAAACAATACAGCACCATCATCTGGCAGGCATGTAGCTCCATCTCCACAATCGTCATCAAAAGCAAGGCTTATTGCGTTTGTTATCATTATACTTATTGTCGCGGTAGCTCTCATTATATGGTGGGTGATACAGTTGCATCAACCTCCACAGCACCCATCTGCTGCACTCTTCTTACTGCAATCTGTGACTCATTGCTTCAGAATGCGTCACCTCTAGGAGGAGTAAACGTGATGACAAAACTATACGAACGCCTTGGTAACTATCATCTTCTTTGCCCTATTGGTAGTGGCGGCTTTGCTACTGTTTACCTTGGTGAGCACATTTATCTGAAAACAAGGGCCGCAATCAAAGTGCTACAGGTAGGCTCTGAACTGGATAGTAGCGCACTTCAGGGATTCCTCGAAGAGGCTCGTATTATTGCCGCGCTTAAACATCCGCATATCGTAAGTATTCTCGATTTTAATGTAGAAGGAAATCTTCCTTACCTCGTTATGGACTACGCACCTCATGGTTCATTATATGCACGTCATGTTAGAGATCAAACCCTGTCGATCAAGATGGTCCTCTCTTATGTCAAGCAGGTTGCTGAGGCACTACAATTTGCACATAAGCACAAGGTTATTCACTGTGATATTAAGCCGGCAAATATGCTCCTGGACGAGCACGATAGGGTACTTCTCAGTGACTTTGGCATTGCGGTTGTGCTCAACACCAGTCTCCACATCACCAGGGTCATTGGTAGCTTACAGTACATGGCTCCCGAACAGTTCCAGGGGAAACCTGAACGTGCCAGCGATCAATATGCATTGGCCGTTGTAGCATATCAATGGCTGTGTGGAAGACTTCCTTTTAATGGCAAGGGTGCAGGTGAACTGACTCACCAGCATATAAAAGTTCCCCCATACCCACTTCATCTCCTTAACTCAAAGATTTCCCACAAAGTCGAGCAGGTTATATTGACTGCCCTTGCTAAAGATCCAAAGCAGCGCTTTAGCAGTATCAATACCTTTGTCAATGCCCTGGAAGAGGCTGCATATCATCAAGCAGGGAACTCACAAGATAAGGCTAGAATACACTTCCCACCAGTTGCAGCAAAAAAGAACGCTAAGCCTTTAAAGAAGGAGCAGAGTTCTGCGCTTTCAGAAACACCCCTGCTATTGCCTCCATCATTCTCATTATTGCCACCAATTGACGAAGAGCAATTAGCTGTTCCTTCCCAGTCTCAAATGGCAACCGTTCCCTATAACTTTGAAGAGGAGGATGGTTGGGAACCTACACAAGTTGTATCGACTCCTATGGACAGGCATATGATACCGTCACCAGTTCAGAGTCTACTATCACAGCAAGCAACAACTCTACCACTAGCACCCTCTCCACAAACTCTTCCTGTCTCGCATCCATCCCTGATCTATAATGGTCACACTGCGTGGATCTCGTCCGTCGCCTGGTCTCCTGATAGGAAACGGATCGCCTCTGCTTCCTGGGACAAAACAGTTCATCTATGGGATAGGTCCAACGGCAAAACACTCCTTATCTACCAGGAGCACTTGCAGCCTGTAAAGAGCGTTGCTTGGTCCCCTGATGGGGCATATATCGCTTCCGGTTCCTGGGATAATAGAGTTCATATATGGGATGCTGAGGAAGGGAAAACATTTCCTACTGGGTATTACCATGATGCTCAGGTGGAATCCGTTGCCTGGTCCCCTGATGGCCGCTTCATTGCCTCTGCTGGCCATGATGGAATAGTTCATATATGGAAAGCGACGAATGGGCGTGCCATCTTTACGTATAAAGGGCATAGAGAACCCATCTGGTCGGCCACATGGTCTCCTGATGGTAAGTTTGTTGCTTCTGCCAGCCATGATGGGACTGTCCATGTCTGGGATGCGTTTACGGGAGATGCTCTACTAATATATCGCAGTCACCAACATCAGGTTATCTCGGCGGCATGGAGCTACAACGGGCGTCTTATCGCCTCAGGTGATTATAAAGGGAACATTCATGTCTGGGAGATTGCTCCTGCTACTGGTAGAACAATTCTGCACTATCATGATAGTGCAGGAGCAGTCAAAGCCCTTAACTGGGCACCTCGTAGCTTGCAACTCGCCTCAGGGGTCAAATCTATTCAAGTATGGAATATTGGCACTGCTATTCCTGATACCCCCGAGTTCGTCTATACAGGACATAGTAGTTGGATCAATGCGCTCCAATGGTCCCCTGATGGACAGACTATTGCAAGTGCAAGTGATGACAAAACTGTCCAGGTGTGGAAGGTTAGCACGTAGAGAAAGTTGTCCGATACTATGTGTATTTTCCAAACTGATCGCCTTATCGTTCGCTATTTACAAGACGACGATTTTGAGGCTTTTCATGCTCTTTGTAGTGATCCTGAAATTGTCGAGTATATGGGCGATGGGAAGCCATTGACGGCTGAGCAGACACGGCAATGGATACAGATCTCGCAGAACAATTACCAGAATCATGACTATGGCTGCTTTGCCATCCTCTCACGCCAGAACGGCGAGATGATCGGCTTCGGTGGCCTGATCTATCCTCCGGGAAGCACACAGGTTGAAATCATCTATGCATTCAAAGAAGCGTATTGGGGAAAAGGGCTGGCGAGTGAGTTCGCCTACAAAATGATCGAAACCGGCTTCCAACGCTGGAAACTTCCGCGCATCGAAGCCTCGATTGATCCAAACAACGCTGCTTCACTACGTGTTGTGCAGAAGCTTGGTATGACGCATGTGCGCTCCGACCTGGATGAGAATCAGTTGCCGACAGAGTTCTACGCAATTGACAATCCTTAGTCTCTCAGAGAGAATAGCCACAGCATTTTACCAGGTGTTTCGTCCGTCTACACTAAAGCAACCAAACAATAGATATATAACTATGTATTATACTCTTTTGCTGCTTGATGATACTTTTTCTCTTGCAATCCGTTTCAATAAGTGGGAAGGGCTTTGGATACAGAAGTGGAAAGAAGGAGAAGGTGTATGTGGCCTTTCGACTCGGAAAATCGAGAAATGTATGAGCAGTACGCGGAGTCGTATGATAGTGGAGATGTGAGCACGATTGACACACAGGAGGCACATAAACATGTGCGGCAGTTTGTCGAGAATGCGCCGCCAGAGCATATTCAGCGTGTCTTTCATAAGCACTTTGAGCGCTTAGGACCAGAGGAGCGCTTCCAGATTGCTCAGCATTTCCCCCCCGAATACGGCGTAGACCCCAACGATTCTTATTCAATGGCGCAGGGTATGGCACGTCTCCGGCAAGAGCGGCCGGATCTTTTTCATCGTATTATTGCGCACCCGGTCCTCCTTGCAGGTGTCACGGGGCTAGCTGCTTTAATCGCAAAGCACATGCTCAAACGATAAGTTTCTAATAGAAAAGATCATTTTTCGCGTGTTCCACGCGAAAAATGATCTTTTCCACATTTCCTCAAAAACGATTCATCGTGCGAGAAATAGGGGCCAGATTTATCGCGCCCGCTGTTCCCCTCACGCCCACTTTCCCCCTCTCGCGTCTACTATCCCCCTCCCACACCCAACGCATCTATCAGCTACTCTTCGGCAGTCTCAGCCTCTGCCAACTCGTCCTCATCCTCTTCCGCACCGGCGACTTCGGCCTCAGCACCTTTGAATGAGAGCATGTTGCCACGAATCTGCTCTTCAATAGCAGTCGCAACATCGGTATTCTGGCGCAGGAACTCTTTAGCGTTCTCACGGCCCTGACCGAGGCGAATATCACCAACAGTGAACCAGGCACCGCTCTTCTTGACAAGACCCATCTCCAGACCCAGGTCAAGCAAGCCGCCCTCGCGCGAGATACCCTCGCTATACATGATATCGAACTCGGCGGTCTTGAACGGTGGTGCAACTTTGTTTTTGATGACACGTACACGTGTGCGGCTGCCAACCGCATCCTGACCCTGCTTGATGGTATCGGTTCGACGAATATCCAGGCGCACCGAGGCGTAGAATTTCAGCGCCTTACCACCTGTCGTCGTCTCAGGATTGCCGAACATCACGCCGATCTTCTCGCGCAACTGGTTAGTGAAGATGACCGTGGTACGGGAGTTGTTGATCGCACTGGTCAGTTTGCGCAGTGCGTGACTCATCAGGCGAGCTTGCAAACCAACATGCGAGTCGCCCATCTCGCCCTCGATTTCGGCGCGTGGCGTTAGAGCAGCAACCGAGTCAACCACGATCACGTCTACCGCATTGCTGCGCACCAGCGAATCGACAATTTCAAGTGCCTGCTCACCGGTGTCAGGCTGGGAGATCAACAGGTTATCGGTATCGACACCACACTTGACCGCGTAGGATGAGTCGAGCGCGTGCTCGGCATCGATAAAGGCAGCGAAACCTCCGGCGCGTTGTGCATTGGCGATAACGTGCAGACAGAGCGTTGTTTTACCGGAAGACTCTGGTCCGTAAATCTCAGTAATACGACCTCGCGGAATACCACCAATTCCCAGTGCAAGATCCAGGGCAACAGAACCCGTGGGAATAGCTTCGATCTGCACCTTGGCGGCGTCTCCGAGTTTCATAATCGCACCCTTTCCAAAGCGACGCTCAATCTGAGTCAGGGCCAGTTCTATTGCTTTCTCACGCTCACCTGCGGCGGCACCGGACGAGATACGCTCCGGGCGTTCAACCGCTGCTTTTTCTTTCTTCGGCATTGGCATTTCTTCTTGCAGGGGATGAGATGCGCCAGGGTACAACACTCCCGCTTCACCAACCCTGCATTCCTCCTTTTTTATTCCTCTCAAAGGCTTTAGCAGATTGCATTCAACAGAATCTATCAGAGGGCATTGTCACACGCAGCATAGAGAGAGTGGAGATGAAGACGCTAGAGTAGGTGATGCTGCGCGTCCGTTCTGATTGTTTCTCCTATACGTATTCTTTGACAAGGGCGAAAAGTCGGAAATAGATTTTTCTCTCCTCTAGGAAGTCTTCCTCTCATACAGAAACCAACGCTCTTCTCAGAGCTAGCTCCGCTCAGGTTTCTGATAGGAAGTATCTATTTCGCGAAGGTAGAACAAGTGTACCATGAGCCGACAGATGTGTCAACGCTTTCATCGTCCTGCCTCCCTCCCCACCTACAACCACACGCACTACAAAGACTGAACACGGGAAAAGTTCTCCCCCAATTAGCGTCAAAGGATGGCTCGTAGGGAGCAACCCTTGCGGTCGCCCGCCGTGGATGTGCACAATTGCTCCCTACATACAGTTCGGCAAATGGGAGGGCGCAAGGTCCTCCCCTACGCGATTCCCTTGACGCTCACAGGTGAAGTTTTCCCTCCCTACACCTACAACAGTACTACAAATCGCGTCGTCCTTCAAGGGCACGCCCAAGGGTACCCTCGTCCGCATATTCCAGGTCACTGCCGAGTGGCAGGCCGCGAGCCAGCGTAGTGACACGCAGTTGAGGAAGAGATAACTCGCCTTTGATGGCATCCTTGATAAAGCCTGCCGTGTAGTCGCCTTCGAAACCGGGATTGGTTGCGAGAATGACTTCACGCGTCTCCCCACTGGAGAGCCGTTTCAAAAGCTCGTCGATGCGAATATCTTTGCGACCGATGCCGTTGAGCGGCGAAAGTGCACCATGCAGCACATGGTAGAGGCCCTTATACACACCCGTCTTATCCAGGGCGAGCACGTCGAGCGGCTCTTCCACTACACAGATAGACTCTTGATCGCGGCTGGGATTGCTACAAATTGCGCAGGGGTCGGTCTCGGTGATGTTAAAACAGCGTGAACAGTAGATGATGCTCTCTTTCACACGTAGAATCGCTTCCGCAAGACGACGTGCCTGATCATTGGGGCTACGCAGGATAAAGAAAGTCAGGCGTTGCGCTGTCTTGACGCCGATCCCTGGTAGCCGGGCAAATTCCTCCACCAGGGCCGCGACTGGTGGTGCGATATCACTCATAGTTAGAACAATCCAGGAATTTTCATTCCACCAGTGGCATTGCTGACAAGCTTCTGCTGCGCCTCGCTCACCTTATCGAACGCATCCTTCGCAGCCGCCTTCACCATTACCTCCAGCTCCTCAATATCCTCCGCGCTAAACGCCTCAGGGTCGATCTTCACCGCGTTGACCTCGTATTTGCCGCTCATGGTAATAGAGACAGCGCCACCGCCAGCAGTACCGGTGAAGTTTGTTGCCTCCAACTCCTCCTGCATCTTCAACATCTTCTGCTGCATTTTCTGAATTTCTCGCATATTCATAAAGGGTAACTCCTTATTTTGATTGAATATCTTTAATTTCAGCCTTAAACATCCGTGCAACTTCTTGCACAACCTGGTTGTGCCTGGCACTCTTTTCAAGAGATGCCTGCCGTGTCTCCGTGCTTTGGGATGAAAATACCTCTTGAGATGTATTCTCTCTCACCCCCACTTTTGTGGCAAGGGATGAGGAAGATTGGTGCTCTACTCGCGTTGTTTCTATCGGCACACTCGCCTCTTGAATACCCACTCTAGGCGATACAACAGGTGCTGCTGCATACCCGATTGATGGATTGACGGGACGGTGTACAACTGTCGAGCTCTGCACTTGCGGTGCCGCAGCCTCTGGTACTCGTGAAGGTGCAGAAACCGGTGCTGATGCAGATGGAACAGATGGTGCTTGTCGCTCCACATGTACAGAGTTGCGCGGAGGAGATGCCAGGCGCAGATTCGCTATCTTGCCACCTGGTTGATCCGCTGCTGGTGGGGGCGGAATTGAGACGCCAAGGCTCGGCCCTCCCTGTCCAGGAGGTAGCAGACGCAGCTTACATTCCTGTCCCAGTTCGATTTTCATTGCCCACTCAATAGCTTGATGGTAGGCAGTTGCATTCTGTAGTGCCTTGTAGTGGAAATCCATGTTTGCACGGATCACAACCACTGGCTGGTCGCGCGTGCCATCGACTGCAACCACAGCATAGCCATTGAGAAAGGCGACGAGCTTTGCCCCATCTTTTTTCGTCTTCACCCGCCGCTTGATATACTCCCATTTCTCCTTGACATCTTGAAGAGTCAGAGAGGGTCCCTCCGCAGCCTCTGCAACTGGAACGATGCTCTCTTGTTCTTCAGAAGCCATGAGTGCCGGCTCTTGCTGAACCGATACAGGTGCAGAAGAGACGTGCATAGCAACAGGTTCAGCCTGGTGCGCCGCAGGGGCGTACACAGGTTCTTCATCATCATAGGTCGCAACCGCATCCCAATCCGGCAAAGCATCGTCTTCAACCGGCTCCTCTGGCAGAGGCACAACTGGCTCTACAACAGAAGCCTTGCGCACGCTCTCCTCAGTGGGTGAAACAGCGGGAGGAGCTGGGTGAGCCGCTGTGGGGAGTTGGGAAGGACGCTGTGCTGGTGGAGCAGGTTGTGCTGGAGCCGAGACACTTTGAACCGGACGACTCTGTATAGGGGATGGAGCAGGAGCATGCGCCTGTAGCGTAGCAGTACTTTCGTGCAGCTGCACTGAACTTCCCTGATTACGGCGATGCAGTTCGATACAGGAGAGCAGGGCAAGTTCCAGACCGAGCTGAGGAGCGCCCAGACCTTTTTGCATCAGCTCGTTTTGCGCGAAGATGCGTGAAGATTCGATCAGCTCATCAAGAGAAAAACGCTGAGCAAGCTGTACAATATCGTTTAGCTCATCCTCTGTCACATCCAGGATCTCACCGATCATAGCTCCGGCCTTCGCTAGCATCATCGAGCGCCAGTACTCCGTAACCTGGGCATTGATCTGGCGCAGATCGGCACCGGCCTCGGCAAGCTCCGAGATCAGATGCAATCCAGCCCGGCTATCGAGATCAGCGATATGGGAGAGGAACTTGCGAATCGCATGTGGATCGGCAACACCCAACATCGTCTGCACCTGCGCCAGCGAAACCGTCGAGCCCGAGTAAGCGATCGCCTGATCGAGCAAGCTCAGCGCATCGCGCATTCCACCTGCAGCGGCACGCGCGATCAGCTCGGTCGCACCGCGCTCAAGCGTCACACCCTCCTGAGCCGCCACAAACTGCAAGTGCTCCACGATCTGCCGTGTGGAGAAGCGCTTGAAATCGAAGCGCTGGCAGCGCGAGAGCACAGTGGGTAGCATCTTGTGAACATCAGTGGTTGCCATAACAAAGATCGCGTGCTCCGGCGGCTCCTCTAACGTCTTGAGCAGAGCATTGAAAGCTTCGACGGTCAGCATGTGCGCTTCATCGAGGATGTAGACCTTGTACTTCCCGGTGGAGGGGGGAACGAGCACCTTCTCGCGCAGCTCACGAATGCTGTCGATACCGCGATTGGAGGCTGCGTCGATCTCGACGACGTTAAAGGAGTTACCGGCTGTGATCTCGCGGCACTGCTCGCACTCGTTGCACGGCTCGTTGTCTTTGGGGTTTAAGCAGTTGATCGTTTTCGCAAGCAGGCGGGCGGTACTTGTCTTACCGGTGCCGCGTGGACCGGTAAAGAGATAGGCGTGAGCGAGATTCTGCGTCTGCAGGGCATTTTTGAGCGTGCGAATAACCGCTTCTTGACCAACCATCTCGCTAAAGGTCTGAGAGCGCCATTTGCGGTAGAGAGATTGTGAGGCCATGTTGTCACTCCCGCCGGTCTATCCTCATGACGGGGTCAAAACCCACCCGCAGCCACAGGAGAAGAGATTTTGAACTGAACAGCGAAAACCGATTTTCACCTGGGCCTGCCGGTTAGCGTAACCAGGCACCCCTGCGTCACCCAGAGAGGCCCATTTACCGTTGCTTCCTCACGGTCCTGGCGGGGTTCATAGACATCTGCCGCGCAAGACCCGATTACGCCAACCGACAGGACCGGATGAAAATCGGTCCATCCCGCATGTCGCTTGTCTTCTTCATTCGCGGGATGGCCCTATTGTACACCTGTCCAAGTCCTTTGTCAAGAGATATATTTGCCGATGAGTAACTGGTACTTTTCTTTTGCGGCAGGTGGAATTACCGCTTTGTCAGTAATAATCGCGGAGGCAAGGGCATTCGCATACTCACCCTTCAGCAGCGTGGGATCTGCTGCAACTCTGCGTGCTACATCGCGCAAAATACGCTGGGCGTTGCTGACATTGGCCTGCAGATTGCCCACAACCATCTCGACGGTCACGGCCTCTTCGCTCTCGTGCCAGCAGTCATAATCGGTAGAGCAGGCGAGAATAGCGTAGTCCAGCTCAGCCTCACGCGCGAGCTTGGCCTCCGGCAGCGCGGTCATTCCGATAATATCCATCCCCAACTGTCGATAGACGCGCGATTCGGCCTTTGTTGAGAAGAGCGGCCCCTCCATACATATATAGGTGCCGCCTGTATGCACACGCACCCCCTCCAGGCCCTGAGCCGCCTCAATTAACAACGTGCGCAAAGAGGTGCTAAAGGGTTCAGCAAACGAGCAGTGCACAACGATGCCATCCTCGAAGAAGCTGTTGACGCGGCTCTTCGTCCGATCAAAGATCTGATCGGGAATGACCAGGTCACGCGGCGCAATCTCTTCACGCAGGCTACCAACGGCGCTGACGGAGATCACGCATTCCACACCCAGGCTCTTCAAAGCCCAGATGTTAGCACGTACAGGGATTTCCGAAGGACCGATGCGATGTCCACGCCCGTGGCGAGGAAGAAATGCCATACGCACGCCCTCAACCGTGCCGAGCGTCAAGACAGCACTCGGATCGCCAAAGGGAGTGGTGACACGCACCTCCTCGACATCACTCATCCCCTCCATGTGATACAGACCGGTGCCGCCGATGACCCCAATTTTCGCCTGCGCCATAAGACCAGATCTCGCTTTCTTTACACTTTGATGCGTATATACTGCCGCTTACCAACCTTCACAATCGCACCATTTGTAGCAGGCACGATAAATTCGGGATCGGTGATGCGCTCCGTCTCGCCGGATTCTCCCTGTGGAAAGAAGGAGACGCCGCCCTGCTTGATCAGCTCGCGCGCCTTATTGTTGCTTGCCGCAAGACCAGCCGCAACTATCAGCTCGACGATGTTTTTGGGTGCATCGAGCACATAATCGGGAATATCGCTCGGCAGTTTGCGCTCGGAGAACTGGCGAATAAACGCCTCCTGCGCCTCTTCGGCCTCAGCCGCATTATGAAATTCGCCCACGATCTCACGCGCCATACGCAACTTGACATCACGCGGATTGAGCGTCCCCTCCGTCATCTTACGCTCAAACTCATCCAGTTCCGCAGTAGCGACATCGGTCAGCGCCTCGAAGTAGGAGCGCATGGTTGCATCGGGCAGCGACATCAGCTTGCCAAACATATCTTTCGCAGGAGCGGTCATGGCGATGTAGTTGTCAAGCGACTTGCCCATCTTCTTCACACCATCGAGACCGACGATGAGGTTGAGCGTCATGATCTGCTGCGAGGCCTGTCCGAAGGTTGGCTGTAGCTCGCGACCAACGAGCAGGTTGAAGGTCTGATCCGTTCCACCCAGCTCGACATCCGCACGCAGCGCCACCGAGTCATAGCCCTGCAAGAGTGGATACATGAACTCGGAGAGGTAAATCTCAACGCCGCTCTTGTAGCGCTTCGAGAAATCATCGCGCTCCAACATCTGCGCCACGGTCTTCATACCCAGCAATTTGACGGCGTCACCCAGGTCAAACTTGTCAAACCACTCGCTCTGCCGACGTACCTCCGTCTGCTCGGAATCGACGATGCGAAAGAACTGGCTCAAGTAGGTCTGAGCGTTGGCGTTGACCTCTTCGGCAGTCAACGGCTTGCGCGCCTCCGCGCGTCCACTGGGATCGCCGAGGCGAGCGGTCCAGTCGCCGATCACCACGACCGCCTTGTGCCCGAGGCGCTGAAACTGGCGCAATTTGCGGAAGACGACGGCATGCCCAATGGTCAGATCGTAGTGCGTCGGGTCCACGCCTAACTTGACCCGCAACGGCTCTCCCTTGTTCCCCTCAACAAGCATACGGCGCAGATCCGCTTCCTTCTCAACCTGCGCCACTCCACGCGTTAATAAAAAATCTATCTCTTTTGCTGTCGGCTGTGGCTTCACCATCATAAAACAATCCCTCTCAGGTTCTCTAGAGTGTCACTCAGCATTTTAGCAGAATCCAGGAGAGGCGTCGATAGGTTTGAGCGATTCAACCACACTCTTCCCATTCTTGCCTGCTATGTTCAAAGCACTCGATCTAGTCTAGTCCTATGCTTCAAAGGCACGCTGATATTGCTGTTCTTGCAACAGAAGTAGAACCTGGAGTGGCCTCATTCCTTCTACAGTATAGTGCTCTGACAGCGTTCAATCAGATGTTTTGTGAAGGGCTTGCTCTGCCGAAGCCACAGGCTGGAACAGGGCAAGCCCACTTCCGTCGCGGCGTGTACTGCTCCCGCGCGTCGCCATGAGGCCTGGTAGATCATTAGGAGCCTCATACCCGAGTGCGGAGAGGTATCCATAAAATGCAAAGCGGTGAAAGCATGTTGCTATTTGTCGTCGATACGCCGTCTCGCCTCGACCATTACTGCCCTATCAGAAGAAATTGCACCCATCTTGAAGCTGAAAGTTCACTCCAGGAGGAGTGAAAAAGGATCGTTTCTGACCGCTTTTGCTGCTATGATATGAAGAAAGAGACGTTTTCAACGAAAGGGGCAGCACTATGTCAGACATAGACGTACAGAAGGGCTTTGCCGAGGTAAA
Source organism: Ktedonobacteraceae bacterium (assembly GCA_034431765.1). Taxonomy (GTDB): domain Bacteria; phylum Chloroflexota; class Ktedonobacteria; order Ktedonobacterales; family Ktedonobacteraceae; genus DASYAN01. The sequence continues at coordinate 3,005 of DAOUDD010000068.1, read as the reverse complement.
TGGCACAACACTCTATTATGAGGTCGCAGGTACGGGACATCCCTTCGTGCTCGTACATGGACATGTTCTGGATAGAAGATCGTGGGACGACCAGTTCGCCGTCTTCGCGCAACACTACAGAGTCGTTCGCTATGATCAGCGCGGCTTCGGCGACTCAGGGCTGATCAAGGAAGGGGAAGCGTATTCTGCACGCCAGGACCTCTACGAATTGATGCACTTTCTGAACATCAAAAGCGCATACCTCATGGGTGTCTCTGGCGGAGGAACGGTGGCTATCGACTTTACGCTTGAGCATCCCGAGATGGTTGATGCGCTTATTCCAGTTACAGCAGGAGTCAGTGGCTTTCGTCCAACAGAAGAGATGCGGCAAAAGCATCCTGATCTGGTGCGTATGTTCATGAACCTGAACGAAGCGTTTGAGAAGCACGATATCCCGCGAGCCGTTGAGATCTCGCTCGAATTGTGGACAGATGGACCAGGTCGGCTCCCACAGCAAGCAGCTCCCGAGGTGCGCGAGCGAGTACGTGAGATGACAACGCACAACTGGGAGCGTCCCGACGACGAGGCACAGGTTCAGGCAGCTCCAATTCCGCTAGATCCACCAGCAATTGGACGGCTGTCACAGATCAGCGTCCCAACGCTCGTCATTCTCGGAGAGTACGACGCGCCAAATCCACTGGATTCCCTGGTAGCAGAGATTCCAGACGCAAAGAAAGTGGTCATGGCGGAGACCGCGCATCACCCATTCATGGAGAAGCCAGCCGAGTTCAACAGGATCGTGCTGAATTTCCTGGAATCGCTCAAGTCATAGCCGAAGAGGTGCTGAAACAGTTTCCCACCGCGTGCCTCGTCAAAGCCTTCAACACGATGTATTTCGAGACGCTGCGCAACGAAGCTCGTCCAGACAAGCCGTTAGAAGAGCGCCTGGTCATCTTCATAGCCAGCGACGATTCGGAGGCCAAGGCGATAGTGGCACGCCTGATCGAAGAGATTGGCTACGCCGCCGTCGATACCGGCTTCCTGCACGAGGGTGGTCGTCGTCAGCAGCCCGACTCGCCCATCTACAACGTACAAATGACGATGAAAGAGGCGATGCAGAAACTGGCGGAGCTTCCATAAGCTGTGTGATAGATACAAACAACGTTAGGCGCGTGGGGAGCGACGCGAGACACTCAGCTCAGAGATGTCAGCACGATAGCATCTCGCTAAGCTCAACTATCACGTTGTAGTCGTGTGCAGACATATAGTGTAGCACATTCGATACTCTGATATGCTCGGAGTTCTCTATATTCTCTATGTATGAAGACTTTTGACACGCCTTTCTTTTCAATCTGACTGGTTTTTTGCAAAGCTCGCCCCGCTCCCGTATATGCAACATGGAGGTCAGTGTGCTCAAATCTTTGAAGTCACTCTGCTCTGTACATACTGTGTTATACTTACATTTGGTTAGCAAAAAAGCTACTTATTTGTCAAAGGAGTACTCTGTTACCAGGCTATATGCCATAGAGAACGTACAGCTACCAAGGTTCCCTTCAAAATACACAACACCGACTATTTCGATAGGAGTTTTTTTATGCAGAGCATCAACTTTGCCGATTTCCGTTCGGGAAAGATTTCGTTCGCCGACATCGTTAAGGGTGTCAGCTACAATGATTTGAAGTCAAATACAGACGAGCTGTTCGAGACGATCAGTGGTATTATCGCAGGTGCAACGGACAAAACCGCTACGTTTGTGCCCCACGATCCAGAGGCAAGCACGGGCGATGGCGTTGGCTGGACGCTGGGACATATCGTCGCGCACGTGACCGCGACGATAGAAGAAGCGGCTGCAATCTCTGCGATGCTGGCACGCGGTGTACAGCTCGAAGGCGGTCTTCGATTACGCTACGAAACACCCTGGGAAAGTATTCAAACGGCTCAGCAATTGCAGGCACGTTTACAGGAGAGCCAGCGCATGTGCCAGGCATTTCTCGCTGCCTGGCCCGATCAGCCACACCTGGATATCACGATCACGCGCATTCCGCAGTTCGGCCCGATGAACGCCATTGCCACCTATATGCTGGGTGCGATGCACGGCCAGATGCACTTCGATCAACTTCGTGAAACGATGCGCCAGGCACAGGAGGCTGTGAAGGCGTAGTCATTCTGCTATGACTCGTCGCGAACTTTCTCCAAAAAGTTCGCGATGAGTCGTAACTCAGTGCGAAATGGCAAAGGTTGCAGCAGTGCGTACACTACTATGTACATCTTGTTGAGCGACAACCAGGAACGATTGCAGCGGATCAACAACCTGCTCACTCACCTCTCCCAGCACCAGTACCGCCATCTCACGTACCTCATAGGCGGGATCGCGCAGAGCAAGCAAAATATGCTCAAGTGGTATGTCTTTGCCCAGATGACTGAGGGCACGAATAGCAGCAGCACGTACCAGGGGATGCTCATCCTGAAGCGCCTCTAACAAAGGTGCCTGCAAAAACTGTCGTTTCCTGAGCACAATCTCTCCCAACCGATGCACAGTAGCAGCGCGTATCTCCCATTGAGAGGAGCGCAAGGCTTGCAGCAGTTCAGCAAGTGGCTTGCCCTGCTGTAAGTATGTCTGGCGTCGCGCCAGCCGTTCCTGCACAGAAGAAAGGAGCGAAGCCGGTACTACTTGCTCAGACAGATCTATATCTGTTTCTTGTGAATTGTGTTGAGACTCCATAGACCGTCTTCGTCCTTTCCCTCTTGCCCCGCTAAAACGAGCAGGGTTCGTAACATCCGTACACTGCGCGAGATGTTCGACTTCACCGTACCGAGCGGCTGTTCTAGCAGTTCCGCGATCTCTGCGTAGCTGAGCTGCTCGAAATAGTAGCAGGTGACGGCGACACGGTAGCGCTCTGGCAAGCGAGAAATCAGAATCTCCAGTTCGCGGCGACGTTCCTGCGATTCAAAGAGCGCCTCTGGACGCTCCTCTACTGCGCTCACTCAAGCTACAAGAATAAGGCTGCATAACAGTTCGTTCAGTG
>DAOUDD010000067.1:0-22843 GCA_034431765.1 Ktedonobacteraceae bacterium | reverse complement strand
GCGAGAAGAGCTGGTAGGTAGGAGCGGAGTGGACGCCTGGTAACAGGTGGAGCAGCAGCTTCCTAATGATCGAACGACGTGTTTTCGTCCTACTGTATGTAGTGAATGCACAGGCAAGAGAGTAACAGCGCGTGCAGAATAACACGGGCGAGAAGTTCTCTCAGCAAAATTGAGGAAATGGTTCTCTTTCAATTGAAGAAGTAAAAAACGGATAGCGTGAACATTTTCTTGTTCACGCTATCCGTTTTTTTATGGAGTTTGTGAGAATGGAGTACAGGGCAAGTAATTCATTCACGTGGTGGCTTATGATGCTCGCTTGTAACGTTATTGATTAGCTAGCGCGCAACGAATTTCATTCTGTACTTCTGAATCTTCCTCGCCCTCTAAGGCTGAGCGAAGTGCTGCAAGTGCTTCTATCCCACCAATACGACCCAGCGCCCAGGCTGCGTGTCCACGTATAAGCGGCTCTGTATCGTGTAGCGCATTTGTGAGTGCAGGAATTGCCTCCGGGTCTCCAATGTTGCCGAGGGCCACACAGACGTTGCGTAGCAATCCACGGCGTTTGGTACGTTTAATGGGACTGTGGCGGAAGCGTTCGCGGAACTCTTCCTCTGTTAACGAGAGCAGGGGAATAAGTTCGGGGCTTGTTCCAACCTGTGCACGAGGACGAAACTCAGGGTGAGCGGAAAGAACAGGCTTGCTATTATCTGGCTTTCCCCTACGTTGAATATCTGTGATGGCCACAAACTGCTGCATTTGTGCTGAAGCATTTTCTCGGAGTCCGAGCCGTCTTTCCGCGACTTTGTTGACTGGACACACCTCCTGGCAGATATCGCAGCCGAAAATAAGATTGCCCATCAGGGGACGTAGCTCCAATGGAATACTTCCGCGCAGTTCGATAGTCAGGAACGAGATACAGCGCGTGCTGTCTAGCTCATAAGGGCGTGGCAATGCTCCTGTTGGGCAGGCATGGAGGCAGATTTCGCAGCCTCCACAGTTTGTCTGCAAGGGAGAGTCTGGAGCAAGTGGCAGATTTGTTACAATTTCGGCGAGAAAGACCCATGATCCCCATCCTTTTGTGAGAATGTTTGTATTTTTGCCGTACCAGCCCAAACCCGCGCGCTCTGCTACCGCACGGTCCACCATGCGCCCGGTATCTACAAACAGGCGCGTCTCCAGCTTCTCTCCCATCTCTGTATACATGTAATCGTGTAGCCAGTTCGCGAACTGCTGCAGTTTGGGCTTGATCAGGTCGTGATAGTCGTCTCCCCAGGAGTAGCGCGAGATGCGACCGCGTGGTGGCCCAGTGGCATCATCTGCTTCGTCAGGCTGCTCAGTAAGATAACACATAGCGAGCGCGATGATCGACTGCGCTTCAGGAAGGAGCACATCGGGATGGCACGAGACATCTGCACGCTCGGCTGTAAACCACGGTAAACCTTCCAGCAGTCCACGTGCGATGCGATCTTTAATAATATGCTCGGCTTCTGGAAATGCTTCAGCCGTTGTGATACGGACAATATCGAAGCCGAGCGAGTAGGCATGTGCTTTAATTGCTGAAGTTTCGAGCATTATACTTCCGCATATGCAGAAACAAACCAGCAGTTTCTGCATGTAGAGTGTAAGAGCTTGTAATCAGTTTGTAATATCGCGCTTCTGGGTGATCCACCAGGTGAGGCCAACGAATACAACCAGGTAGACAAACAAAACCAGAAGTGCATGCCCATCAGAAAGAGTATGCAGGCCAAGCGTAGCCGTTGCCTGTGAAGAAGCCGCGTTACGTGTTCCTGTCAGATACTGATCTTGATTATTGAGCAGCGCCTGGATATTGTTGCTGATGAAGTAATCAGGAATAGATTTCAGAAAAGCCCCACCTGCTCCTGGTATCGCATTACCGACGATAGGTAATATCGTTCCCAGGACGCTTTCGACGAACCACCAGATCAACGCGCCTGCAATTCCAGCCGCGCTGGCTTTTCCCAGCGTTGCCAGTAAGCTTGCAAGCATTGTGTATACAAAGATGCCAAACGCGCTGGCGAGAATGTAGAGCAGCGCGTGAAGCAACCACTCCGCGCTAAAAAAAGTGAAGTCAAACTTTGCTCCGAGGAGAAGTCCAAAGAGCGCTCCTAATAGTATACCAATAGGGATCAAGACAAGAAACGCGAGTAGCACGCAGGCAAGAATCGCAAGAGTTTTCGCCAGAACAAATTGTGTGCGGGTCGGTCCACGTGTGAGGAGCAAGCGGACCGTTCCGATACCGTACTCACCGCCTACAAGTGTGCCTGCCAGAATAACGAGCAAGATCAGCCCTGTGAAATTGACCATGCCAACTGCAGTTGTGAGTGAGGCAGGAAGAATGAGTGTACTGGAAAGGGGAGCAGGAGATTGTGTTTTACTTGTAAGCAGTGCTCCCACGGCCAGAAATGCAAATGTAACAAGCATCATCAAAACAGCGATAAGCAAGAGAATCTTTGACATCAGGCGGCGGCGCAGCTTATAGAGTTCACCACCAGTTGAGCGCAACAGGACGCTGATGAAATCCTGTCGTCCTCTTACAATACTGGTATTCGTATGTGAGATTTCTGCTTGCTGAGGTAGCTGAGACATACTATTCATTGGGGAATCCTTTCTCCTGGGCGGCTACTGCAACTTTTGGAGGCGCTACGGGCGCTGGTGGGGTAACGGTGTCGGGTGTGGTAAAGTGTATATAAACCTCTTCAAGGCTACCCGCATGAGGATGAATCTCTGCTGCGAAGAGATTGTTCTGTGCAAGGAGGCGATTGACTTCTGCTGAACGCTCTTTGGGAGCATCAAGCATAATAGATGAACTATTTTGTGAATGTGTATTCAAAGCTACGTTTGTTATCCAGGTAGCCCCATGGGTATGCATCTGTTGCAGGAGGTTAAACGCGCTCCGCGTCTCATCTGCTTCTGCCATACGGATTTCGATCTGTTCTCGCTCACGCAGCAGATCGCTGACGTTTCCTTGTGTGACCAGATTGCCCTTGCGCAGGATCGCTACACGATTACACACTTGCTGAATTTCAGAAAGCAAGTGACTTGAGAGAAAAATTGTCTTGCCCAGGGAAGCCAGACGTTGAATCAAGTGACGAATTTCGATCATGCCAGAAGGATCAAGTCCGTTTGTTGGCTCATCCAGCATAATCAGTTCTGGATCAGTTAATAGTGTTGATGCGATACCCAGGCGTTGCTTCATACCCAGAGAATATTTGCGGTAGGCCAGCTTGCCATAGCTTTGCAGTTCTACAAGTTCAAGCACCTCTTGCAAGCGGTGATCATTCGTCTTTCCTGTCACCATCCCGGCATTAACGGCAACTGCACGTAGATTGTCTATTCCTGAGAGATAGGGGTAAAAGACAGGAGTTTCGACAATTGCACCGATACGGTGTAATATAGCAGGCAGCTCTTGCGCGTTGTTCATGCCAAAAATCTGTACACTTCCCGCTGTAGGATAGATCAGGCCCAGTAACATGCGGATCGTGGTGGTTTTGCCCGAACCATTGGGGCCGAGGAAGCCAAAGACATCCCCCTTCTTGACCTGAAGGTTCAAGTCATTGACGGCAACCAACTTGCCAAATGCCTTTGTTAATCTGGTTGTGTTAATAATAGTTGTGTCGTCATAAACTTCATTCACTAGCGTCTCCTCTATACATGTGTGTTGTGTCCTGTTGAGATAGCATGGATCGTGGAGGTTGTCAATCAGAGAAAGCGCGCTCGTCTTGTTCCCGATCCTTGCGTTATGCTATAATCTGACAAGGAAAAGTAGCTGTGTGTTGTGTTCCACACTCCACACCTTTTTATACGTAAATGAGAAGAGATTGTTTCCCGCAAGCATAGGTCTAGTGCTTTGAGGGGATACGAGAGCATAAGAACATAGACCTTCCTGCCTATCATAGCAAATGCTAGAGCTTTCTCCCCTGTGCCGGATACACTTCTCTGCCTTTTATCTGCTGAAGTTGGTATTCGACGCTCAGGAAAGGACTTGTTAAGATGATTGATCCCGATAGCGAATTGGAAGCGCGATACCGCTCGGTCGCAGTCACTCCCGACTGGTATCAGACGAATATTCCTTGCCAGGTAGGTTGTCCGGCTCACACTGATGTTTCCACGTACATTGGCTTGATCTCGCAGGCACGTTTCGATGAGGCGTATCTATTGAACCGGAAGGCGAACGTAGTACCTGGCGTGTTGGGCCGTACCTGCGCGAAGCCATGTGAGCCTGTCTGTCGGCGCAATAAGATTGATGGGAAACCGATTGCCATCTGCTGGCTGAAGCGTGCCGCCGCTGATCATCGCGAATATCGCCATCATGCCGAGCCACCTCCCATCACAAAAGAGAAGAAGGTCGCAATTGTAGGGGCGGGCGCTGCCGGTATGGCGTGTGCACGAGATCTGCGTGAGATGGGCTACCCTGTCACAATCTATGAGCAATATCCCACTGCGGGCGGTGTCATGGTGAACGGCATTCCCGTCTGGCGCTTGCCACGCTACGTAACAACAGAAGAGTGCGACGAGTATATGGCAGATATGGGTATTGAGGTGCGCTACAATACTCGTGTGGGCCGCGACGTACAGGTGAAAGAGCTGCTTGAGCAATACGATGCTGTCTACCTGGGCGCAGGCTGCTATATCCCGAATGCTCTCACTGGCCCTGATAATAAAGTCATCCCTGGTGCCGATCTCTTCGGTGTCATTGATGGTATCAAGCTGCTAGAGAAAACGAACTATGGTGAGCCAGCGTACATCGGCAAGCGTGTAGCCGTGCTGGGTTCGGGTTTCACCGCTATGGACTGCTGCCGCACGGCGATGCGTTTTGGAGCGGAGAAGGTCTACGTTATGTATCGCCGCTCGAAAGAGGAGGCGGGTTCTGACGAGTACGAGGTGAACGAAGCCGTCTTTGAGAATGTGGAGTTCAACTACCTGGTTACGCAGACCGCCGTTACCAGCAAGGATGGCATTCATGCCAGTGGCGTCCGTTTTGTGCGCAACAAACTGGGTGATCCAGATGCCAGTGGTCGTCGCCGTCCTGTTCCCATTCCTGGCACCGAGTTCGAGATCGAGGTTGATACGGTTGTGCCGGCCTTTGGTCAGTACAGCGATACCTCGTGGCTCCAGACAGAGGAACTGAGCCTTGAGGTAAACAAGTGGGGAGTGCCTCTGCTCGACATCGAGACGTGGATGACAAGCCACCCCGGTCTTTTTGCTGGTGGTGACTTCACTCAGGGATCGCGCAACCTCATCTCTGCAATTGGTGATGGACGTGATGCAGCCGCAGCTATCAACCGCTATCTCGGCGGTGTTGATAAACCGGCTGAGCCTGCTGAAGAGATTGAACTGCCCGACTATCGCCGTGGCTTTGTCGATAACTACGAATCCATCCCCTTCCAGGTCATGCCCTCGCTGCAACTGAAAGATCGTTTCAGCAACACGCGCGAGACTGAGACCGGCTTTACACCCGAAGAGGCCGTTGTTCAGGCACGGCGCTGCTTGCAGTGTCAGTTGAATATCATGATTGACCCGTCGATCTGTATTCTCTGTTCTGCCTGTGTTGATATCTGCCCGTACGACTGCATCAGTATGGAAGGCCTCTCGCGTGTCGTCAAAAACGATCTGATGCACGAACTGACCGCAAACTGGAAGGGTGGTGCAGATATGATCATCGACGAAGAGAAGTGTATCCGTTGCGGCCTGTGTGTTGTACGCTGTCCCACCGATGCAATCTCGATGGTGCAGTTCGAGGTCTCCAGCCCCAACGAGCGCTGGAGCGTCTCGAAGATCCCTATGTTGAATGTACAGTAAGTAATAAGTTGAAAATGTGAGAAAGAGGAGGCTCAGAAATAGGTCTCCTTTTTTCTTGCCCAAAAACCCTGTACAAACCATCTCATCATCTATACAAAAGAATGGATATAGTGTACAATTAGAGGAAGCTTAGGATAGAGGAGCGTCAGATGACCATTGATCTTGTACAGCTGAGTAAGACAATGGCTTATGCCTTGCGCCACAACCCCTCCAGTTTTGGATTGCATCTTGATGAGGAGGGCTGGGTCACGATCGAAGATCTACTCACGGCTTTGCGACAAAAAAGACGTGAATGGCAGCAGCTTCGAGCGGAAGATTTTGTAGCGGTAATAAACTCCTCGGATAAGAAGCGCTATGAGATCAGTGGCGACAAGATTCGTGCCTATTACGGTCATTCGTTTGAGCAGAGAGTGCAGTACCAAAAAGTAATACCACCAGCTCTTCTCTTTCATGGAACAACTCCCCGGGCTGCACAATTGATCCGTCAGGAAGGTTTAAAGCCGATGGGCCGTCAATATGTGCATCTGGCAGAAGATGCTGAAACCGCTCGTGTGGTAGCATTGCGTCGCACAAAGAAACCAGTTATCCTCAAAATAGCAGCGCTTCAGGCATATGAACAGGGCGTCCTCTTCTATTCTGGTAATGATAAAGTCTGGCTCGCTGAGCCTATTTCTCCCGCTTTTATTGACCTATAGCAAAGCAAAAATACAGAGAGGTAAGCTTCTAGACGAGAGGCTCAGGGGTGTAATCCCTGTCAACCTTTTCTACGATGTTGTTATAGGCGTAAAAAAAGAGATTTCACTGAGATTTTCTGCAAAGACCAACGCTGCCTGAGTGCAGATCGTGTTGTACACTCAGGTTTTCGAAGAAGCATTCATTCTGTCGATGGTGAAATACATACTTGACAAGTATTGATCTTTTAAAGCAAAATTGTCAAAATACCCTTATTCGTATTCAGAAACGAAACTGTTGTACTCACTGTGGCACATGTTCCTTCTGAATGTAAGGTTAGTATTAGCCTGATTCCAGAAAAGAAAAATCGTTGTTGGGGCGTATCTACCCTTTTTCCTTTGAAAACGGTGTGAGATATATTGCTCGTAGAACGTATATCTTAGTATGGTGAAGGCAAGTGTACCCAGTGGCGTTATAAGCTCTTCCTCTGGAGTTGTATTGCTGCGTAACTACGCGCAGGTGCCGAACAACTCGCTTTTATAAGAGCTATAAGCATGTTTGCAAGGAGCGGGAATGGTGCGACTTGACTGGTCTGATGAGGACCTGGCACAAAGGTTACACGAGCAAGATCCTGAGGCATTAGAGACAGTAATCTCTCGGTATTCTCGTGAAATGTTTTACTTTATTCGCCTCGTGCTTGATGGCGTAGGCGTTGCACAGGATGCCGAGGAATGTGTAAATGATCTGTTCGTGGCTGTCTGGCAAGAGATTGATTCATTCGATGCTAGCCGAGGCACTTTACGCACATGGCTAACCATGCGCGCAAAGTATATTGCGCTGGATCGCCGTCGTCATTTGTGTCGTCGTCAAACACATACTACACAATCCGCTGATGAGATGAGACAACGTAGTTCAACTGACGGAAATGGTCATGCGTCTTATGAGTATGAGGGGCGTGCTACTCTTTCTTCTCATCCGAATGTAAGCATGGAAAATTTAATAGAACAGAGCGAGAGGCGTGAAGAACTGCGCCTGGCCTTGGCAAAGTTGCCTGAGCTTGACCGCTTTCTCATCTATCAACGCTATTTTAAATTCGCCAGCACGGGAGAACTTGCGGCAAAAACGGGTTTGACCCGTCATGCCGTGGACACACGTCTCTGGCGAGCGCGGAAAAGCTTACGCGATGCGCTCGAGGAGCACTTATATGAGTATGAGCGAATTTGAGGGGGGATTTCAAGATCTGGAACAGAACTCTCTCGAATTATCAATAGACAAAGAGGAGTTTCCAACTGATTTCTCCTCAGAAGACATCTCGTTTGCGCTTGCATTAGATGCACTGCTCATCCCTGAGCAGGAAGAGGCTCCTCCACTGTTTGCACAAACGCTGTTAATAGCAGAAGATGAACGTCTACAGAGTGTTGAACAAGGCTTTGAATACAAAACGCGAGCGCACGTCTTTCGCCGCCTGAAACTGAAGCGCTATCTCTATAGTGCTTCTTCTCTTTCCACTCATTCTGTAGCAAACGTGCTGCAGCGCTCTCATGTGTTGCGAACGTTCGTTGCAACCTGTTTCTTGTTTGTCCTGATGACTATCGTTTTGGCCGCTCCCTCTTTTGCCTCTGGCTTACGTTATTTATGGGCAGGTGCTCATAGTGGTGTTGTGGAGGTTGATAATGCCTCCGTTACGGTTTCTCATGCTCATCGTGCTAAGGAAGCACTTGGTGACGTTGCAGCACAGCCTTCGCTGACGTTCGCGGAGATGCGTAACTCGCTGCACTTTCCGCTGTTCTGGCCACAATATGTCCCGGAGCACTATTCACAGAGTACAACCTATCTCTACTCCGATGATCAAAGCTGGGCAGACGGTCCGCTGGTTGTACTCAACTATACTTCTTCGCATTCTGATGGCTCTTCCAGGCAGATCTCTATCTGTGAGTTCAAACCACGAGGAAAAGTGCTCCAGGTTGTTCAAAATGGCGCAGCTCAGCAGATACATATCGGTGTCGATAATGCAGCATCAGGAGTCTATGTCGAGGGAGAATGGAAACAGAAAGATGCGTCCTCTTCGCAGTGGATTCATACTGATCGCAGCGAGCTGATCTATGAAGATGAGGAGAGCGGAGTTGTGTTCTGGATCGTTGGGGATAAGCGGGACAAGATCAATGACGACCAGTTGAGCAAGATTGCTAGATCACTTACGCCTTTTGATGTGAATTTGTTGCATATGGAGCTGCATTTGAGCCGCGTGATGCAGGGGGAGGATAATAATTCCTGGCCGTTCAATAATAATGTCATTTACCAGTATGACAGTGATCATACAAATGATGCGGAATGGCCCATCTTCAAAGTTCTTGGCCTCAATACAAGTTCAACACATATCTCGTAGCTTACATTGAGTGAACAGACTATCGGAAGCGGACCTGCTCCACTGCAGAAATATAAGTGGAACAGGTCCTGACTGTTTTGCTTACCAGAAGGATAAGGCATACAGGGAGTGTATTGCCTCGCTTCTAAAGCGGCGAAATCGTGGAAACTCGTGAATTGCTTTCTGCCCACTTATAAGACACCTCATTAGTCTGCCCCGGCTTTGATTGCTCTCTTTGACGCTATTGAAGATTGGATATCAAATAAAGTATACTAGATAATAGTGCTCAAATATATCTAGATACTAGAGTACTTGTGCTTTGTTCCCGTAAGAAAGACACGTATTTTCTCCTCGTAAGTATTCCTCTCGTTAAAAGTCTCCTTACATGAAGTTATAGAGAATCCAGAAGTTATGGATTTTAGAACAAGGGAGTACTATGAACATCTCAGAGCAGGTAACAGTAGAGAACGAGCTGAAGATAATTGGAGTTGGTTTTGGAAGAACAGGGACATTATCGCTTAAATTAGCACTTGAAGAGCTTGGATTTGGTCCCTGTTATCATATGACAGAGCTTATGAAGCATCCTGAGTATGTCCTTTTATGGGAAGCATATGCTCAGGGAGATCCAGTCAGCCTGAAGGAGATATTCCAGGGATATGGGGCAACAGTAGATTGGCCTGGCTGTAAGTTTTATGAAGAACTCATGCGCCTCTACCCCGATGCAAAGATTGTGTTGACGGTACGAGATCCTGAGTCCTGGTATGAAAGTAGCAAGAATACAATTTATCAAGGCATTAAACAGATCAAAAGCTCAATCCTGGTATCGGCCTTATTTTTTATCACTGGTTTGTTTAACTCTTTCCAGAGACATATATTTCGTCTGCAGAACGCTATTATCTGGAATGGAACATTTAGAGGTCGCTTCGAGGATAAAGATTACGCCATCAGTATTTTCAATCAGCATAGTGAAAATGTGAAAAGAAATGTACCTGCAGATAAATTGCTGGTCTATGAAGTAAAAGAAGGTTGGGGACCTCTCTGTGCATTCCTCGCTGTACCTGTTCCTGAGAACAAACCCTTTCCGCATGTTAATGATCGTGCTTTTTTCAAAAAAATGCTGAAAGAGCAAATGCTTAAACGGCCAACATCAATCAAGCAGCGGCGGCACACCGAACGGCGCGCCAGTTGAGAGGAGTAGATTCAATGCACTTGCCCTGTAGTTCTAGCACGAGGGGATCAAGAAACGTTCCCTCGCGTTTCACTTGTAGGAATCTATGTCCAGCCTTAAATTGACGTACAGCTTCAACTATGTGCGCTGTATGCATTTGTGCACGCCTTAAATCTTGTTCGATACGGCTGTAACTCTCTAAACGTGACAATAGATTGTTCAGCGAAGGTTAGTGCAATCAAGATAAATATACAATTATAGAGGGCAATGCCAATTACGCTCACGGGAGGTAGTAGTGCAACTGCAAGGAGTTCAGGTAAGGTCATGAGTTCAATAGTGAGCAGACTGGAAATGCCAACATTTATGGAGGAAATAACTGCAACTGTAATCGCCAGTAGAGCAGAAAACACAACAAGTATACCGGAGAGGTCAACTCTTCCTTGCTGAGGAGAAGAGCTGGCTCGCTCTAGACAAAAGGAGAGCTCATCTGGTATGCTATGATATAGTAGAGAATTGCTAAAGCTCACGTTCACATGAGCTTCCTTCTCTCGCAATGGCGCTTGAGAAGGATAGGAAGACAACCTCGAAGGAGAGGCATATGAGGCAAGAAACTGCGAAAGAGCATCCTATGCGCGCGCGTGGCATTCCTAATTTACGGGTACTTCGTCAACGACAGGGATTGAGCCTGGGGCAACTGGCGAATCTGAGCGGACTGCGTCGCGACACGATTACATCCCTGGAAGCTGGACGCGAAGAGCCACAACCGTATCACGTGCGTATTCTCGCGCGTGTTCTCGGTGTCCCAACGTTAGAACTCGTCTCCTGAGGGAGCAAATTCTACAGGGTGTCACTCTCTCGTGATGCCCTGCTACTCTCTTTTTTCTTTCCACCTCTTCTTTCTTCTGTCCATGTCTGCAAACGCTCCTCTCGTGTCTCTTACATAGGCAGAAACGGCGCTCATCTGGCTGAGAAGCAGTAGCTAGCCTCGCTCATGCACTAGAAAGGAAGCGTCTGGCCCGCGCTCATCTGAATGAAAGGCAGTAGTAACTATTTTTCCTATTAGAAGTGCGAAAGTTTGCTTCTAGTGTCAGTTCATGTTAATGTAAAGTACTGAGAGGATTGTGACTTGCATTTTTCGATATTTGGGAAGGAGAGAAAGAGACGTTGTTCTGCACAGCTTGCAAGCAAAATCGCATAGAGAATGAGCAGCCGTGTTCGTACTGTGGTGCTCCTTCACCGCTTGTATCAGGAGCACATTATCAGCATTCGCTGTCAGGCAATGCAGGTACAACGACAAGCGGAAGTACATTTGCAGCAGCTTCAGGTCAGCTTGATTTCCCTGTTCCCCAACTCTCGTTTGATCAGCCTTCAGCTTTTGTTCTGTCTCCTCCTTCCAATGTCGCCTCTTCGACGAACGAGGCAAACTATGCGCAGTTTTCTACAGCAGCTCAGCCACAGCAGCAGGCATTAGTGCCCTATCAGTCTCCTCTGCCTATGCAGGTGGGAGAGCAACAGACACAGACAACGATGTCGCTGCACCTCATTCCACACCAGATGGTAGAGCACTTGTTACCCGCGCACCTGCCGCAACCAGAAACAGTCTCGATTCCCCCATTTTACGACAAGCCACAGTCCATAGTGCCACGTTACCGCGTCATAAGCGGAATGCTAAGCGTTTTGATCGTGACGTTGCTGCTTTGTGGAGGTATCGGGTATTATGCCAAGGCCAGCGGAAATCTGGATCGTGTTGTCCATCTTTTTAATCCCGCTCCACCTCCACCTGCTCGTGTCAGGACAACACCAGCTCCCTCGGTTGGAACTCCACCTGTGAACTTTGCGGAATCGGGGGAGGCACATGATACTGTTCCTTCAGCCTCGACTACCGCACACGTAACAATTACTAATGACTCTATCGTGCCTGTTCAGGAAGAGAACGATTTCAAGATCAATCAGCAATTCTACCTCATCTGTAGCTTGCAAAATCCTGATCCGAAGGGTGTCTTAACCTTTAAGTGGTTTACTGGAAACCAGCTTTATCAGGTGATAACGTACCAGCTTTCACCCGATCCAAAGGATCAAAATAAGATTGTAGTGACACTTCTCCCCAAGCAAGAGCAGCAGCCAGAGAAGCTTAATAAAGGTGGAATAAGTACTATCAGTATTACTATGAAATATCAACAACCCTCACAAGGCAGGGTTGAGATTGAATGGAATAATAAGCTCGCACAAAAACGCTTCTTTATTGTCAGGTAGAAGCTGCTCATAAATTCCCTTGATTTTTCTCCTACTATTCAGTACAATTTAATTGATTGCTTAATTAATGTTTCTCACATTTAGATCAGTAAAAGGGTTGTACGAGAAGAAGGCACGAACTGTATGGCTAGAACGCCAAAGATTGTTGAAGATAGAAGAGAACAGTTGATCGATGCTGCTTTGCGCGCTTTTGCCCAAAAAGGATTCAATCGGACAACGAATAAGGATATTGCACGTGAAGCAGGAGTGACACCGGGCTTAATCTACCACTACTTTAAGAGTAAGGAGGCGTTACTGCAAGCAATTATCGAGCTTCGTTCACCTGTACAGTTGATCCATTCGCTCCCTCAGTCGGTTTTGGATTTATCAGTAGAGAAGTTCTTGTCTATAATCCTGCAACGCGTGCTCTCTCTGGTAGAGGACGAGTTATTTGTCCAGTTTATTCAGGTCTTCCTGCCTGAAATACTGCATAATCCAGAACTTGCTGTTTTTAGCTTCAGTGCCTTGAACCAGGTCGTGGAATTTGTAGAAAAAAATCTTCAACTGCGTGTTGAGCGCGGTGAGCTGTCTCCCATCAATCCAGTACTCGTCACCCAGAGCTTGGTTGGCTGTATGATGGGTTTTGTTTTACGACGGCAGATTTTGCATGATCCAACTGTCACACAGTACTCACAGGCAGAGATTATCAATACCATCGTCACAACTGTGCTCACAGGCATTTTACCGCGTTGAAAAATTTTTACCCTTTTAATTAATTGTCTGATTAGTTAATAATGAAAAGGAAGCGCAACGAGAGCGTTTTCCTGGGAGGGTTCTTGTGCAACACAATGAAAATGAACTTGGTAATGCCCGTGAGAGCCGAAGCGTTACAGCGACAACCTGTTGCATTGTTGGTGGAGGGCCTGCTGGAGCGGTACTGGCATTACTCCTGGCGCGCAAAGAGGTGCCGGTTGTGCTGTTAGAAGCGCATAAAGACTTTGATCGCGAGTTTCGTGGGGATACAATTCATCCCTCCATTCTCACTATCCTTGCTGAACTCGGCCTGATAGAGCGCTTTTTACAGCTTCCACATACAAAAATGACGAACTTGAGTATAAGGACTGAGACAGACAGGATAAAATTCGCAGACTTAAAGCGTCTGCCTACGGAATACCAGTACATCGCTATGGTTCCGCAAGCGAAATTTCTGGACTTTATTATTGCTGAAGCAAGGCGCTATCCTGCATTTTCGCTTGTGATGGGGGCACAGGTTGATGAATTGCTTTATGACGGGAGTAAGGTATGTGGAGTCCGCTATCGTGGTCAGGATGGCTATCACGAAGTGAGTGCACCCCTTACTGTTGCTGCTGATGGCCGCTTCTCACGTATTCGTAAGCTGGCAGGCTTCGAGCCGATCAAGACTTCGCCGCCAATGGATATTCTCTGGTTTCGCCTTTCGCGCAAACCAGGCGATCCAGATGAGGCTTTTGCACAGGTCAGGCAAAACGTTATTCTGGTTATGCTTAATCGTGGAGAGTACTGGCAGATGGGCTATGTTATTTCCAAGGGACAGTATCAGCAGATACGAGCCAGGGGCCTGGATTACTTGCGGCAGTCGGTTGCGCAAGCAGTGCCAGAACTGGTGGATCGCGTCTGTGAGCTACAGGATTGGAAGCACGTTTCTGTTCTCTCAGTTGAATCGAGCCGGTTACCTCGCTGGCACCGTCCAGGCCTGCTTCTTATTGGAGATGCAACTCATGTTATGTCACCAGTAGGAGGAGTTGGCATTAATTACGCTATACAAGACGCAGTCGTGGCAGCGAATGTCCTGGGGGAGAAGCTCAAATATGGCATTGTGCAGACGCGAGACCTTGCCACTGTACAACGCAAACGCCAGGTGCCGACGAGGCTTATTCAGGCATTCCAGAGCTTCGTGCAACGGGCTATCTTTAATTCGGTGCTTACAAAGAGGCGTTCATTTACGCTTCCCGTCTGGATACGTTTCTTGTTGCGTATTCCTGGGATACGTAACATCCCTGCACGCATCGTGGGGTTAGGGTTCTGGCCTGTGCATGTTCGTCAGTAGAGTCTACTGTTCTACTGTATGTTCCAGACGATGATGGTCTTATCGGCTGAGCCTGTTGCAAGTGCCTGCAAGCTCCATGCAACGGAGCTCACCGCTCCTACATGACCTGAATAGCGTGTCTGAGCTGTACTATCGACTTTCCATAGAGAGAGCATGCCTTCAGCTAAGGCAATTGCTAGTCGTCCGGTCCCTTGAGGGTCCCACGCCAGTCCGTTAGCAATGCTATTGAGCTTCAAGCGACGGCTCACTGTTTTTGTCGCAACGTCGTAGAGCTGGACAAGCTTGTCTTTGCCGGCAGAGGCTATCAATGTACTATCTGGCGACCATGCCAGAGCCTGAATGCCTTCGCTATGAATGTGATACGTTGAGATAGCTTTTGCCGCAGGCAGGTTAAAGATTACAATATTACCGCTTTCCGTCCCCATTGCGAAGTGGTTACCGTCAGGGGCCAGTGACAGAGCCGTGACAAAGGCCTTCGGGCGCAGGGGAGTGATGCTATTTTTATTGAGCACAATGCTGCTTAGCCCGTTACCGCGTGTGCCAAAGAAAATGCTCTGCCCATCAGTGTTCCAGACTAATGCGCTTACTGGTTTACCCTGTGCTGTAGAAAAGAACTTGGTTGCCCCTGTCGTATCCCAGACTTTGACGATCTGATCGCGTCCACCAGAAGCGAGCAACCTGCCATCTGTGCTCCAACCGACTGTCTCGACTCCCTGGCTATGTCCGGTGTAAATTATCTTCGCTTGCTTTGTGTGTGGGTCCCAGATTCGCACGCTTTTATCAAGCGAAGCTGAGGCAAGGACGGTGCCGTCAGGGGACCATGCCAGACTTGTCACTATGTTTTGATGCCCGACAAGCTGATATTTTACCGGTGAAGGCGATGAAGGAGTAGCTTTCTTGTCAGTATTTCTTCCGTTTAGATACGCTTCTGCTCCAACGCCTCCACCCAGGCCTAGCAGAACAATGCCCCCAATGGTCCAGAGTGTAGTGCGACGTGTGAGTAGGGATGCAAACACTCCTTTTGTCGCTGTTGAGCTGTGTTCCTCCTGCGTAGGTGATGTAGCAACGTCTCCATGCGCAGCCGACGGATGGGCAGGCATGTTTGTGGACGGAGTGGACGCGTAAGCTGTGTTGGCAAATGAACTTTCAGCCGCAGGTGGTGTCTTCGTTGAAAGAAATTGTGCCGGTTGCATGCGGTGCTCTTGTTGCAGTGGCTCTGAATGCCCTGTTAGAGGCGACAAGGAAGTGTCGAAGGGTCGATATGGATATGGAGGAGCTTCAAAGGGCGTCAGGGAATTCAGCTCGTTTTGTTGAGGGAGCTGTAAGGAGGGGATGGACTGTTCTTGGAGCGGAGCTACAGGGGGAAACGAAGGTTGTCCTCCACCTGGTTGGTTCGTTACTTGCAGCATAAAATCTTCAGCGAATGCCATGATAGTGGGATAACGTTCGCCAGGTTGTTTTGCCATAGCTCGTGCCAGCACTGGCTCAAGACCAGTCGGAATTGCTGGCACAAACTGTCGTATTGGTGTGGGAGCAACATTGAGATGCTGATGCATCAGGCGAATTGGATCACCTATAAAGGGGGGGCGGCCTGCGAGCAAGTAGTAGATCATGACTGCCAGGGCATATTGATCGCTTGCCGGACTCGCCACTCCATCAAATTGCTCTGGTGCCATATAGAGTGGCGTCCCAAGAATATTGCTGCGCGATGAGCTAGAGATAAAGAACTTGGCTAAGCCGAAATCGGAAAGGAGCAGAAAAGCCCTTTCCTCTTCATGTGCATGAGGTTGATCGAAGCGTAGCAAGAAGTTTGCCGGTTTTACATCGCGGTGCACGATCCCATGCTGATGCGCGTAATAGAGGGCAGATGAAGCTTGCTGAAGATAATCTGTTGCTTCTGCGAGTGGCAGAGGCCAGGATGTTGCTCTGCTCGATAGTTGCCTGGGGGTCATATGATTGAAGACAGAGGATGCATCCTCCTCCAGGTTTCTGCCAGCACGCTTCCTTAGCCAGTCCCAGAGCGATCCTTCGGGTCGATACTGCATGACGATGTAGGCACGGGTGCCATCTCTGAAGCGTTCCTCTCCATAGCGGTACAATGGCAGAATATGCAGGTGGTCGAGACTGGCAATTGCACGCGCCTCCTGGCGGAAACGTACCCCCGCTGCGTCTTTGCTCTCTGGATCAGTATATTCGTAGTCTACGGTATCGTCGTCGGTGCGCACTACTTTGATTGCTACCTGTTGACCAATTGCTTTATCCTCTGCAAGATAGACCGCCCCCATTCCTCCACTGCCTAGAACACCGGTCAGCGTATAGCCTCCTAGTGTGCTACCAACCAGAGTATCCACGCTTCTTGCCCCTCTCGTCGTATAGCATAATATGTATTTCTAAGATAATATCTAAAAACAGGCTCTACTTGCATCTGACGCTTCACGACCAGGCTTTGCTCTATAGTACAGCTAGAAAAAACGAACGCTTTTCTATTGGTTCATATTCGCGATAGTACAGTATAAAAATGTTCTGGTTGCATCATAGCATGTCAACAAGAAACTGTCTATTAATACAGGACAAAAAGAGGGAATCTTGAGCAATTTTTGAGCAATGGTGAAAAGCATAGTACAAAGAAGGCAATATATAAAAGGAGTAATGCCACTATTCATTTAGAAACGAAAGGATATTTTCTTTTCCAAATGAATAGCAGCATTATAGATTCCAGACAATAATGGTTTTGTCTAATGAGCCTGTTGCAAGCCCCTGTGTACTCCATGTTACTGAGGTGAGTGCGCCTGTATGTCCCTGGTAGGAGATCTGTGTACCAGTACCAATCTCCCAAAGACGCAACGCACCGTCGCCTGCGGCCAGTGCTATGCGTCCGGTGTTTCGTGGGTCCCAGGCCAGACCATTGATAACACTCGTGTTCTTCATAGAAGAAGATAACTGTTTTGTTGCGAAATCAAAGACGTGGACAGCTTTGTCTTTGCCACTTGAAGCAAGCCGTGTACCGTCTGGTGACCAGGCGAGAGCACGAATTCCTTTTGTGTGTGGACTGTAGATGATTGGAGCTTCTTGTGAACGTAAGCTGTACAGTGAGACGCGGCCATCTTCCTTGCCAATTGCAAGATATTGCCCGTTCGGCTGTACGGCTACCGCCCTAACAAAAGTTGCAGGTTCAAAAGGTAGGAATTGGTTACTCTCCAGTTGAAATGCATATGCTCCGTTTCCTTGCGTCCCAAAAAAGATAGAACCCTGTTCATCATTCCAGGTCAGTGCGTCGATAGTTTCACCTTGATTTGTGGACTTGTATTGCGTTGTGCCTTGCAGATCCCATATATGAAAAACCTGATCACGCCCTCCCGATGCCAGCTTTTCGCCAGTGCTATTCCATGTAACGGCTTCTACCCCAGATCTGTGCCCTTTATATGTTGTAATCGTTTGCCCCTTGGATGGTCTCCAGATGCGTACAGTGTTGTCAAGGGAGGTTGATGCAAGCAAGTTACTATCTGGTGCCCAGGCGACACTAGTGACCATATTGCGATGCCCTGTAAGCTGATATGCAATATGGGAGGTAGCAGATGCTCTCTGACTAGTATTGCGTGTGTGTTCATACAGTACAATGCCAACACCTGTACCAGCTACCACAGCTCCTCCGATAATAAATGCGAGCGCGCGACGGCGTGTTACAGGTCGATCAAGATGGTGTGCAAGTGAGGGAGGTGAAGGCACACATTCCTCCTCCTGCTGCCTCCTCAAAGGAGGAGCAGGAGCCAGCGTTGAAGCTGTGAATCTGCCTGCAACGTTTTCAAGCGCAGGCATCTTTGCTGATGTTGGAAGTGTGAGCGCCCCTGGTGGCATGACTCTTTTTCTGGGAACAGGCGCTTTCTCATCTTCTACTGCAAGCGCAGGTGAGTATCCATTGTGCATGTATGCACTCTGGGGGATAGGCTGTTGTATATCAGGAGCGAATGGTGGTCGTCGTGGAGTTATTGGCGCATGGACGGGACTAAACTCTCCAGGACGAATTGGCAATGAAAATGGTCTCATTGCGAGTTGAGCCGCTCTTTTCGACGTAGGCGAAGCGTACTGCATAAAACTATCAGCAAAATCGCTGATAGTAGGATAGCGCTTTGCTGGATCTTTCGACAGTGCTCGTGCCAGGCACATCTCTACTCCAGAAGGTAACGTAGGTGCAAGCTGGCGTATCGGTAGCGGCTGCAAGTTGAGATGCAGATTCATGAGCTGAACCGGGTCACCAGTAAAAGGTGGGCGTCCCGCGAGCAAGTAATAGATCATGACGGCCAGAGCATATTGATCGCATGCGGGCCCTGCGGTTCCGGCAAATTGTTCGGGGGCCATATAGAGCGGTGTTCCAACGCTGCGGCTGCGCGAAGTGCTAGATTTGAAGAACTTGGCCAGGCCAAAATCAGAGAGCAGCAGAAAGGCATATTTCTGCTTGCTATCGAAGCGCAGCAGAAAATTCGCTGGTTTGACATCGCGGTGGACGATGCCTTGCTCGTGTGCATACTGTAAAGCTGAAGCTGCTTGCTGCAAGTACTCAGCAACCTCTTCAAGTGCAAGCGGCCACGCCGCCGTTGTCTTAGCCTCAGGATAAATAACTGGTTGGCGTAGATCCAGTGAGTTTTCTTGCAGATTTTTGCCAGTTCGCCAACCCAACCAGTCCAGTAAAGAACCCTCAGGTCGGTATTGCATGACGATGTACGCCCGCGCTCCATCACCGAACTGCTCCTCTCCATAGTGGTAGAGCGGCAGGATATGCAGATGATCAAGACTGGCAATGGCACGCGCCTCCTGACGAAAACGCGTCGTCAATATGCTCAGTTTATTCGTCTCGCCGTAGTTCTCCTCTGGATAGTCAGTGCGTACAATTTTGATTGCAACTTGCTGCCCAATCGCTCGGTCCTCTGCCAGGTATACCGTTCCCATCCCGCCGCTTCCTAGCAGACGTTTTACCTTATAGCTTCCTAGAGTGCTACCAACCAGAGTCTCCACGCTCTTTGTTCCTCTTGTCCCAAAGCACAGCATTTCTTGCTGCGGCGCTTACTGGAGCACGCTTTCGCTGTGTATTCATAAGCTCAACAGCATAGCCTAAAATCATTTATATGGTTATAGCATGACATGAAGAAAAGAAATTGTCTATCAAATGGGACTATGAGACTATAAAAACACCGATCAGAAGAACCTTTTTGGCACTTTTTGAAACAAGATAAAGATAAGAAGTCGCGCTCCCTGGACATCTCCTTTGCTCAGGAACTATAATGAGGTGGACAAGCATTTCGTTGTTCGAGTAGAGTCGGAACAAAGGAGTTTCGGAATTTCGGTGCTGTCTCTCGGACTGCCAGGCCTGCGCGGAGTTCCCTGTAAGCCTCTCTGTTCCTCTAACTTCTGAGTATCAATAGTGCTTTGATACGCCTTCCAGAAAAAGCCTCGCTATTGAAAGGGAGTGTGTTATGGCTGAACAAGATTTTTTACCCATTCAAAACTTTGATTACGTAGAATTTTATGTCGGCAATGCAAAACAGGCGGCTTTTTATTTTAGTAACGGTTGGGGCTTTACACCTATTGCATACGCTGGTCTGGAGACAGGGCTGCGTGACCGCAGTAGCTATGTGCTGGAACAGGGCAATATTCGTCTCGTTTTCACCTCTTCGCTGCTTCCCGATGATGAGATTGCGGAGCATGTGAAGCTGCACGGCGACGGAGTGAAAACGGTTGCTCTGCGCGTCGATGATGCGGCTCAAGCATACAGCGCTACAACCAGTCGCGGTGCTCATGGTCTGGCAGAGCCGCGTGTGCTGAAAGACGAGGATGGTGAGGTGAAGGTTGCTGTGATCGCAACCTACGGAGAGACAACGCACACCTTTGTCGAGCGCCGCAATTATTCCGGTGTCTTTCTGCCCGGCTATCGTCCCATCGCTACTGAGACGCCACGCCGCGCTCGACCTGCCGGGCTGGCTGCTATCGATCATATCGTGGGCAACGTCGAACTGGGCAAGATGAACGAGTGGGTTAGTTTCTATGAGCGCGTGATGGGCTTTTCTCAGCTCATCCACTTCGATGACCGTGCCATTTCAACCGAGTACTCGGCGTTGATGTCGAAGGTGATGCAAAATGGCAGTGGCCGCATCAAATTTCCCATCAACGAGCCAGCACAGGGACGCAGGAAGTCGCAAATTGAGGAATACCTGGACTTCTATCGTAGTCCCGGCGTGCAGCATATCGCTCTCAATACCGACGATATTATCACTACTGTGCGCAATTTAAAAGAACGTGGTATCGACTTCCTGATGACGCCGAAGAACTACTACGAGGATGTGCTGGATCGTGTCGGCAAGATCGACGAGGACTTGCAGCAGTTGGCGGAACTTGGCGTTCTCATCGACCACGACGACGAGGGCTATCTCCTTCAGATCTTCTCCAAACCGATTGTCAACCGTCCCACGCTCTTCTTTGAGGTGATCGAGCGCAAGGGCGCGCGTGGCTTCGGTGAGGGCAACTTCAAAGCGCTGTTTGAGGCGTTGGAACGCGAGCAAGCCCTGCGAGGGAACCTGTAATGAAACTGGTAACTTTTCGTAGAGACAATACCGCTTCGTTTGCTGGTGTCCTGGTAGGGGAGCACGTACGTGTGCTCCCCTATCCCTCGCTGCTGGAACTGCTGCGTGATCCTGGCGGAATGGAGAGGACACGTACTCTATCAAAGCAGGAGAGCACTGATGAGACACTCACCAGGTATCCGCTCTCTGACGTTACACTGCTCCCTCCAGTGCCTGATCCTCCCAACTTGCGTGATTTCTATGCCTTTGAACAGCATGTCAAGGCCGCACGTGCGAAACGTGGGCTGGAGATGATTCCCACCTGGTATGAGATTCCCACCTTTTACTTCTCCAATACCAGCGAGATCTACGGCCCCAACGCGGCTGTGCCCTATCCTGTTGGCAGCAATGAGCTGGATTTTGAGCTGGAGATTGCCTGTGTGATCGGGCGCGATGGCAAAGATATCTCAGTAGACGAGGCCGAACACTATATCGCGGGCTACACCATTTTGAATGATTGGAGTGCGCGCGATTTTCAGTTCAAGGATATGTTGCTCAATCTTGGACCCGGCAAAGGGAAGGATTTCGCCAGCTCACTCGGCCCCTACCTCGTCACCCCTGACGAACTCGCAACATATCGTAGTGGACGCGGAGCCGACGAGCGCTATGATATGACGATGCTTGCCCGTATTAATGGCAAAGAAATCTCGCGTGGCAACTTCAAAGACATCTACTATAGTTTTCCACAGATGATCGCCTGGGCCTCGCGCAATGCTCGTTTGCGTGTCGGGGATGTGCTGGGGTCAGGCACCGTTGGCACCGGCTGCATTCTTGAATTGGGCACCAACGTGCATCGCTGGCTACAGCCGGGTGACACTGTCGAATTAGAGATTGAGGGCCTCGGCATCTGTTCCAATACCATCACGGACGGACATTGAGAGAAAGGAGCACGTCATGCCAAGCTATCATCGTTTAGGTGAGGTTCCCCCCAAGCGCCACACGCAGTTTCGTAAGCCCGATGGATCATTGTATTCTGAAGAGCTGTTCGGTACCGAAGGCTTCTCTGGCAACTACTCGATCCTCTACTACACCTATCCTCCTACGCGTGTCAAGCGCATCGAACCTTTTGTACAGCAGCAGTTCCCCTACGAAGTCTGGCACGAAGGCTTGCAGCGGCATCACCATATGAGAACGGCTCGGCTCGGGCGCGGTGGAGATGCCGTCTTTGGCATTCAACCACTCATGTTCAACGCCGATGTCGTTATCGGCGTGGCAAAGCCTGATCAGGAGATGAATTTCTTCTATCGCGATGGAGATTCCGACCTGGTCTACTTTGTCCACGATGGGCAGGGCACGCTAGAGACCAACTTCGGCTTGCTCCCATATCACGAGGGTGACTATATTGTGATTCCGCGTGGCACAATCTTCCGCTTTGTGCAGGATGCCGCTAAGGGAGAGACAACGTTCCTGACAATCGAAGCTCGTGGCGCGATTGAGCCGCCGCGCCGCTACCTCAACAAAAATGGTCAGTTGCTAGAGCACGCGCCTTACTGTGAGCGCGATATTCGACGCCCGCAGGAACTCGTTCCCCACACAGAGGCCGGGGAGTTCGAGGTCCGTGTTAAAGTCGGCAAGCTGATTACTAGCTACTGGTACGAGCATCATCCCTGCAACGTCGTTGGCTGGGATGGCTACGAATATCCCTGGATCTTCAATATCGAAGACTTCGAGCCAATCACTGGACGAGTGCATCAACCACCCACGGTGCACCAGACCTTCCAGGGACCAAACTTCGTCATCTGCTCTTTTGTGCCGCGCAAGCTCGACTATCACCCGCTCTCGATACCTGTCCCTTATAATCACAGCAATATCGATAGCGAGGAGATGCTCTACTACGTCAACAGCAAATTCGGCAGCCGTAAGGGGATCGAACGCGCCTCCATCACCCT
>DAOUDD010000066.1:0-11943 GCA_034431765.1 Ktedonobacteraceae bacterium | reverse complement strand
CCTTGCTACCCTTCTACCATTCTCCTACCACCAGCCCTACTCCCCTATTCTGTTCGAGTGGTAGAAAAACGGTAATGTTTTGAGACTCTTTTATGGAAGTTTAGGCAAGGTTCAAATTCCTTAATGATTTGTAAAAAAGCCCTATAGCGGCACTAAGGTGTGAGAAGGATGCTATTGTGAGAGAAACTCGAATAGTTTTTTGGAGAAGTGATATCATCAATATAGCGTTCCCGATAATCTGGAAGGTGCAGCATGCCGTAGACATCGTTGAAGATGTTCCATTTTGTAACTTGTGGACCATACTGCTGTTGGAATTGCTGTAGCGACCAATCGGTGATGTTCTCGCGCTGGTTGCTGCCGTCTTCGACGTAGGTGTAGTGGGGGAGACATTGAGTATCACCTGTAAGATGTATATCTGGTATAGTATTTGCTATTAGGCAATGAAATTGTTTATTACTGCCAATCCCAGCCACACAAATTACACTATTTTGAGTAGAAATTTTAGGAAGAATTCGAGAAAATTGGTAAACTCTTTCATTAAGAATGCGATCAAAGAATAACCATTTTTTACAAAAAGGGCGATATAGAGATCGAAGAACTTTCTCCTCTTCCAACCTAGTAGAGTTACCACGATGCCGTGCGTGTCGGCTTGCTTGACGGAGTAGCCCTGGAAGAAGCATTTTGCGTGATCGCTGGTTCGCTACAGGCTGCACCTGCTCTGCTGCATCTGGATTGCGCAGCTTATCTACGACCATGCGGACTTCTTGCGCGATCTGTGTAAAGGCAGCATCGCGATTTGCTGCTATTGTAACAGGTTTTCCGCCGCGTGGCAAAGCCAGAAGCGAGCCGAAAGGAGTCGTCTCCCAGGCGCAGGGGCGTAAGAGAATTGGAATAACTATAGCCTTGCCTTCTGCATGTATTGTACCAGGTGTGAGATGAAATCGTCAACATTGTGCCGGAGTGGAGCAGGAATTTGTAGTATCTATCATCTGCTGCTCCTTTCTGATACAATAGTGTTGATAGAATGAGACCAGGGAGTGTTCCTGGACTGGGACGCGGAGAGTTTCGTATGGGTGAGGATACTAGCATGCAAGGGCAACTAGGGCAGCGGGAGGAGCAGTTATTTGTTACGCTCCAGAAGTTACTCCAGATTCAGGCGACTGAGGTGAAGGGGTCGCTTGAGGAGGCAGCTCAGCTTGTTGCTGATATGCTGAGTGCCGACAAAGTCGATATCTGGCTGCATGAGCCAGAGCATCAGAGGCTTGTTGCGCTCGGCGTGAGTGATACGGTGATGGGGAGGAGGCAGCGAGAGCTAGGTCTGGATGTTTTATCTCTTGCTAACAAAGGGAGAACCGTAGAGGTCTTTCAAACGGGGATGGTGCATCTGGATGGACGGGTGGATGAGGACGAGGGCGAGCTCGTTGGTTTCAAGGAAGGGCTGGGGGTACGTTCGACTCTGGCTGTGCCACTGCTGATTGCAGAAGAGAGGCGTGGAGTCTTGATGGTTGCCTCTGCTAACGAAGACGCCTTTGATGAGCAGGATAAGCATTTTCTCTTATCGGTAGCGCACTGGCTGGGAATTCTGACGCATCGTGCGCAACTGGTGGAGCAGTTAACGCATGATGCCGCCGAGCAGGCACGGCGCGTGGCTGCAGATACCCTGCTGACAATGATGGCTCACGATGTACGTAACTATCTAACGCCGATCAAGGGGCGCATTGATCTGCTCCAGCGCAGGTTCACGCGTGAGAAGCGCGAGCAGGATTTACCAGAGCTTGTGGCGATCTCGAAGGGGATGAAGCGTGTGGATCGCTTGTTGCGAGATCTGCTCGATGTGGCTCGGCTCGAAAAGGGTATTTTCTCCTTGCACAAAGAATTCTTTAATCTAACCTCGTTACTGGAGGAGACGATAGCGCTCTTCAAGACAGATGCAATGGAGATAGAGCTTGCCAGTCCTGCTGAGATAGCGATTTTTGGCGATCCAGAGAAGCTTCGGCAAGCGGTGGAGAATCTGCTGAGTAACGCAATCAAGTATGCCCCAAAAGGAACGCCTGTGCGCATTGATGTGACTGTGGAGGGGCAAGAGGAGATGAGTTGGGCTGTGCTGCGCGTGAGTAACCAGGGTAAGCCGATCCCCGAATCGTTGCAAGCGCATTTATTTGAACCATTTGTATCAGGCTCCACTTCAACGGGTCTTGGATTGGGCCTCTACCTCTCGAACCAGATTATACAGGCACATCATGGAACGCTCGACGTCAACTCTCATGCAGCAGCTGGCACTACATTTGAGATGCGCCTACCGGTGAACTATATAGATCCTGAGCTGTGAAAATTTCCTCATAAGCTTGTACTGAGCGTGAAGCTGAAATCCAACTCCTCATAGGGTCGTGCGTGCGCGTGGGAGCTTACGAATCAGGTTAGCAATAAAGAAGCAGAGTGGGACAGCTAGCAGTATGGTGATAGCGAATTTGAGCAGGGGATAGATGGGTAGTGTGCGCAGAGCGTAAACCAGACAGACGATGATGACGGGATGGATGATGTAAGCATATGCACTCGCGGAGAGCGTGCGTGCAAGGGGTCCCTGAGCGTTGAAGCGTGTGCGGAAGAGAACGAGCAGGCCAATGCACATCCCGACGCAGACAATTGACTCCCAATCGTTGTAAAGAGATGCAATATATATGGAAAGGAATCTCAGTAGCGGGAAGAGGCGCTGATGTACCTACGGACCAAATATGATGATAAAGGCTTTTAGTTACACTACAGATTGTCCAGTTTGTACTGAGAGAACTGCTCGCTGCTGAAAAAGTCTGTTTTGAGTTTGCCCCACTTTTTGTTCATGTTGCGCTAATCACATATGTTAGACATGTTATAGCGAGGGGCCATTTGATCTGCTCTTCTTTTCACTTACTGAGATAACCAATGTACGGATAGCCTCTTCAAACTGCTGTTCAGGGATATTTTTGACGCAGGGGTGCAGAGGTAGCTCGGATTCGGGAAAGTCGAGGCGACCACAGGGGATTGCGGGACAGCCAGGGCATGGTTTGCTGGCGGTGATGACGACGTGGCGCGTTGCTGAACCCCAGGGTCCGAAGATGTGGCTGTCGGTTGGTCCGAAGAGGCGCACCGTGGGGGTATTCTGAGCGGTTGCCAGGTGCAGTGGGCCGCTATCGACCCCCAGGACAAGTTGTGCACGAGCGAGTAGTGCGGCCAGTTGTCCCACTGTGGCGTTTGTGATCAGCGTGGGTGTACTGGACATGCCTTGCGCGATCTCTTCCAGCAGCGGACGCTCTTTGGGGCTACCTGTCAGGACGATCTGTGCAGGTTGAGAGAGGAGTGCACCCGCGCTGAGCTTCTCCGCGAGTGTAGTCCATGAGCTGTTGCGCCATAGCTTGACCGCGCCTCCAGTGCCGGGATGGATGACGACGAGCGGCGTGTTTTCGCGGTTGGGCGCTAGATTTGCATCTGCCCAGCTCTCTTCCTCGGCTGTGGGATCGAAGGCGAGTGGATAACGTGCGGGGGTATAGGGTTCTGGTAGGGCAGGAGCGCCGAGGGATTCGAGTCCCGCATTGAGCAGACACAGGTTCGAGACGGTTGCGTGTTCGGCTGGGGGGAACGGCAAGGCCGTGGTCAGGAAGGGGGTTCCAGGGGAGATCGCGTAACCGATGCGGCGAGGAATGGCGGCGAGGTAGAGCAGGGCCGCTCCCCACCAGAAGTCGGGGCGCAGATTGATTGCCAGATCGTAACGTTCCTGTCGTATCTGTCGCGCTGTGCGCAGCAGCAGCTTGTATGGTTCAAGCGGACCCCGCGCGGCACGCTGAAAACCTGGGAAGGGGCAGGAAACGAGACGATCAAGAGCGGGATGTCGTGCGACAACCTCGCTCGACCAGGGTCCGGTCATCATCGTAATCTGTGCCTCTGGTAACCGTTCGCGTAGAGCGTTCAGGACCGGAGTTGTCAGAACAAGGTCGCCGAGGTGGTCGGGACGGATGAGCAGGATGCGCGGAGACAAGAGCTTTGGAGACGGCACGCTTCTCCTGCTCGCCTGCCATGCTGAGGGTGCGCCAAGAATGCGTACCAGGAGGAGGAGTGAGGCGCGTAAGAGACTACGCACAAAAGTGCTCATGAGACGACCTCGTTCTGTGTGTTGTGGACAAGGAGGCGAAGCACCGCATTCCAGACATCCTCGACTGTGACCGATTGCATGCAGGTGCACTGAGCACACGGCTGCATCTTGCCCAGAAAGAAGCAGGGCTGCCCGGTGGGATGCCGCCAGAGCGCAATATGCTGCGGATCGTCGAGAGGGTACGGGCCATACTCCTGTGGACTGGTCGGCCCGAAGATGGCGATGACTGGCGTGCCGACAGCAGCAGCCAGGTGCATCGGGCTGCTATCGTTGCCGACAAAAAGCGCACAGGCTTCAAGATAGGCCGCCGTCTCGCCAAAGCTAGTCTGACCGGCAAGATTTACCACCCCATCCTGTGGCACATCTAGCTCGTTGAGTAGTTCTGCGTTGAGAGATGCATCATCCTTGCCACCCAGGAGCAGGACCTGAACGTCCAGTTCACGGACCAGGCGGCGTACGATCTCGCGATAGCGGTCGAGCGGCCAGCGTTTTGCCGTCAACTGCATACCTGGATTGCTGCCACCGCCGGGGAAGACCGCGACACGTTTCCGCGCTGCGGAAGGAACAATAGCGCGCTCGGCTTCAGTAGGAACGAAACGCATGTGGAGTCCTTCCACCGAGAGGTGCAGCGCACGCGCAAGGTCGAGATAGATCTCTGCCTGGTGCTGGAGACTCGTCGCAGTGGTGGAGACCGGAACGCGATCCGTGAGCGAGAAACCACGACCGAGGCTATCGGGACCGACATGACGCGGCACACCTGCCAACCGGGGGAGCAGCGTGAGCATTGGCGAGCGATCCAGCACAAAGGCCAGGTCAAAGTGCATGCGGCGCAGGCGACGGGCCAGTGCAAAGTAGTCTTTCAGCCGATAGCGACCAGGGATACCGACTGTTCCACAATCGATAACCGTCGTCACGATCGGGGAATGTTCGGCAATAGTTTTTGACCACGAGCCAGCGACGTAAGTAATGCTCGCGGCTGAATAATTGCGATGAAGCACCTCTAGCAGAGGCGTCGTCATAATCAGATCGCCGATGCAGCAGGGCTTAATAACGACGATCGAGCGTGGCTGGCGACGTGCACGGCCTACAAACGGTTTGCATACGAGATCGAGCAGACCAAAGGGTAGACGTAAGAGCATACATAGAAGTGTAATGATGTGTTGACGCAGCGCCTTATCTCCTCCATTTCAACGACCTGAGAGATCGCCTCCATTATAGCAATGCTTGTGCGAAACGTCGAGCGTACTAACAAAATTGTATATTTCATGGAATTTGGTAGCGTTGGCGAACGCGAGAAAGCCTCGATACAAGCGGCGCAAGAGAATCTGCCGCCGCTCCCCTGGATGATGAATCGGGTGCAGAGGGGTGAGCGGAGAGGATGCTGACAGAGCAACGGGTGTCTCTCTCTATCGGGTCAGGAGCGCGTCTGCTTGAGAATCCAGGGGAGGTGCGGCAGATTCTCTTGCGCCCGTTGCGAACGACGTTCTCTTTGTTGCCCCTCGCCTCTCGCGTTCGCCAACGATATTGAAGCAGGGTTTAGTGTGAAGAAACAAGGCGAGCATGAGAGTCATGACTCTCATGCTCGCCTTGTTTGCATCGTTGCAAGAAAAATCCACATCCTTGTAGCGCGTCGGCTCACTGCAAGAGCTTGAGGCGGGAATAGGAATATTCCCTGGCTGCCTCAAGGTCAGGTAGTGAGCAGGGACAGATCTATATCCAGGGCCAGCTCTATCACTGTATCCCATTGTCTTTTACTGATGATTGTCATGATATTGAAAATCATCAATCATAGTGTAAGTATAACAGGTAGTGGGGAGGGGTGCCAACAATACCTGCTAGACAGGTAGTGATCATTTGGTATACAAATAGATTGTATTCGCTGGTTTGCGGGCCGTCTCTTCTCAGGGGGAGCTATGAGTCATCACGAACGTTGATAGCGTTGGTGAACGGGAGAGAATCTCCAAGACGCATCAAGTGAAGGGAATGTTGTCGCGAAGGGGAGGGTCTCGTGCTCTTTTGTACCCTCCTGTGTGGGGGATGCACCTTCGTGGACCATCCTGGGCCTCTGACATGGGCGACCGCAAGGGTCGCGCACTTTACACCCGACGCGGGATCATGCCTTCCTCAATCCGTATCTTGATGCGTCTTGGACCATCATTCATCGTGTCCGTTGCGTCAGCGTTCGCAGATGATTGCCCCTCGCCTCTCACGTTCGCCGGCAGTATTGAAAATTCGGCATGACTCCTATTATAATGCAGGTATTTTACAAAGCTGGTCGGAGTAGGCTGGTGTTGCCTGAGCGGAACTGAAAGGCGCGTATCACCAGCATGATCCCGAATGCCAGCGCGTAGATGCCAATCAGCCAGACGAGCGAGAGTAGGCCAGAGAATTGCAGGATGATGAGCAGGATGCCGAAGAGAATTGAGAGCGCTCCTGCCAATGCTAACGTCCACTCATGCGTGAAGCGTCTCCCGTGAGTGAAGGCGGCTGAAATCTCCATGACTCCAGTAAAGATAGCCCAGAACGCGATGAGGTAAAGGATTGTCAGGGCGAAGGCGAAGGCAAATGTTGGCGAGAAGAGGATGCCTAGCCCGATTATGATACCGGCGATCCCTTCGAGAAGGAGAATCCACCAGCGTCGCACAACTGTACGTTCACGTAGAGCGACGACGACGGCAAAAATGCCATCCACCAGTGCGTACGCGCCAATAAAGTAGATTAAGCCGACAAGGGCATGGAAAGGGAAGAGGATAGCGATCAGCCCGAAGATAATAGCGAGAATACCGCGTAGCGCAATGATCCACCAGTAATGGCGTGAGGCAAGCTGTTGATTATCCCCAAAAACGTTCATCAGAATGACCTCCTTGCTATACATGACCTTACGTTGAAATGAAAACCTTGAGTGCTTTGGGCAAAGATAAGTAAGGGTACACTCATGTTATTACACGTCTTAAATTCGTTAAGGGATACTGATGAGGCGGAGGGGAGGGCAAGCGTAACGTAAACTGGACGTTGTGAGCGTTATGAAAGGGGGTATCACTACGTGTTCAAAAGTACTCTAACTGTTCCCCAGTAGGGAAGATTGCATGTGTCAGGTAGACCTCATATCCTTGAGGCTGGAGCTGGTGCAGGACAGCCTGGGCCTGAGATAGAGTGGGAAATGGTGCGAAAAGTGTTGGGCCACTTCCTGAGAGACGTACCTCAGGTGCGCCAGCCTGTAAGAGTGCCTGACGTGCCTGCGCGACGGGTGGATAGTGTTGCAGGACGCCGCGTTCCAGGCTGTTGTGTAGCTCTTCCGCATGAAATTGAGCACGTTTCTGTAGCGTTGTCAGAAGCATATGACTGGAAGCACCATCGCTGTAGTCCTGCGGAGAGAGGTTGCGGAACACAAGCGCCGTGGAGACTCCGATGGAGGGTTTTACCAGCAGGAGCCAGCGGAATGAGGAAGGAAGGCGTGCTGGAAGCTGTGTGATACGTTCGCCTCGACCCTCACAGAGCGCAAGTCCGCCCCGTAAGAAGAAAGGAACGTCCGAGCCGAGCGCTGCCGCCATGTGAAGCAGCGTTTCCGCAGAGAGGGGCAGCTTCCACCAGCGTTGTAGCGCGAGCAGAACGGCGGCCGCATTGCTGCTGCCCCCACCTAATCCAGCCGCCACAGGAACGCGTTTTTGCAATTCGATGCTCAGTCCTTGCGAAATCCCGAAGTGAGTGCGGATTGCTTGCGCGGCTCGTACAGCGAGATTTGTAGCTATGCTGAGATCGGGGTGTGAACATGTGATATGAACAGCGTCCTCATCCAGCATAGTCAGGGCCAGCGTGTCGGCGAGATCAACTGTTTGCATGATTGTGATCAGATCGTGATAGCCGTCGCTGCGTCGTCCAAGCACATCCAGGGTGAGATTGATTTTTGCATACGACTGTATAAAATGCACCTGTCCTGGTGCTGGTAGAGAGTGTGATGCATGCAATGAATAGCTCATGCGAGCATTGTGCCTGGAAAGAGGGCCGTTGTCAAGTTCTATTTCCAGACTGGTATACGATTCTTCCGTGATCACCACGCGAATCCCTACCAGTTCTGCTTTGTAGGTGAACATTGCAATAAACCGCGCATGCGGCACCTGCACAAAGTGTTGATTGTTCCGCTTGCCCAGGTTCGCCTCTTGCTTCCAGGCATCATTTTTGCCGATACAGAGTACGCCTATGCCCTCTTTCACCAACAGGTCAATAATGCGCCTGCTTGTAGTGTGTATGTAGTGGTTGATGCGCCGATTGCGGGTGTGTGTCAAGCGTTCGAGCCGCCTGGTTGTTCCTTTGCATCGTAACTGGCTTTGGAGGTGTGCTCCGCGCTTGTTATAGAATTGGTTGATGGACTTGACGGGACGCCCGTTAACAAGGACTGGTTGAAAGCCAGGTTTGTTTGAAGTTAGCGCCACCAGATTGTTCATGCCGATATCTATGGCTGCGTACAAAGCAGGATTGAGTGATGCTTTTGTGACTTCTTATTCGTAGACGACTCCCACGACATAGAAGCCTTTGCGTGGAACAATGCGCACCTGATCAATGTTCTCCTGCTAGTTTGAAGAAAGGTTTATAATAGTAGCAACTATATTGCAGGAGTAAGTAGATGCCTCGTGATGAATACATGACAATAGATGAAATAGTCGAGATGTTCAATATTCGTGTTGCAAAGGTGCGTACAATAATTGCACGTGTCGGCATTCAGCCTACAAGATTTCCAGATGATATGCGTAAACCTTATTATAGTCAAGAAGATGTACGGCGCATCAAAGAGACTCTGGGCATATAACTAAATATCTTCATTGGTATAGGTTGTGACACTACTTCCTAATCGCCCTACTACATTTACCTAAGCCCTAATGTACCATCAATTTTGACCTACAATGCAGCTAGAGTTTTTAGATGGTACACTGAAAAACAGACTGTGTGAGCGTTTCTTTTCTATAAGGGTAGGTTTTTAAGTGGTTAGAGAAAAGCATGCAAAGATGCGAGACCTTATAGAGTGTGTAGGTCTGCGATTTTGGTAGAACAGCAAGGTTTTTTAGACTGAACTCTTTCCTCCTTTTCTGCTGAAGGTGGCAAAAGGGAAAAAGAACAGCTCCGTGTATTGAGGTATGTTGGCGATATGGATATAACAGTTGCATATTTTCATTCATTGTTTCATCTAGAGGCGGTGAAGCGAGATTTTGAACAGATTCGGGCGATGGGGGCGAATGCTGTTGTGTATGCAATGCATGAGCAAGAGGAGCGGCGCTGGTCGCGTGACCTGGAACGATTGTTACAGACGGCTCAAGAGTGTGGGCTCAAAGTGTATCTGAGTCCCGGCTGTTTTGGGAACTTATTTGCAGGTCCGGCACTGGCCCCAAGCTGGTATACCTTTCGCCACCCCGAATCGCAGGTCAAGGATCGACACGGGCGCTCGCATGATATGACCTGCTTCAACTCCGAGCGTTTTCGCTCCTGGCTGTTCAAGGAGATCGAGTACTATCTGCGCACCTATGCTTTTGCAGGGGTGCTGATTGATCAGCCACGCGCCTCTGAGGTTACCTGTTTCTGTTCGGTCTGTCGTGCGTTATGTCCCGATATTACGGATCTCCAGCATTTTCGTCAGCGTTCAATGGTCAATTTCTTCAATGAGCTTTTTGCCCGTGTAAAAGGCGTGGGAAAAGGATTGAAGACGATGCTGGTGCTTTTGCCGCAGGATCTGGGGCTGGTGGAAGAACTGGCAACCATTCCATATCTTGATACGCTGGGCTGTGATCTTTTCTGGCAGTTGTTGGGAGAGGATGTAGCGCAGGTGGAGCGGTGGGGACGTATGCTGGTTGAGGGGGCGCATCGTGCTGGTAAACGAGGCCAGCTCTGGCTACAAAACTTCAATCTTACAGAAGAGGATGAGCCGGTGCTGGAGAAGGCCTTTGCCGGTATCTTACATGCCGAGCCGGATGATGTGGCGTGTTACTACTACTGGCGCAACAACGAGCGCCCCGATGAGGTATGGCAGAAAACAACGGCGTTGTTGCGCCGTATTCCCCGGCGGCAGCTCTTCTGGCAACCAGCGCTGGCGGGCAGGGTTGCTCCTATTACAGTGAAATTGCCGGTTCCCGACGTGGTCAACGTTGAGGAATAAAAAAAGAGAGCAAAGAACACTTGCTCTCTTTTTTTGTGAGGAAAGGTTACTCGCCCAGCGTCTGCTGCTGTGGCTGAGTGAGAGTTGGGATAGTGATTGTTTCCTTCTCCTGCTCGTCCTGATTCGTTTTCTCTAGTAGGCTATAGAGGTGCTTAATATGCTGACGGGTCGTCTCCGTATCCGGGCTTCCCTGCAGCACAAGCGCCTGGGCACGCAGTGTACTGATTGCAAGCGCATCCTCTTCGCTCAAGTCAGCGGGAACTTCGAGAAGTGCGGGATAGCGAACGGCCTCGCGGACAGCGCGGTAGTTGAGCGTATCCTCAATGCTCATCGTGCCAATCTTGCCATGCAGGTCAAAGTCGAGCTGTACGGCAGAGATGCCCTGGAGAGCGATGAGGTTGCGAATGTAGAGAGGGTACATCTCGTCTGTGCGCATGGGGACTGTGATCACTTTTTCGAGATCCTTTGTCTCTAGCGCGAGCAAGCGTGCGGGTGCGTTAAAAGGGAGCAGGATATACTGAAAGCCGGCCTCTTTGATCTGGGTGAGCGAGTTGCGGTTGAGTGTGTTCCAGCCATCGGTGATGTTGAGACCGATGACGACATCTGACTTCGCAGTCTTTGCCGATTGGAGTTCGTCCTTCAAGCTCGCAAGGGAGGAGATATCCTGTCCGTCCCATGAGAAGAGGAGGCCATCGGCACCGGCCTTAAGCGCGGATTCCGCGCCTCCCGCTACGACTTGTGGAAAGGCTACCACGAGAGCCGCTGCAC
The DNA here is from genome assembly GCA_034431765.1 of Ktedonobacteraceae bacterium. Classification (GTDB taxonomy): domain Bacteria; phylum Chloroflexota; class Ktedonobacteria; order Ktedonobacterales; family Ktedonobacteraceae; genus DASYAN01. The sequence continues at coordinate 910 of DAOUDD010000066.1, read as the reverse complement.
GGGCTTTTGACTCAGGTTTATTTCTGCTTAGAAATCCCAGGCCGCCACCGCCTTGAGCCTGGCGTGCCTGTTTAAACATATCTTGCAACTTTGCCATACTGCTCTTTGCTCCTTGTCCTTATTTCGGCTTCAGTGCGTGCCTCGTTGCTCTCTAGCAGCGCACCCTCCAGTATTACCCTGTCGAGCTGCGACATACTGAAGCTGTAGTGAATTTGTCCATGGTACGTTATGAGTCATCCCGAATTTTGATACTGTTGGCGAACGGGAGAGAATCCCCGCGCACTGGATGCCCTGAAGTGCCGTCCCTCCCCATGTCGGTAAACCGCGTGCGTTCCTCGTCGGTGAGAGGAACTGGTCAGGTGGGCAAGGGGATCAGACGGCACCGCTGCGCTCCCCACAGCAGCGGATTCATCACCGTGGGGAGAGGCGGCATCTTCAGAGCGCCTGCTGCCTCCGGTTTCCACCATATTTGCCCTTGCCCTCCTCCTTCGCCAACAGTATCTTCTGAGGTCGTGTTTACCTCATCTGGAGTGGTGCGCCTACAGCGCATGACGTTTCAACGTTCGGGATGACTCATAGAAATTGTTACTGTATTATAGCACTCCTATCATGTCGTTGCTAACATCTGCTGCTGAGGTTGTAGAAGGGCTTGCTGTTTTTGCCGTCTGTAGGGGTGAGGAGGAATGACGGCGCTCAATTGTGAAAGGGCATGATTGATGGGGTTTAATAAATTATTCTGGATGTCATGGCGTCGCGATGGAATCGGGTCCGTTGCAATTCAAGATACGCCTTGAGGAACGCACGATCCCGCGTCGGGCGAGTAGAGCGTGACCCTTGCGGTCGCCCATGTCGGGGGTGCAGGATGGTCTACGACGGTGCATCCGCATGAAGAGGAGGGTACAAAAGAGCA
>DAOUDD010000065.1:0-15938 GCA_034431765.1 Ktedonobacteraceae bacterium | reverse complement strand
AATCGCAGCGGACGCGATGGAATCGGGTCCCTATTTGACGGGCAATGAATTGCTGATGGGGATCTGTGATACTTTGTGAAAGTGCATAAAAGCGGAGATGCTGGTAAAGGTATTCCGGGAAAGCCCGTTAGCGCTGTTGAGAGGATAGCTGACACATAGATCTTATACGAAAACTAACGCCGCTTGTTCGCGGCTAGCGCTCCCGCGCCAGCGTTGCGCACTCAGGTTTTCGGATAGGCATTTACCTGGTTGGGCGTGTCGGTTGTCAAAACAAGGTGGTACCACGAGTTCGCGCTGCCCTCGTCCTTGGAGGTGGCAGCGTTTTTTGTGAACTTTTATAAAGGAGTACCGCGATGTTGCCCAACCGTTATAGCTTCTCTGAGGCCGAGCCGCGCCTGGCTCAGTTCTGGGCTGAGCACGACATCTACGCGTTTGATGACGCAGGCTCAGGTCCTACCTACACGATTGACACCCCACCTCCTACCGTCTCCGGTGAATTGCACGTTGGTCATTGTTATTCTTATAGTCAAGCCGATGTTCTGGCACGTTTTCAGCGTATGCGTGGGAAGCGTGTTTTGTATCCGATGGGCTTTGATGATAATGGCTTGCCAACCGAGCGCTTTGTCGAGAAGACGCTGCAGCGCAAGGCGACCGAGATGGAGCGCGCGGAGTTTCTGAGCCGGTGTCAGGAGATTATCGGGCGAACAGAAGACCGCTTTGAACGTCTGTGGCGACGTCTGAGTTTGAGCATTGATTGGCGCTATCGCTACTCGACCCTATCGCCTGCCGCTCAACGCGTTGCGCAGGCCTCGTTTATCCGGCTCTATCAAGATGGAAGGGCCTACTCACAGACAGCTCCAACACTGTGGTGTTCTGAGTGTCGCACGGCGATAGCGCAGGCTGAGGTTGAAGATACAATTCTGCCGACGCTGTTCTCAACGCTCGCGTTTCATACGTCTGATGGGGAGATTGTGCCGATTGCGACGACGCGGCCTGAATTGTTGCCTGCCTGTGTCGCGATCTTTGTTCATCCTCAGGACGCGCGCTATACTCATCTATTGGGCAAGCAAGCCTGGATAAGGAGTGGGACGTTCGCGCAACAGGAGCGGATTGAGGTTCTGATTCTGGCAGACGAGCTGGTGCAGCAGGAGAAGGGGAGTGGCGCGGTTATGTGCTGCACCTTTGGTGATTCAACTGATGTTCGCTGGTGGCGTACGCACAAGTTGCCGCTGCGTACAGCGATAGGGCGCGATGGTCGCATGACGGCTCTGGCGGGTCCCTGCGCAGGCTTGCCGAGTGCTGAAGCGCGGCGGCGTATCTTGCAAGGGCTGGCGGCACAAGGAGATCTCCTGGAGCAGGAGACTATTGAGCATGCCGTCGGGGCGCACGAGCGCTGTGGGACATCGCTTGAGTACCTGGAGACGCGGCAGTGGTTCATCCGTGTTCTGGATCAAAAGGAGCGCTTTCTTGAAGCAGGGCGGCAGATTCGCTGGTCGCCTGAGCACATGCGCAGTCGTTACGAGCATTGGGTGCAAAATCTGCAATGGGACTGGTGTATCTCACGGCAGCGCTTTCTAGGGGTTCCCTTCCCGGCATGGCTGTGTCGGGCATGTGGAAAACTGTTGCTTGCTGAGATAGAGCAGTTGCCGGTTGATCCGCGCCTCACCGCTCCAGGGGAAACGTGCTCGTGTGGCTCAAGTGATTTTGAGCCAGAGCAGGATGTTATGGATACATGGGCAACGTCTTCGTGCACACCTTTGCTGATCAGTCGCTGGCATGACGATCCGGTCTGGTTTGCACAACACTTTCCAATGGATCTACGACCACAGGCGCACGACATTATTCGCACATGGGCATTTTATACGATTGTCAAGTCACTCTATCATACGAATACTATTCCCTGGAAAGAGCTATTGATATCCGGGCATGCATTGTCGGCCCAACGAAGCAAGCTGTCAAAGTCGAAAGGCGCAAGGGCTGTCAGCCCGATGGAGCTGATCGAACAGGAGTCAGCCGATGCATTGCGCTACTGGGCAACATCGAGTAAACCCGGTAACGATACGCCTTTGAGCTTCGAGACCATTGCGACCGGACGACGACTGGTCACAAAGTTGTGGAATGCGAGCCTTCTCGCCCAGCGACATCTCCAGGATTTCGATTTGAAGAGTTTGCAGCACAGGCCACAGCAGCTCCTGCCCACTGATCGCTGGTTGCTCTCGCGTCTGTCAGCCACGATTCTCGCTGCGACCGACCAGTTGGAAGGAGGAGATTATGCTGCTGCACGAGGGGAGACTGAAAGCTTCTTCTGGACAGTCCTGTGTGACAATTACCTGGAACTGATCAAAGCCCGGTTGTATGGAGACTCAGGTCCTGAACGCGAGGCGGCACAGTGGACGCTTGCGCACGCGCTTTTTGCGGTTCTGCGTCTTCTCGCTCCTTACCTGCCGTTTGTCTCTGAAGAGATCTACCAGGCACTTTTTCGCGAGGGGATGGAGTGGCGTTCAATTCATCTGGCAGCGTGGCCTCAAGCGCGTATAGAGGAGCGGGAGAACGAGGCTGAGGAGGTCGGAGCGGCTCTACTAGAGATTTTGCGCCAGGTGAGGCGTGCGAAGGCTGAGCAAGGCCTCTCAGTTGGCACGGAACTGGCAGCTTTACACGTTCATGTTCCCGCAACGTTGCACATGGCTCTCAAGGAGTCGCTCTGTGACCTGAGAAGTGCAACGCGTGCACGGGAAATTGTGCTGGAGCTGCCGGCAGAGGATGCTGATACGAAGGGGATTGAGGCTGTCATACACGCTTTACCAGCAGCGGTAGAGGGTTAGTAAAGAATCTCTGTTCAGTTGTGTCTGCTTGATATCTATTACCGAGCAGACACAACTACTCTTCACATTAGAGGATAGGCAATATCACCAGAGTGGGGATTGGAATGAGATCGGCTTATCCAGAACTCGCTTTATATATGTAATTGCTTGTAGCTCTGCTACTGTTGAATTAGGCCCCAGCGTTTGCGTATTGTGTGTTCGAGCGGACCGAAGACCAGGCTATCGATAGCGGCCCCGATCACGATAATGATGAGCATGACAGCGAAAATGGGCGAGACATCGTTAGCGTCACTGCCACTTTTCAGCAGGTTGCCCAGGCTGACCGTCGCATAGAGCAGTTCGCCAGCCATCAAGGAGCGCCAGGCAAAGGTCCAGCCCTGCTTGAGTCCCGTGAGGATTGATGGCAGCGCGGCAGGGAGAATAACCTGGGTGTAGAGCGCAAGTCCACGAGCGCCCATATTGCGTGCGGCTTTGACGTAGATTGGCGGTGTATTTTTCACGCCAGCATCAACGCCTAAGGTGATAGAAAAGAGCGCGCCCATAACCACTACAAAGATCATCGCCTGCTCGCTCAGATGGAACCAGAGCAGTGCCAGCGGTATCCAGCAGACGCTCGGCAGTGCCTGCAAGCCCAGAATCAACGAACCGAGCGTTTCTTGAATATAGCGATTGCGACCAATCAGCAGTCCGAGCACAATACCGAGAAGGAGCGAGATGCTATACCCTAGCAGTAGGCGACGCAAGCTGACGAGAATTGCTGTGAGAAAGGTACCACCGCGAAATCCGTCGATCAAGGCCTGTCCGACGTTGAGCGGGCCTGTAAAGAGGTAATCGGGCCAGATGCCACTGTTTGCGATCAATTGCCAGAGTACCAGAAGGAGACCGTAGAAGGCGAGCTGACGCGCAAACGTTGCCCACCAATGTGTCGCGCGGGGCGATTTTGCTGCGCTAATGGATTGTGCTTGAAGTTGTGCCTGTGCCATCGTCTGCCTCCTTTCCTTCAGTCATTGCATCACGCAGCACCTGGAGAATCTCTGCCGAGAGATCGACGAGCTGATGGTCTTCCAAACTGCGTGGACGAGGGAGATCAATCGGGAATTCTTTAATAATGCGGCCCGGACGCGGCGCGAAGACGACGACGCGATCACCCAGCGCGATAGCCTCGCGCACATTATGCGTGACGAAGAGAATCGTCTTGCGCGTATTGGACCAGATCGTCTCCAATTCGCCATGCAAGCGATCTCGCGTAAAGGCATCCAGCGCACCAAACGGCTCATCCATCAGCAGAATTGCTGGATCGATAGCCAGGGCGCGTGCAATAGCTGCGCGCTGGCGCATGCCGCCTGAGAGCTGGTGAGCGTAGCTGCGCTCGAAGCCGGTCAGGTTGACGATGTCGATGAATTTCTGTGCAAGGGTGGTGCGTTCGCGACCCTGCACTCCTGCCTGGCGCAGACCGAACTCGACGTTCCCGCGCACGTCGAGCCAGGGAAAGAGCGCAGCCTCCTGGAAGAGCAGGATACGATCTGTTCCTGGACCAGTAACCTCTTTCCCGTTTGCCAGCACCCTGCCGCTGCCAGCCTGTTCCAGCCCAGCGATGATGCTGAGCAACGTCGATTTGCCGCAGCCGCTGGGACCGAGGAAGCAGACAAACTCGCCTGGCTTCACATCCAGATTAACGGGACGAAGCGCTTCTACACTGCGTCCCTCGCTGACAAATGTCTTGCTGACATTTTCAACGCGTAGCGCTCTACTCTCTGGAGAAGATATCTGGCTCTTCTCTTCTACAGAAGCATGTGTAATCGTTTGCTGACCCATAGCGTTCCTCCCTTATCCTGCTGAGACCTGTGTCAAGTTTTTGTCCTTCAGAACGGAATTGAGCGGAGAAAGATCGTAGATCTTTTTATCTGGCTTCTCCTTCAGAAAGCCGAGTGCAAAGGCATCGTCTGATGCTTTGAAAAGTGATTTCGCAAGCGGATCATAAGTGATATCCAGGTTCTGGAAAGACTGGTCGAGCACTTTATCTGCGAGCGAGTTGTTCGTCAGTTTTTGGAGTTGATCATTCACAAGCTTCTTCGCGTCTGCGAGGTGCGAGTTGATATACTGAACAGTCTCGACGTGAGCTTGCAGAAATTGCTTTACCACGTTGGGGTGCTGGTCGAGGAACTCTTTGCGTACCACAACGTTCGTGGTGACAAACTTGCGACCAGGCCAGAGTGTGCGCTCATCGACAAGAACAGTACCCTTGCCTTCGAGAATCAGGCGTGAGGCCCACGGCTCGGGTACCCAGGCCCCGTCGATCTGCCCCTGTTTGAATTCGTTAAGAATGAGTTTATTATCGGTAGGAAGAATCTCGATGCTGCCACCTTCGTCGGCTGACTTGAGACCGTTTTGTTGCAAGTAGTGGCGCAGCGAAATGTCCTGCGTGCCGCCTTTCTGTGGCGTTGCCAGTTTTTTGCCGTTTAGATCCTTTGCACTTTTGATGTTAGCTTCTGGACGGACGACAAAGAGCGCACCTCCGCTAGAGGCTCCCGTGATAATGCGCAGCGACTGTCCATGACTCTTGATATAGCCATTGACGGCAGGATTAGGGCCGACATAGCCAAGGTCGATATCGCCGGAGAAGAGCGCATTGATGAGGTCAGGACCGGCATTGAATGTTTTGGTGTCCAATGTGTTCTTGCCAAGGGCTTGCTGAAATGTACCGCGCGCAACACCTACCAGTGCAACTGCGTGCGTGATATTGGGAAAATAGCCAAGATGAACAGTAATAGGATTGCTCGTCGTATTACTCTGCGTCGAATTAGCTGATGTACCTGTATCGCTTGTAGTATTGCCACATGCACCCATAACAAATGTGAGCAGCAAAAGCGTGAATAGAAGAGGAGAAAAGAGATAATGTCGTGAGCGAACCTGCATGAATGATTACTCCTTTAATAATGTGAGGATAGGCGCTTGAACACAAAAACTCTCGTACAGAGAGGAGTGTTCAGTGTACTCAATGTATCTCTATGCTTGAAGCAGCATGAGTACCGTAAGCTCTGTCGTTGTCGGGCAGTGACAACAGGCCCACGCTTCATTGCAGGGGGTAGAGTATTTCAGAGAATGTGCCTTATTCATTTCACCCTTAATAACACGTGCTTTCAAAAAGAGAGAAATGAAACACTTGTTACATTCGTGTCTAAAGAATACATAAGTTCGGGGAAGAAGTCAATGGGCATGAAGAACTAAATTTTTAAGATGAAGCCTATTTTCTCCGTTATAGCGAGATTATGATCGTCTATGAGGAAGTGTAACACAAGTTACTGAAAATGAGGCTCGCTGAAGGGAATTTATTTTGTATACTTTGTACATAATAGAGAAGATGTGAGGCTGGCGGCAGTGTAGCCTGAACAGGCGATGAATTGCAGATGGGTGACCGGAATAATTTGTAAAAGTGTGCATAAAGTGGCTCCGATTTTTCGCGCCATAAATGGCTGATGATGTCGAGGGTACGTTCTGATGCTCCATTACTTCTCTAGAGGTGCTAAAATGGAAAGCCAACAAGAGAAGAATTGGAGAGGGCGAAATGGCACGAGGGAAAAATTTGCAGGCTCAGGAGATCGAGACACTGTTGCAGCAGTTGGGAGAGGAATTGCTGGCACGAGAGGTGGTAGCTCCGGTGCGGGTGCTGGTTGTAGGTGGTGCATATATGTTGCTGATGCTTGGCTGTCGGAGAAGCACACAGGATATTGATATTTTTCCGCTGAATTTTGTGCCCTCGTCTCATCCAGATAGCAAAACAAAGGCGATTCTGACTGCTATACGAGCTGTTGCTGATCGCAATGGACTCAAACGAGACTGGTTTAATGATGCTGCCTTTGGTATTTTGGGCGAGTTACAGCCTGCACCAGAACTCCTACATTTGTGGCGCAAGTATGGTGCCCTCGAAATCTATATGCCCCCGGCTGACTTTATTCTGGCGATGAAGCTCATTGGATTTCGGGAGCGTGATTATAACGACGTGCAGGCTTTGCTGCAACGCCTTCAAGTGCAGACGCGAGAAAAAGCGCAACAGATACTTGATCGCTACATTGATAGAGTGGCACAGCGAGAGTATCGAACAGATGTCACTCTAGATGATCTATTTGAGGAATAGGAATCGCATAACAGTCCCATAGTCGCGAAAACAGCGTGTCAGAAAGCCGCTTTCGCAAATCAATAGGAAGGAATTCACATGAGGACCTGGTTGACCTGTGCTGGTGCAACCTCTCGGAGCACCTTACGGTAGGTACCTGTGCAGGGAAGGTCTCTCACGGGTGAGGCAATACCTGCTGGAATCAGCAGCTGCGAAGCCGTATCCATTCGGCTCAACACATCCAGGAGAGGCTTGCCCCTCTCCTCCGACTCAGGATTGCTCGCTGTCCATAGTATTTTTTACCAGTACCAGCAAGCGAGCGCCACCCATTATTCGTACTGCCCAATCTGGATGGAGTGTGAACAAGAGCTTGCGGGGAACTTTTGCCAGTCTGGTCAGCAGCATTTTTGTGGGCATTTCAAATTCGGGTGAATAGGAGTAATCGAGCACCTCATATCCGATATCCTCCATTGTGCGCAACGCCGTTTCTCTCGTGAAGTAGTGCAGATGGCCATGCTGATTGCGCGTCCTGATAAAGGTCTTGCCACGCAATACGGCTTGCACCGAGACCTCCAGAGGAATATGGAAGAGCGCATAACGGCTCCTGGATTTGATATCGCGCATGAAGTCGAAGTAGTTCTCCAGGTGCTCGATAACGTCGAGCACTAAAATGAGGTCGAAAAAGAGATCCTGTTCTTTACGGATATCCGCCAGTTTGAAGTGAAGCCGCTCATTGGCTTTCTTTTCGCAGAGAGCAATCGCCTGCGGAGAAATGTCGTAGCCCCAGAATTGACATTCTTCGCTCATGCGCTGCTGCAATAGTCGCAGTACCTCACCAGACCCACATCCTACCTCACATATTGTTTGCGGCTCCAGATGGTGCCGCTTCAGCATAAGCATAATATGCCGGATCTTCCAAGGGGCTTCTTCAGAGTGCCAACCCGGAACCTTATCAAGGTGTTCACCGCTACTATATCTCGCTTCTAACATGAATTGCCTCCTCATCACTATATTTTATAAAAAATCCGCAAAGTTGTTATAACAGTTGTAACTCAAAATATTCGATCTATCTTTTCTTATCAATAGTTTTCGATGCTCGTTACCAGGATTTGCTAGCACTCCTACGCTCTATCGCCCACTCTGACGAAAGAACTCTCCACTTTTTTTAGCTATATGTGCAGTATATCATTTTCATACTCATGGAGGTAGAAAAAGGTAGAGGAAATATTTTATCAAGCTTCTAGACACATGTAGCAGAACTGATCCTGAAGCTTACGTTGAAAAGAAAGAAAATTAAATAACTCTGGATTTGGGGTGGAAAAGCTGTTATATTTCTCTTTTTTGAGTTATACTGAAACTGAGAGAGGGAGATATATGTTCGCGGCAAATATCCTACAAACGATAGCGGTTGCGTACCGGGAGATCTGTGCCGGGGAAGATCCATGGGTTGCCATTGGAGACTTCTCGCACGACTGGTATGGGAACTTTCCTGATCGACGTGTCGAACTGGTCAGGGAGCCGGTTTTGCTGCCATCTGCTGCAACGCTGGAAGAGCGGCAGTGGGCGGCTTTTTGTGCTGCCTCGGTCGAGTACCTGTGCAAGCTGTATGACTTGCCAGTTCCTGAGTGGGTCTATAATCCTCTCTACACGCTCCCTCTGGAAGATGCATTTTACACATCTCCCCTGGCATACAAAACGCGTGTGCGTGAGCGTTTGCAACAGGAAGCGCCTGAGCCGTTTAAGCGGCGTGGGGTTCTTTGTAGTGAGCGCGTTTACGCGAATAAATACGAGCATAGCGCAGTTCAGATCGCTACGCTACCTGTACCGATGGCGATGGTACAGGCAACCCCTATGCATTCAATACAAAATGCATAAGGATGAGTCAGTCCCACTACAATTATACTAAGGGGAATTGCAATACAGAACGAGATGTATCTGCTTCCTCCTTGCCAGAGTAGTGCTCTTATTCAGATCATGGTACAGTAGTCTTTTGTTGTCCATCTCAGAAGAGAGTCTTACTCGCAACTCGCATTTCGATCATTCTCACAAGCAGTTGGGACAATATGTCCGGTGGTGGATGAGAACACATCCTCTGGATCATAGGTACGTTTGAGCGCAAGCAACCGCTCATAGTTGGAGCCAAAGGCGAGTAGAATGCGCTCCTGCTCATCCAGAATATTGATATATCCTCCTTTGAGAGCATAAGGGGCAAGTGCCTGCGAGAGCTTCTGCGCCCATTGGATATGCCTGTGCTCTTCATCCACCGACCGGGATTCCCAGGCTGCAATCAACTCAACCATCAGATGATTCTGACGATGCGCAAAAGCGGTCTCAGATGCGCTCACGCGGCCAGGAACTCCATGAAAATGGTACAGCCCGATGGACGAAAAAGGAGAGGTAAGTGGCAACCCCTGCTCGATAAGAGCTTCGATGGTCTCGCTTTGTAACTCAGGTAACGATCGTGTCTGGATGTAGTAGTGATGATCGTTGGAAACATCCGCATCTCGTTGACGAATAAATGAATTATAGGCAATAGGCTCAACCCATGTCATCAGCGGTTTGCCAAGGGTATGTAGTGGGGCGAGTGCCTGCTCACCTGCTTCGGGAGGACCGCAATAGACAGATGAGAAAGAGAGCGCTGACTGCCCATTGGGCATAGTAAGGAATCCAGACCGAACCGTTACTTCATCAGGTGCTGTTACCAGGAAATCATTAAAACGGCGTAACACCGCTCTCGCCTGCTCCAAGGGATACAGTACCATTCCAGAGACGACTGTTGTGAGAGGATAAAGGCGGAACTCCAGAGAAACAACGACACCGAAGTTGCCGCCACCACCGCGCAGTCCCCAGAGCAGGTCCGCGTGCTCCTCCGCATTTGCATTCACCAGCTCTCCATTGGCAGTGACTACTTGTGCCGACAACAGGTTATCAACAGCCAGTCCATACGCCCCCATGAGAGACCCATATCCACCTCCTAGCGTATATCCAGCCATCCCAACGGTAGAGACGCTGCCTGTGGTTGTCGCTAGCCCATAGTTCTGTGCGGCTCCGATGAGGTCCCCAGCAGTCGCTCCTCCCTGAATACGGGCGGTCCGTGTCTCTGGATTGATGCTGACCCTCCTCATCAGGGAGCAATCAATCACAACGCCATGCTTACGCAAAGCTCGTCCGGCAAAATCGTGTCCACCCCCGCGTACAGAGAGCGGGAGTCCATGCGAGCGTACCCAGCGAACAGCGTGAATGACATCCTGAGTAGTGGTACAGCGAATGAAGGCTAGCGGGCGAGTTGTGACGCCTCGATTCCAGATCTGGCGCACCTGTTCGTAGGTTTCATCTTCGGGGAGGATGATCTGGCCGGTCAGACGTGCTGCAAGATCTGTGAAAAAAGAATGATCATATGTAGACATAATTGTCATAGTTTCTTCCTTTGGTTGTATATATATCGCTGTGTTTCCGTACCGAGAAAGGGAGAATCATCCCTCAATAGGGCGAGAAATAGCTTATTGTCAATAGTACCACAAGTTGTGCTAGACTGCTAGTTGATGTGAGCGTGCAGTGATGTAATAGTCCAATCTTACGTTGGTGCGTATGGGAGTGAGCCAGTCGCTATACCATAGAATGATAAGTATGGTATCTCTATCTGTTATGTTCTTGTCGTTCCGTTTGAACTCCTTTCACGATATACTTGTTCTATCAAGGAAGAGTAGTTGTCCTGTTGTATAAAGGAGTAGTCATAGTGAAGAATTTAGGCTGAGCACTTAAGCGGTCTCCACGGCGCATCGCGTTGATTGTTATCGTGTTACTAGCTATTTTTAGTTCTCTTACAGGTCTTGTTGCTCAACACAAGCAAGCAAAGGCTAATTCACCGGTTGATGGAAGTGTCTTGCTGTTACATGGTTATAATAGCAGTGGTGATGGAAGTGATAGTAGCCAGAAGGTTGCCTGGGATTGTCCCACTGCCTGGAGTACTGAAATTAATGCTATAAATGCGAATGCTGTGCCGTATCAAGATCTGTACGTGTTCAAACGATTGGGTACTATCATAATGACATAGGGTGTGATAGGAATTTGGAGAGTACCGTTTACACGAAAGACTTCCAGGGTGATACAACGCTGGAGAATGGTACTGGGAACGGAGGCTTTAGCTATGACACTCCTATTGAACATGTAGCCTACCGTTTTGCATGGGCTGTAGCGAAGGAGGGCACAAGGTCCTCCACTACGCGCATCTTTCACAACCGGCAATTCGCTTGATCGCGACGTCCCCCACGTTTTGGCACCTTTTTCAAATGTTCGGGATGACTCATATCTTTTCGCATTGCGTTAGATTAATCAAACAGCGTGGGCGTTTCGACGAGTGGACTGAGCTTGCGCGGTGTGCCGTCACGCTGGAAGAGGTAGGGGTTGAGCACGCCATCTTCATCGGTGGGCGAGAGACCGGCCTCCTGGATGAAGCGTGAGGGCACCGCGTCACTGTTGCGGTAGCGCAGGATGGAGGAGAGGAAGAGCTGCTTTTGCGCGCGTGTGAAGGCCACGTACGCCAGACGCCGCTCTTCAGCGAGGCCGGAGAGAATGATCGGACCATCCTCGCTTGCCAAGGTGTAGGAGCGTTTGTGTGGAAAGATTCCCTCGGTCATGCCTATCACAAAGACGACAGGGCTCTCCAGGCCCTTCGATCTGTGTACAGTGAGCAGGTTGACGCAATCGCGCTTATTCTTGCTGCTATCCTCGGCCTGCTCTTTGAGCCGCGCCATCGCTTGCAGGAAGTGACGGATCGTGTGATGTTTCTGGGCAAACTGGATCAGCTCTTCTAACTCATCGTAGCGTGCCTCCAGCTTGATCTCCTCTTTGGGCTGCGGACTCTCCTCCTCGGCCTCCTCTTTCTCCTCCTTGTGCTTGCTATCGTAGTGGCGCAGGTGCACATCGTAGGCGAACTGACGCAGCAGCTTGATTGCCTCGTCGGGGTGGTTGCCGCATTTCTGCCAGGTGCGTTCGATCAGCGCAACGAAGTCTTTCACGCCTAGCTGATGTTCTTTGGGCACGTTGTAGGCGTGATCGGTGCAATATTGCAGCAGTGGGCGACCACCAGCATAGGCAGAGAGCGTGGCGTAGAACGAGGGGGTAAAGCGGTGTGCTGTCTTGCCCGTGCGTGTGAAATACTCCCGCGATGGGATATTGGCGACCGTGCGGAAGGCATTGTTCTGCTCGCCACAATGGACGGGGGTGAACACATCATCCCACTTAAGTGGCTGCTCACTATTGCGTGCGGCGAGGTAGTCCTGGTAGACGCGCACGCCATCGACGAGGGCAAGATAGGCCAGCATATCGCGCGTCGTCTTGCGCTTGAAGAACGAGGAGCCGCCGGCGGCGCGGTAGGGGATGCGGTGGCGCGCGAGGGCGATCTCTAACGAAGAGAGTTGGTGGTTGGTGCGTGAGAGCACGAAGATATCTTTGTAGGAGAGATCTGCCAGGTGCTCTTTCCAATCGCGAGCCAGCCGCTCGATGCGCTCGGCAATCCCCTCGGCCTCGGCCTCCTGATCATCGTAGGCGGTGACGACGACAGGAGCGCCATCCGCGAGTGTGGGACGGAGCACCTTCTCGAAACCGGGGGTCACATCATTGTGGCCGATCAAGCGATTGGCCGCTTCGAGAATCTGCGGAGTCGAGCGATAGTTGTGCTCGATGCGGTAGATGGTACCTTTGGGATACATCGTCTGGAACGAAAGAATCGAGGCTTCCGGGCTGGCACCGCGGAACTGGTAGATTGCCTGGTCCGGGTCGCCCACGACAACGACATTGTGTTTGGGCGCAGCAAGATACTGGATGAGCTTGTATTGTGACGGGTTGGTATCCTGTGTCTCATCGACCTGCAGGTAGTGGTAGCGTCCCTGCCAGGTTTTGCGGTACTTCGGGCTGCTTTCGAGCTGAATCAGTGGCACATAGATCAGATCAGAGAGATCGTAGAGCTTCTCTTTTTGCTTGGTGGCCTCGTAGAGTGTGAAAAACTCCTGGTAGCGTGCGGCCAGCTCCGCTTCGATAGAGAGTTCCTGCGAGAAGAACTCGCTTGATTGATCGGGGCGAATCAGCTCCTCTTTGGCGCGGTCAACCGCGCGCAGCACATCGGCGATCTCAACATCCCAGTTCATCCCACGTGTGCGATTGCTGCGCCAGGGACGAGTAATGTCTTCGGAGAGCCACTGTCGGGGTTCGCCGCTGATCAAGCGCTGGTTGAGTTCTAGAGGGGTCCATTGCAGCTTCTCACGCAGCATCTGATGTCCGAGACCGTGGAAGGTCACGACGCGGAGCGGCTTAATCTCCTTGAGCGTTTTGCCGCGTAGCTTGAGCGCCTTTGCCGCGCGTTTCTCCATCTCATCGGCTGCCGCGCGTGTGAAGGTCACGCAGAGAATAGATTCGGGTGGAACGCCCTCGTCGGCGATCAGACGGACGAGTCGTTGCACGAGGATAGCGGTCTTGCCGGTGCCTGCAGCCGCAATAAATGCTGCTGGTCCATCTTTATGTGCGATTGCCGCCGCCTGTTGCGGGTTGGCAGAGAAGTGTGCCTGTGGTGTTGCAGAAGCTGCTGTCTTGCGTCGTATTCCTGAAGAAGCCATGCTACGAAAATACCCTGCTTCCTAAACTGATCTCTAAAATTGTAGAACTTCCGTACGTCTACGACTATATCATGTCACGCTTCCATTGACAACGGCGAGTAGGAGTTAGTGCTACTGCGGGTGGACGTGACAAAATGTTTGACGTAACGGATGCCACGATGCGGTTTAACAAAGTAATCTGGGTATCAGAGGCGAGTAGGATGCTGGCCGGGAAAGCCGATGCCGAGCGTGAGTGAATGCCGAAACCATCGGCGCAATAAAATCTGCTGCCGCTCCCCTCTAGCTCTGAAGCGCGTGCCAGGAGGTGAAGGAGAGAGAAGCCGACGTTTTTGGGGGAGAATAAAAGCGTTCGTTTAGAACATGGAGAAGAGTTCTGGCGGTGCAGCTTCCAGGGAGATCCCCGGAAGCTGAGGAAGATCGGCAATTCTCTACAAGAGATGCACGACCCTGAAGGCGTAGCCGTGGTGTAGGAGTATGTGCTCACCTGGCTCAATCGTTTGTCGGCAGAACGACCTGGAACTGGCTGACGCGCAACTGAACGAGATGAGTGTATCGCCCCAAATCCACAAGCTCACACAAAAGCAGTCCGACGTGAAGTCGAACATAATTTCTACGAGTGAGGATGGAAAGAAGTTACAGTTTTATTGTTGTGCCTGCCGTGCCTGCTGAATCGTTGTTCTAACCCTATTCTGTGGGTGTCGTCACACGTTCGAGGATGACCTGGAAATCGTCCACCTCCGTGATACCAATTCCAAAGTGATGGGCCAGCCGGTAGCTGACGCTCGTCTTGCCAACTCCCGAAGGGCCGCCGAGCAAGAGAACCTCCCATGAACGCTGAGGAAAGGCATTGTTTAGCAAGTGAAAACTCCTTCTGTATTGATGAGTATAGAGAAACTATATCATGTCAACGCAAATTCATAAGATAATCCGGCAGATCTGCGATTGAGGGCAAAATCGCATCGGGGTGGACCGATCGCAAAAGTGGAGAGTCGGCTGGGTGCTTGCCGGTAAGAACGAAGATGCCGCGCATCCTTGCCTGTTGCGCGCCAAGGATGTCATTCTCGATGTCGTCGCCAACCATAAGGGCTTCTGAAGCTGGAACGTTGATGCTGTTGAGCGCTTGCTCGAAGAAGGCGCGATCAGGTTTGCCCAGAACGGTTGCCCTTTTGCCCGTTGCCACTTCCAGAGCGCGCACAAAGGGGCCACTATCGAGCTGGAGACCGTCACGTGTGCGCCAGTAGCGATTCGTGTGCATGGCGAGCAAGACCGCGCCATCCATGAGCAGGCGAAAGGCGATATTCATGTTCTCGTAGGTGAGCAGCTCTTCCGCGCCACCGATCACAACGACATCTGCGCCTGTAGCAATGAGAGGCACGGTAGGGATATCAGCGAAATCCTCACCTGTATCGCCTTTCGTCAGTATCCAGCAGCGTTTGCCGGGGTAGTGCTGACGGATATACTGTGCAGTTGCGGCTGGTGCGGTGAGCAGGGTTTCCTCTGCAAGTGGTAGTCCGATTGATTGGAGCTTTTGCGCGAGTGCGGCACGTGAGAGCGTCGTCGTGTTGGTGACGCAGCAGAAGGGGTAGCCGTGCTCGTGGAGCCAGGAGAGCGTCTCGGCTGCTCTCGGAACAGCCTGCATGCTTACGTGCAGCACGCCATCAATGTCAAGGAGTACGCCGCGAATAGAGGGTGAAGGGTTCATAATCTAGCGATCTCCCGTCTGCTATTTATCTGCTATTTAGTAGAATAATTGCAATTATCATACACATCGAAGCTGTGTCAGGAGAAATGTAAGCGATCCAGGAAGCGCCGACCGATGGGTTTGCGTGGAGTCTGTCCAGAGAGGGGAGGCGCATCAGCATTCCAGATGTCTGTATGTAGTGCAAGGAGTTCGCGCACCTGTACTTGTACTGGCTCTGGCAGGAGTTCGTTGACGAGGGTTAGAGCAACAATGGTAGCAGCGCTGACCTCGATGCGTTTGAGCATCGGGTCATCTGTCGCAGCCAGGTCGTGTTCGATGCGTGCTTGGACATCCTGTAAACGCTGAAGAACCTGGGCTTCCCTTGGATTGAGACCCTCTATTGGCATACTATCCCTCCTGAAGCATAAATATCGGGCTGTAAAAATTATATACAAAGTACGTCAGCGTGGGGTTAAATATTTATTAAGAACAAAGAGCGATGAATGATTGGAATTGCATCCTGAGAGAGTTCGCCCTCAGGATGCAATTATTTTCTTATAGTCTTACAACTGAATTTCAACCTGGCGCTGGCCGGCTTTAACACGCTGTTGAAGCGTGCGATTTCCGATGTGGACGACAATGTCGTAGGCCTCACGCTGAGGAGTGTAGCCAGAGTGGTGTTCGTCGATGCGCACGAAAACGCTGTCTTC
>DAOUDD010000064.1:0-42827 GCA_034431765.1 Ktedonobacteraceae bacterium | reverse complement strand
ATTACCCTTGATGTTGCTTATACACCTCCAGAGCTTTGCCTAAGAACTCTGCTTCCTCCTTATTGTATGGAAGTTGCATCGGTCGTTGCTGCTCAGACATCTCGTTCAGGTTCTGCCACCAGTTGTTGAGGCCGGATTGAATATCGGGATCACCCTGAGTAAACTGGAAGATCAGCTCGCTGTAGAGCCTCGCTACAGTTTGCGCTTCAGGGCTAGCCGGGTCTTTCCCTTCCGCAACGAGTCGCTTTAGCTCGGAGCTAACAGTCCCCCACTGCTGGCTCGCAACGCGCTGATCCTCCTCAGTCCAGGGACCTCGCGCGGCAAGTTTCTGACGTGCCTCGTCTGAGTACGACTGACGCGATATATTCTCCATGCTCTGAATTTGTTCGTCAGTGAAGTATTTCTTCACCCAGTCTTTTTGCTGTTCCATCTGGATCACCTGGATCACGTGTGCAATAGATTCCCATGTGCATTGCTGTGTTCGCAACAGCTCTTCGGTCTCCTCAACAGCGCGAATGATGCTATCGAGCTGCGCGCGTTTCTCTTGCATCATCACCTTCTGCTGAGCCAGCACCTCCTGAAGCTGTATCGGCCCCGTCTGGAGCAGCAGCTTGATCTCCTCCAGTGAGAATCCGAGAAACTTCAGCGCCAGAATCTGCTGAAGACTTCCCAGATCTTCATCTGTGTACAGACGAAATCCAGCCTGCGTATACCGCGAGGGCGAGAGCAATCCCACTTGATCGTAATACCGCAGTGTGCGTATTGACACCGACGCCTTCTCTGCAAACTGACCGGTCGAATAGAATCGTGACACCAGGTGCTACCTCCTTTCTGTTCGCAGTATAGAAGATGACGTAACGTCATACGCAAGCGTTTTTTGACTGAGTTTGAAGAAGGTAGCTCCAGCCTTTTATCTCTACCTTTATTGCAACGCGGCCCTATGTCTATGCCCTTCTCGACATCTGCACCAGGGTCGGCTATGGCTTCGTTCTCGACAGCAAACCCTGTGCACTCTACATAGCCGACGAATCTCCTGCACCAATTAACGAACTGGCAGCGCAAAGATAACCAGCATCATGCAAGGCAGATACTGGGCACATCTGTTATTATATAGAATGGAGTGCGAATACGAGTGGCAGATAGAAATATCACATGCCCAATCATAGAGATTAAATGCTCAGGAGTTGCCGAATGAGTTTACCTATATCAGCTTCAACCATTCTGCGGATAGTGGGAGGAGTTTTTATTACACTCGGCCTGGTGGCCTGGATTGTTGCTGTAACCTCACTAGGCTCTTACGAGAACTCAAGTATTGCCTGGGCTTTGCTTGGTGGCTTTGCACTGGTTGTGGGTGCGCTCCTGCTCTACGTTGCGCAACAGTATGCAGATGAACGAGAGGCCGAGCGCATCCGCTCGTTGGGCGTCCGTGTTACTGCCACGGTAACAGAGATCAGTGAGCGTGATGACAACGACACGGGTACTAAGGCTTATCTACACGCGGCCTGGCGAGACCCGCAGACAGAGCGCTCGTACAACCTGACCAGTCAGGCTCTCCCACGCGCTATCGCTTACTCATATCGCCCTGGCGATCCTGTGGTTGTCTTTATTGATCCTGCCGATCCCTATCACTGTTACTTCGAGGTATCAGAGCATACACGTCCTTGAGAGACACTCACAAGTTACTGACGTTTGACTACAAGCCCAAGCTGAAGTGCCCAGCTTAATGTATCTTGAGCACTCCATAACTCTATAGAGCGTTGAACCACTGCCTTATTCATTTCAATGTTCATGTGCATCCCCTTTAGTAATCTCATCTACAAGAGCTGAAACTTCATCGTAAAGTGCATTAGCCTGATCCAGCGATTCCTGCAATTGTGTGCTAGTAGTTCCCACTGCACCCAATAGAGCAGCAATTCTTTTTAGAAAACGGGTTGGTCGGATAGTGAAAGAGGTGATATCAGTAGTCAATTTCTTCTCGCTGATGTAGTAGGTTTCGTTGAGCGCGTAGAGCACCTGAACCAGACAGTGTATAGCCCGTCCCAGACAGCCAGCAACGATATAGACTTCCCCGCGCGAGGCAGCTTTGTAGGTATTGTCGAGCGTGAAGCGCGCACCCCAGAGGAAGTTCTTGAGAATAGTTTGCCGAAGCCGAGGTGAATAGCTAGCAACTTGCGCTTTGAGCGCGTCGATGACACGGTCAGGGTCATAGAGGGGCTGGCAGATAGCGGTCTCCGCACAATACATATAGCTGTGAAAACCGTATGCAGGCTGCTGCCAGTAATCGGATTGAATACGGCCCGCATTGCAATGGTTTAGGGTTGCAGAGACAAAATCTATGTTTCGGTAGAGAAAATCGAGACGCTGCCCCTCAATCGTTAGCCACGCTCCACCATTCACCCACGTTCCCCATTTTCCCAGTTCAGTCACAGTTGGATCAGGAGTATCATTGAGTTGCGAGGCTATTGCACGAATATGCGTGATATCCAACGGCTCCTTCTCGTTATAATAAAGCCCGATATCAATATCTGAGTCTGCTCGCTGAGAACCGCTTGCGTACGATCCACCAAGCACCACCGCTCGCAGACCGCGTACGGGTTTCAAATCATCCACAATACGCTGCAGCAAAAATCCATGTTGCATAGCACATCACTCTCCTCTAATGCCTTTGCATCACTATTTGCAACAGCAGTAGGCAGGCCATACCAGCCGCTATCGTCAGCAGCACGTTTTTTGTACGCCAGGCAACAAGTATTGCGACGAGACCTGCGAGCAGACGGACGTTGCCGAGCGAGAGATCCAGAGAGCCTCTGGGCAAGAAGAGAGCAGGTGCGATAATGGCAGAGAGTGCGGCAATCGGTACAAAGCGCAACGCTCGCTGCAATATCGGTGCGATCTGCATCCTGCCGATGAAGAGGATAAAGGAAAGGCGAATTGCGAAAGTCAGTACGCCAATGACAATGATAGTAATCCAGAGTAAGCCCTGTGACATATTCACTTCTCCATTTCCTGCTTTGTCCTTCTTCCCTCTACCAGCAACCCAACAGCAATGCCGATCAGAGCTGAGACCGCTATTCCTAACTTTAGAGGAAGTGCAAATGCCAGTAGGGCGGCAAATACTGCCGCAAGCGCGGCACTTGTGCTGGCTCTATCTCGTAAAGCAGGCACGACCAGGGCGATAAACGTCAATGTCGGCGTGAAGTCCAGCGACCAGCTTTCCGGTATCTGTCCTCCCAGAAATATTCCGGCGGCTGTACTTAGCTGCCAGGTTGCCCACAGTGTCAGCCCAGCTCCCAGAAAATACCAGTGCTTATGCCTTCCATCACTATCCTTCTGGTAGTGCAGAATTGTAACAGCGTACGCCTCGTCAGTCAACAGATAGGCAAGCAAACATTTCCACAGGAACGGCAACTTCTGCGTATAAGGGGCTACGGAAGCACTATAGAGCATATGACGAATATTCACAATAAAGATGGTCAGGATGATGACCAGGGCAGGAGTGCTCGCTGTAACAAGCTGAGTAATGACGAATTGTGCCGAGCCTGCAAAAACGATGCTTGACATTGCCTGCGCAATGCTGGCGGGAATCCCTGCGCTTAGAGCTGCGACTCCATAGATGATACCGAAGGGCAAGACCCCAAGTAGGATCGGCAGTTCATCGCGCATCCCATGGATAAATTCGGAACGTGGTGTTGTCATGCCCTTATTATAATATGCACTTCACCTGGATTGGCAATCACCAATCCACTCCACGCTGTGCCTTCCCGCCTACAATAGAGTTCATTTAGAAGTAGTTTCAACGTCTGTTAAAATTTTTGTGATTTCTGGTTGCGGCAAAATGGTTTCGGTGTCTGTTAAGATTTTTGTGATCTCTGATTGTGCTGCTTGAGAAGCCCGCTGTCGCCCGCGAAGCGGCACAATCTGATGCTGACGTGCCGCTCGCATGCAAAGCAGAAATCCAACCGAGCCAACAATGAGGAGAGCTACCAGCCCGGCTTCTGGACCAAATGCTCCCCCCGTCCACGCTTGAGGGCCTGTAATAGAAGCCGAGAAGAAGCCTCCATATCCGCTATGTCCTGAGATCTGTGCACCGAAGACGGGACCCTCAAAAAAGTTCCAGCCCAGATGCAATCCAATCGCCCACCATAGGCTACGCGTCAACAGATAGATGACGGCCGTAATAACTCCGGCTGTGAACACAATCGCCAGTGTACTTACCAGAGTTGCGCCTGGATTTGCCAGGTGGAGTACGCCAAAGGCAAGCGCGCTAAGGATTATCGCAATCCATGAGCCAAGAGCGCGTTCCACTAAACGGAAGATCATCCCACGAGACACCAGTTCTTCCTGTAGTGCTGCGGCCAGCAAGAGAAGAAGAGAGGCCGCTACAGGAAAGATGCCAAATCCAAGAAAAATAAAGAATAGGTAATAGAAGAAACCTATCTTCCTTTTCCCCTTGTTTCTCAAAAGGAACAAGGCAAGCAGCGCCAATGAGACCACGAACACAGCGAACTGGACAGCAGCGAGCGCCCCAATACCGGTAATATGATAACAACCGGTTAATGCTAGCACGACAATGACAGCACTCATCAAACCACCGCCGAGCAGAAAACCAAGCAAGAGTGGACGTCCCAGACCCTGCCGTGGCAATCCCATTGCGGAGAGCGGACGCTTTTCAAGCCTCCGACTTGCCAGAAACAATACGCCAAAGATAGCGCAGGCATACAGGACATTCGTGAGCGTAGCCCCAAATGTGCTCTGGAGAAACGTGGTAGGGAATATGTTCAGCAATGATTGGAGTAAGATGATAAGGACAGCAACTGCTGCGACTTCAAGTATCATTTGAGCGAGTGCGAATGATGTCAGACGACGTAAGAAAGACATAGTAGTTCTCCTTCCATCAATGGAAGATAACCATTTCTTGATCTAGTTATCTATTGCTATTAAAGGTCTGTTGTAACTTCAACAATAGTGTAAGAATGAGAAACAGGATAACCGGCTCCATGTCAGAGATTAGTAAGCCTGGGAAGCAAGAAAGCGAGCCTATTTTTGAAAACTGGCAAGCAGCTGAAGCGTCTGGCGATGAAGTATCAGCGTGATTTGCACCGAAGTCAACACACCGCTTATACACGCAAGTATCGCGGCTTGTCCTTCGTATTCGATAAGCTCCTCCGGCTCTAGAATACAGCGTTCGTGCTGCATCACAAATTGATAGGCAGGAGGATAGGTCAAACAGAGCGAGAAGATACTGGACGTAATCTTCCCGCAAGAAGGACAGTTGAGCGCAATACCAAGGCGCTTATAAAAAGGTGCAGGCAATATTTCAGGCTCAATACTGCCTAATGGTGCAAGCTCGTTACAACGTGGACACTGTTGATAGCCTGTCGCAAACGCTTGCTCATAGAAGGAGGGCACAACCTGTAGCACACGTTTAAAGGCGGGACGGAAGGAGTGTACATCAGCAAACGGTACCATATTGCTCGTATGAATGATGTCTATGTCAGTATTTGAGGAGCAGCCTGGACAGCGCAGACGGAGACCCGTATCACCCTGGGGCAGGGACTCAAAAAGACCTTGCAAGCGCCGACGGCCACAGATGCAGCACCAGACACTTGTCTCACGCCATCCTTGAGCCACAGTTTCATCATCAAGAGAGAGTCCAAAAGCTTCTGCTTCGGCGCGCAATTCGTGATTGAGAACCTGGCGTAATTGACGGCGAGCACGATGGAGCCTCACCTCTAATGCATTAATCGTCATACCCAATTGCAACGCGACCTCGCGTTGCGACATTTCGGATAGATAGTGCATCTCTAAAGCCTTACGCGCAGTAGCTGGGAGGTGCTTCATTGCCTGATCAAGGAGCATCGTAAGATCCTGACGATTGAGTTCTTCCGCCAGATCAAGCAGATGTGGATCAGGAAGATCTAACGCAGGAGAAACCTCAATGTCGCTCTCGTGTACCGTTTGGAATGAGGAGAATGTGTCCTGACGACGATCAATGATTCCCTGTGCACGTATCCAACGCATGCTCATATTGCGACAAATGCCATTGAGCCAGGCTGCAAAGCGATTAGATGCGCGTAAATGAGCAAGGTCTTGCCAGGCGTTTACAAACGTTTCCTGCACCACATCCTCGACCCCATCAGGCGTAACACCATACGCCAGAGCAAGACGTGTGAGGCGAGGCCGCGCTTCTGCCAATAGCTTTTCTAAATCGCTTGCCAGTGTCGTGTACGTGTCCTCTTCGACTGGGCCATCTTTATCTATTGCACTATTTTCATTATCCATAGATGTTATTGTATCAGACATACATTCGGATTTCCTCCCTTTAGCTTTCCTTCTGTATGTCGCGCCCAAACCTCAAAACCTTACACAAAAAATGGGATTTTTTGATTTGGCCTTAATGCGCAATCGCCCTATTGGTGGCAATTGCATGTTTGATAAGTCTCTTGTGGAGGAAAACTACTCTTTCCTCCACAAGCCACTTCTGTCAAACAATCCTTTCGATATACTCGATACTTTCTCTCGAACTTGCTTCCTCTATCCAGCTGTAACGTAGTGTTTTACTTGACCAATCTATATTACCACGTATCCACGATTTTAAGTCATCTATGTATGTTTGTATATCTTCTATGTGCTCTGGAAAGAGTCCCTGTATCTGCTGCTCTGCTGCTAAAAACTGCTGCATTTCTTCCGTTACCATGTCGTTTACTTTGTCGAGTGCTTCCTGGAGCGAAGATTGATCTGCATGACGGACGACCAGCACCAGATTATGATACTCACCACGTTTGATCTCTTTTTCCAGCGAGAAGATATCGTTGCACCAGCAAATGACGTTACTGGCCGTATCTAACAGCGTCTGGAATGTCGCATGTTCATATATTTCTCTGGGCAGATTTATCCTCTTCGTAATATCGATCAGATCCAGACAGATATAGACCGCGCCCGTATCACGTCGCTTTTCTATGTACTCATTCACATCGGGAATCGTACCTTGAATCCGATTTTGGGCTTCCCATTGAGCACCAGCAAAACAGTCAGCGACGTGATGGTAGAAGCGCAAAGACCAACCTGATTGCCCATAAGGGCGGGTCCGTTGCCAGAGATCGGCAAGTGCAACAACAGCAGCAGAGTGCCCATCAGACGAGTCTAGAGACTGATGAGAGTTGTTCCTCTCACTACTGAGCACTGCCAGGAATGCTTTTGTGACCTCTCGCGCTTTATCCAGGTGTGTTCCCAGCGTTCCATCGTCAAACTGATCATCGACGAGAAAGAGCCAGGCGCACCAATCACTGACTAACGCGAGATCATCTATGTCGA
Organism: Ktedonobacteraceae bacterium; assembly: GCA_034431765.1. Classification (GTDB taxonomy): domain Bacteria; phylum Chloroflexota; class Ktedonobacteria; order Ktedonobacterales; family Ktedonobacteraceae; genus DASYAN01. The sequence continues at coordinate 35,513 of DAOUDD010000064.1, read as the reverse complement.
TACTTGGATGGGTACATGCAGCGAACTGACCAAAATCTGCTCTCAGAAAGCGTTGCCGGGCACTCTCTTTCTGTATCAGCCCAAAGCATTCCACCCACTCCAGGACGTGTTGCTGTGCCACTGCAACATGTGGATTGATTTCCGGTGGAAAAGGACAAAAGATTGGTGGGATCGTTATAGCTTCCATAAAGCTCTCCTTCTCAATTTAGAAAGAATTCCTTTCAATGCATCTCTCTTACGTGGACAGCGCTTTCCCATACTCGCGCTTTCTGCATGCATCGACACGTAAAAAAAGACAGAGTTTGGGAACTCTCTCGCCCCCGAACCCCGTCGGGGACACGACGCTCCTTACTCGCTTCTTTAGAATGAGAAAGCCCTGCTCACCTGGGTTCCAGACGCATAAAAATGGTATCGCTTGGGCGCAGCGTAATTAACGCAACTGTTTTTACAGCCGGTCCAGGAAGACAGACGAGGCGATAGCGCTGGGCAATCGTTGCCAGGACCAGATGAATTTCTGTCAACGCAAAATTATTGCCGATGCAGATACGTGGTCCGTAGCTAAACGGGATATAGGCGAAGCGGGAACGCTTGGCAACATTCTCCGGCGAGAACCGTTCAGGATCGAAACGATCTGGATTCTCCCAGAAATCTAGATGGCGGTGTATCGTATACTGGGTCCAGAAAAAGGTGGTATTGGCCGGCACATGATAGCCAGCGATGACATCATCTTCACGCGCACGACGCATAAGTTGCCAGGCAGGAGGATAGAAACGGAGTGCTTCATCAATGACCATACGAGTATAGGTAAGCTGCGGAATATCATCAACGGTGGGAATTCGTCCTGCTAAGACACGATCGAGTTCTTCATGAACTCGCTTTTCTATCTCAGGATGTTGCGCTAATAGATACCAGATCCACGAGATCGTATTCGTCGTGGTTTCATATCCACCAACGAGAACATTCAAGATTTCGTCATGGAGTTGTTGTACATCCATTCCCTCCCCGGTCTCCTCATCAACCGTTCGCATCAACAATGAGAGGAGATCTCCAGTGTCTTCCCCATCTTGACGTCGGCGAATGATACCATAGACAATGTCATTCATCTCGCCTATTGCTTTCCAGAGACGTTGCCGTGATGGTGTGGGTGCACGTAATGGAGGGAAAGGAAAGCGCACAAAGCCACCTAGTATATTATTTGCTTCTGTAAACGCTTGCTCAAATACAGAGGCCCTGTCCATGATTTCCGCCCCAAAGAGCGACTTGATCACGATTTGCAAGGTGAGGTGCCCCATCTCTTCCGTCACATTAAGAGCGCGCCCGCTTTCCGCGTCACGTTCCCACTGCTCCAGTTTTTCACAGATCGTGTCGGTCATCAGCGTTCCCAGCAGTGCAATGCGCTGACGGTGAAAGGCTGGCTGCGTGAGACGACGCTGGCGTAGCCAACTTTCACCTCCCACATTCGCAATGAGGCCATTTCTCAGCACTGGTCTGACAACATGAAAGAGAAAGACATCTTTGTCATAGTTCGCCTGATTATCGACCAGGACATGCTTGATGTAGTCAGGATGATTAATAACAACCATCGGAACGTGCAACAGGCGAAACTGAAATATATCTCCATAGTCGGCAATTGCCTTCGATAGGAAACGCAAAGGGTCATCTCGAAAGGCAAAGGTATTGCTTAAAGGATAGGGTGCACGAACACGGGGAATTGTTTTTTCGCCTGGCTTGACATTCAAGTGTGCCTTCCTCGTAGGTGTACTATGCATGAAAAATATCCTTTGTATGAAAAGTGTCGAGACACTTGCTATCTATCGAGGGTGTTTGATGAAGACGCGTTTCCTCATCGCCGCTCTACGTACATAGGCAGACCTCCTTTAGGATGTAAAGTGACGACAGCTACTGGTTTCATTTGATATCCAGGAGCTATCACTAATCGATAGCGCTGTGCAATTGTCGCTAGAGTCAATTGCATTTCAGCAAGGGCAAGGTAGTTTCCGATGCACAGACGGGGTCCGTAACCAAAAGGCATATATGCAGAGCGAGGACGTTTGGCTACGTTTTCAGGAGAGAAACGCTCAGGGTCAAATTGCTCAGGATTTTCCCAAAATGCTGGATGACGGTGCATCGTGTACAAACTCCAGAAGACGATTGTATTGGCGGGTATAGCATAGCCGTTGATTTCATCATTCGCCCGTGCCCGTCGCATTGCCTGCCAACCCGCTGGGTAGATACGCAGGGTTTCATCGACGACCATTCTCATATATGGGAGGTTGGGGAGATCATCAACGGTTGGAGTTCGACCTTTGAGCACCGTATCTAGTTCTTCATGCAGTCGCTGTTCCACGTCAGGATGCTGTGACAAGAGATACCAGGCAAAGGCAAGTGCACTGCTTGTGGTTTCATATGCGCCCACTATGAGATTTATGATCTCATCCCGTAGTTGTTGCAGATCCATACCTTTTCCGCTCTCCTCATCAATCGTTTGCAGCAACATTGACAGGATGTCTCTCGTATCTCCCTTCTTTTGAATACGTTGCTGGATAAGGTCAGTAATAACCTTATTCATTGTCTTGATGGCTGATCGTAATCGAAGATGAGATGGAGTTGGTACACTTAAGGGGGGAAAAGGAAAACGAGCGAAAGCACCCAGTGCATCGCGAGCTACGTTCATTGAGTGTTCCAATATATCTTCCTTCTCACCAATGTCCGTGCTGAAGAGAGATGTAAAAATGACACGCATAGTCAGGTGTTCCATCTCTTGTGCAACGTTTAGAGGCTGATCCTGCTCTGCTTTCTTCTCCCAATCTTGCGCCATATCTAGCACTAAATCAGTCATCAAGGTTCCCAGGGTTGCAATGTAGTGCCGATGAAAAGCCGGTTGTATCAGGCGACGTTGATGAAGCCAGCTTTCACCTCCAATATTGGTAAGGAGTCCGTTTCTCAGAACTGGTCTGACGATACGATACAGTAAAACATCCCTATCGTAATTGGCGTAGTTATCGAGTAGAACACGCTTGATGTGATCAGGGTGATTGATCACAACGAGAGGTATCCCAAGCAGATCGAATCGAGCGATATCACCATACTCGGAGACTAACGTCGAGAGAAACTGCACGGGATCTTGTTGAAAAGCCAGGGTACTGCTGAGTGGATTGCGCGTGCGTACACGTGGAACCGTTTTAATTATTGTCCTCCCATCTGTAGCAACAGTCATACTGGACATGCCTGTCATCAACAGTTTTCTTTTAGGTCATTATATCACATCCAGAAGGAGAGCAAATTTCCCACAGCAATTGTGTGGAAGATTCCTAATATGTCTGGCGACCTTCTCAACGGTTTTAGCAGGCAGTACTTGCTGCGCTTTTGGCACGCACTTCTGCCCTTTCGTAAAATAGAGGATCTTGTGTAAAATACTGGTGAGGTCTTGTCTATAAACAATGAGGGCATGCAATAGTTCTTGCAAGAGCAGCGTTCAGGGTGGACGATTATCGGCCCCAGTGCCTGCTCAAAACTCCTTAAGTGGATTCTTTTTGATTTGGCCTCAATGCGCAATCGCCCTATTGCTGGCGACGGCGTGTTCGACGAGTAGCTTGAGCAGGTAGACGTTTGGCACATTGTTGATGGAGATGTATTGCCACTCGCTACTCTGCCCACGTTGTCGGATGCTCATGTGAGAGCTATCTGCCGAGAGGATATCAGCGCCATATACCTCGCTCCACGGCAAGAGATTTTTGTTGTAGCTGAACCCACGTTGGCTGACTTTGAGTTTGCCAAAGCTGACAAACTCTCCCTGCTCGTATTGCCCAATAACGTTAGGGAGAGACCACTGCGCGACCCGTTGCTCTATATAGAGACCCAGGCCAGCGATGTGCGGCTTGTCCTGGGGAAAGAGAAAGGTTGCACCATCTGCACGATGTACAACAACACGATAATCGGTCCCACTCTCGCTGGCATAGGCTTTACGTGTAACCTTCTCAACCTGGTCCCAGCGAATAACGTCAAGCACACGCATCCTCTTATCCAGGTAAATAAAGCCACGCTCGTAGATGACAATGCTCAATTGGTAACAGCTTCCAGCATCAATGGGATCTCCCAGCACACGCGTCCATGCCTGCTCTGGTCCTGCTATGCCTGCAAGCCGACGACTTGCAGAAATTTTCTCGTCTGCAAGCTCCTGAGTCTGCTTAGTATCAGCGCGTGCTAGAGTAGGAACAAGTCCGACACCAGACGTTTCTACTCTCCTCACCTCCGCTCTCCCACGTGCCCAACGCGCTGTATTTTCACCCTCGTCTGCTGTGAGTAATGTACGTACAAGTGCTTGAACTACGCAGACGCTTGGAATCTCCCACACCTCCAGTGGCAGACGAATGTGACGTACACCATCAATACTAAGGTAGAGTTCGTCGAAGCGTCGCTCGATATCTGTCAGACTTTCCCAACCGAACAGGGTGATGTTCTGCTCACTCAGCCCGATCCCCTGCCCATTGATACGAAGTGGGCCAAAGACAATCGGCAAATTTTCGGCATATGCACGCAACAAGCCCGGCAAGTGATGCGGTGTGATGGCATTTTCAATCGCAGTGCTCAATTCACCGAGTTTTTCCAACGGTGAAGTGAAAATGAATTGCTCTCCATCATTGCGATGCACGGTAAAGTTACCGTTCTTGTCGTAGACGAGCGTCTCAATGTGATGCCAGTGCACACCTTCTGTCATCTCACGTTTCTGGCAGAGCAGTCCCGAACTACAGACATAGACACGAGCATAACGATGCTCGCGGGCGTAGAGAAAAGACGCGAGTGCAATACCCCAGACTATAACGACACAGCATAACGCAAGCAAGATCCAGGTGAACAACTGCGCGGGTAGGAGCAGAATGAGCACTCCAAAGATGAGCACGGTCAATAAGGTCAGCACTGTCGCAAAAGCGTGTGGATCAATCTCGAAATGAGCAGTGTAAACGTCGAGAGGAGTACCAAGCTGATAGGTTTCTGCCAGCTTATAGATAGATGCAGGAAAAGGCATATTCGCTTCCGTATCGACCACTTCCTCAGACTGTTGTTGCATAAAAAACTCCTGATTATAGAGCGGTATACATTTCTCTGTCGTTTGAACATAGAGCGAGAAAATAGAGTGCAAAACTATACCCACTAAGTCGATTGCCACCTGCCTACTCGAATTATACCATAGGACGTTCGCGCGGAAACTACCTCTCCAGGTAGACTATTCCTTATAAAAACTTGTCACGCCAAGCTACTCTTGAGTACAATACTAATAGGTTTGCATTGTGTCAAGGTACTACCGTACAAACGAAGAGGTCAAACTTTTTACATACTACATACAAATAGGGCCGCTATACATTGAGGATTGGCAAAAAATAGAGTATATTTACACGTTGACATGGACGCTACAATAATCTAACATACTAGACCTTATTTGTGACACGATCTCTATGATCGTCCGAAGAGTACTCAGAGCCCGCTCGACAGCAAGAGACTCCAGGAAGAGAGCAGATTATGGATGCGAAAATCACGTACCATCAGCAGGTGACATACTGTGGCAAACCTCGTTGTCGTAAGTGCCGCGATGGAGTAGGCCACGGTCCCTACTGGTACGCGTATCAGACGATTGATGGTCAGACCACGCGCACCTACATTGGGAAAAACCTGCCCACAGGTGCGATGGTAAAAACTAGCGCTCTTCCTGAATCCACAGGCCATGATGCTTCAACAGCACGCTCCTTAGACAATTCACGCTCTTCGTCATCAACAGCTCCTGCTCCTTTGTTACGCATTCTCACATTGGGACAGTTTCGTCTCGAACGTCTTACATCCTCTGCTACCACGGAGGCGCATACTTCGTTGTCCTGGCAGGCGGTTACTGAAGCGGGTTGGCAGCAGCGACAGGACAGCCAGATATACGCGCTGCTTGGCTACTTGATCTGCTCTCCCGAACGGCATGCCAGCCGTTCACAAACTCTCGCTCTGCTCTGGCCCGATCTTGATAGCGAGACTGCAACACGCCGCCTGACCAAAACATTACAGGCGTTACAACGGGTGCTTGGCCACCCTCTTGTTGAAAATACAAGCAACGACTCTGCAGCCAGCCGCTCAAATAGTCATTTACTCCAGATTCAGAACGAAGAACTACTCCTGGCAGGTCAGGAACGACTCTTTATCGATGCGACCGCTTTTGAGGAACTCATCCAGAAGGCTAACGAGCAAACACTACCTATTGAGCAGCGTGAGCGCCTGTTACAGGAGGCAATTACGCTCTACAACGGCGACTTTTTGCCTGAAGAACGTGATGCGGAATGGATACTGGCTCGACGGCGCACCCTGCGCTACGCCTGGTTCACAGCCCTGCTCTCTCTGGCCGATCTCTACACCGAACGCAACAATCTCTCCGATGCGGTCAAAATTCTTGATCGTCTGCTTGCGAAAGATCCCACATATGAAGCTGCTGTTCAGCGCTTGATGGTTGTGTTGTCGCGCTCTATGCGCCGTATCGAGGCACTACGTGCCTACAAACATTTCGAGTCTATGCTCAAGCGTGAGTACCAGGCAATTCCTTCAAAAGAGACGCAAGAGCTACACGAGGCTCTGCGCCAGGGCCAGGAATTGCCCTCCTTACAACACAACAGCCAGCGCGGACAAAGTGCAGTTGCAGATCTTGCCCCTTCAACACATTCCGATATGAATGTGTCTGCTTCTTATTCGACCACTGATACGCCTCAGAGCATCAGCCTACCCGTGCGTGATACTCCAGCTGATATCTTTGGGCGCACACATCAGAGTCCATTGGTTGGGCGTGAGCATGAGATGGAGGTGCTGCTTTCCAAGCTGTTGGAGGTTGAGCAGAACGCACGGCTGCACCTGGTCAGCCAGCGTAAGGCCTCTGGTATCCCTTTTGATACCCAACGCCGCTCACAATGTCAACTTCTGATGGGTGAAGCTGGCATCGGCAAGACACGCCTGGCCGAAGAGATGAGCCGTGAGGCGCGTCAACGCGGCTGGATTGTGATCTGGAGCCATCTCTATCCACAGGAGCGCAATATCCCCTACCGTGTCTGGATCGAGGCGCTACGGAAAATTCTGGGCCTTGGCACTGGACTGCTTCCAGCACTCGATCCCGAACTACTACGCCCGCTGTTACCACTGCTGCCAGAGCTAGGCGAGTTGCTTCCCCGTCCACTGCTGGATCAGCCACTTGCACCTGCGCCCAACAACACGCGCTTACGTGATGCGATTGGCGTCTTGCTCAAAACCATTAGCGAGACCACGCCGCTTTTTATCGTTCTGGACGATATTCAATGGGCTGACGAGACGAGCCACAATATTCTTGGTCACCTGGCACGGCACCTCTATGGCTACCCAATTCTCTTTCTCGGCACCTGTCGTGATACCGAAGTACCAAAGACACCAACTCATCCACTACGCGCATTAATTGCACATATGCATCGTGAGCGCTCAATCGAGACGCTTGATATCGAGCCGCTCAGCCGCGAAGAGATCGGTACATTGGTCGCGCATGTATCTAGCCTCCCGGAAACCACTGTGCGCAATATTCAGGAACGCGCTGCTGGCAACCCCTATTTCGCCGAAGAGCTAGCACGTTCCACTCCCCCCGCGCTTCCCGGCACTGTCAAAGCCGCTCTGGAGCAACGCATTCAGCAACTCAGCAACGCCTGTCAGCAATTACTGAAGAACGCGGCAGTTCTAGGTGGCACCTTTGAGTTCTCACTTATCCTTGCCATGGAATCCGCGAGCACTGCAAACAGTGATGAGTTGGCTGATGAGGATGCCGTCCTCACTCTGTTGGAGGAGGCGTTGCAGTCCGGCGTACTAACTGACGAAGGCTCCGGCACGCGCATTCTCTATCACTTCTGGCATCCACTGCTGGTCGATAGCCTCTACGAAAGCATCTCCGGTACTCGCCGTGCGCGTCTCCATTTACGTGCAGCAGACGTGCTGTTACGTATGAATCGTGGACACGAAGAACAGGTTGCGGCTACTCTCGCCGACCACTTGATCAAGGGTGATGCCCAACCGGAGCGCATTGCTCACTTTAGCGAGTTGGCAGGCCATCGTGCCTACTCTATCTTCGCCTACGCTGATGCAGTCCGCCATTACCGGCACGCCGTCGATTACCTGCTCATTTCAACAGAACAAGCGGATGGTGCGCAACGAGCGCATCTGGCCTCGCTCTTTGAATATATTGCCGAATGTACCTCTGTACAAGGCAACTATGCGGAGGCACGAGATCTTTACGAGCGCGTTCTGGAACTGCATGAAAATCTCTCTACCAACACTTCAAATGCGGCGGACCGCAGCCACGAAGCCCAGATCCAGGCACTCCTACTGATCGAAATCGGTCTGGCCTGGCGCTACACTGGCGATAAAACACGTGCCTGGCAGTGTTGTGAGCGCAGCGAGGCTATTCTACGCCAGGCAAGCGTTACAGGTGGACCAGCCTGGTCTCGTCTCTCCTACCTGCAGAGCTATCTCTATCGTCTAGACGGGCGTTTTGAAGAGGCACTGCAGGCCGCGCAAAACTCGCTGGTCCTTCTCGAAGAGCAAATCTCTCCATCCTCACATTCCAAAAGCTCCGCAGGACACACCAACACCATTACACAACGTATCCTCGAAGGAGATCCTGTTAACCTTGGACGTGTTCATCGCCTGATCGGTACCGTAGCAGAGTCCGTAGGCCAGCTTAGTATGGCACTGGAGCACCAGGGCAAGGCGCTCACGCTCTATGAGCTTTATGATGACCGTCGTCAGATCGGGCACGTCTCTTGCAACATTGGCTACATTCATCTGAAAAAGGCTGAATATGAGCTGGCACGTGCCTCTTTACAGCGCTCACTGGACATCGCGGAACGCATCGGTGATATTCCTCTTGCCTCCCTCGTTACCTGTAACCTGGCGGAGCTGGATGCCTCGGTCGGCAACCTGACTGAGGCCGAGGAGCGATACCGCGCAATTCTCGTTCGTACCGAAAGTGCTGAAGATCGAGACCGCGAGTACGTCTGTCGCTGGAATGCAGGCTTCGCCGGTGTGCTGCAGGCTCGTGGCAAACTGGATGAGGCGGCCACATGCGTCAAACACGCCTGGACCATCGCTCGTGCTATGGGCAACATTCCCTGCATTGGCCTGACCCTGGTTGCTCTTGGCAATCTACGCATTGCTCAGGCAACGGCTGGCATATCTTCTACGTTAAACGAACTCGCATGGACCCGCGAACGCCAGCGCCTCCTTGCCCATGCTGACGCTGACCTGCGTTTTGCGCTCTCGCTCACTCATCTGGAGGCAGAGACACGCACACGTGGTACGCTCGCTCTCGCCCGCGTTGCCTTCCTGCAAAACGCTCGCGAAGAGGCACGCGCGCTCATCTCCACCGTTATCGAAGACGCGCAGCGCCGTGAACTTGCTGAGGTCGAGATGCAAGCACGCGCACTTCTGACACAGGTGAATGGGTAACAGGGCTTCTCCCCTACCTTATGCGTGCTATAATGGAGAAAGGCCGTTGATCGATAGTAACACATAAGGTGAGGACAGCCACATGAGTCATATGCCGACTACACACACCATCCTCGACCTGTCGAGCATTCGCTCCCACTTTCCCTCGTTAGCCTCGGCTAACATATTTTTCGATAATCCTGGTGGTACACAGATCACTCAAGAAGCGATTGAGCGTATGCAGCGCTATCTGCGGCATGGTAACGCCAATCATGGTGGAGCATTTAGTACAAGTCAGGAATCTGACGCGGTGGTCTTGCAGGCTCGACAGGCAATGGCAGCCTTTCTGAACGCCGCGCGGCCAGAGGAAATCGTCTTCGGACAGAATATGACCAGCCTCACCTTCCACATCAGTCGCAGCATTGCGCGCCTGCTTGGACCAGACGATGAGATCGTCGTTACCCGTCTTGATCACGACGCCAACATCACACCGTGGACGTTGATCGCTGCGGATCGTGGTTGTACTGTTCGCTGGGTCGATATCCATCCTGAGGACTGCACGCTGGATATGGAGGATATGCAGCGCCAGATTACGCCTCGCACACGACTCGTTGCTGTAAGCTATGCCTCAAATGCAGTTGGCACGGTCAACGATGTAAAAAAAGTGGTGGAGATGACGCACAGCGTCGGTGCGCTCTGCTTTATTGACGCGGTCCAGTACGCGCCCCACAAGCTGATCGATGTTCAGGCGCTTGATTGCGACTTTCTCGCCTGTTCTGCTTATAAGTTCTTTGGTCCACACATAGGCATTCTCTACGGCAAATACGATCTCCTCGACAGGCTGACAGCGTACAAAGTACGTCCAGCCGGAGACCTCCCACCCGACAAGTTTGAGACTGGCACGCAGAGCTTCGAGTCTATTGCAGCAACGCTGGGCGCAATTGAGTACTTCGCATGGATCGGCAAGACCTTTGGCAGGGTGCCTTTAGAGCAGGATAGAGGTCTGCGTGGCACACTTGTCCAGGGCATGCAAGCCATCGACGGTTATGAACTAAAACTCAATTCCCTCTTGCTCGAAGGACTGAGTTCTGTTCGAGGTGTACATATTCGCGGCATCACAGATCCACAGAGGATGGATCAACGCGTTCCCACCTTCTCGTTCACCCTGGACGGCTGGCATCCCCGTGCGGTTGCCGAGGCGCTAGCACAAAAGCATATCAATGTGTGGAGTGGGAACTACTATGCCGTTGCTATTGTGGAACGATTGGGCTTACAGGAGCAGGGCGGTATGGTTCGTGTTGGCCTCACACACTATAATACGCAGGACGAGATCAATACGTTAGTAGAAGCGCTTTCTTCCCTTCGTCCGTAAAGGGCTGAGCCAAAAGCTGAGATGAGGGAGAGGTTAGAACATCAATCAAGTAATGACGATGACAGGAGACAAGCCAACTACCACAATGGCCAAGACATGATGAGCCATCTCTTCTGCTGAACTGGTTTGCTCTCCTCGGCTCCATTGCCCTGCCGGACCTAAGATCGCCCAACTGATGACCAGCGCAGTGGTTTCTAGCATCTCCTTTGACAGAGCAATCTTTGCTGGAGCCTGTTTGAGCCATCTCAAAAGGAGTTCAGAGAGCTCTTGTTGGAGTGCTCTCTCGAAGAGCGGCTCGAACTGCCGATTGGATAGCTTAGCGTACTGACGAACGAGAGCGAGAAAGTCGAAAACGCCCAGAATGAGCGTACGCAGGGTACTCATCTGCAATATGGACGAGGCGGGAAGCTGGCTCTCCAATGCCTGGTGAAACTTCTCTCGCATCCAACTCTCTAACAGGACATATTTATCTTCAAAGTGGGCATAACCGGCAAATTTGGTAGTCGCCTTGTTCATCGTCTCGCACAGAACGGTTTCTCTGTACGTATTGCCAGCCGAAGGAAACCGCACGTTGCCAGTGGAGGCAAAGTAGAGCATGTCCATTTTGATTGGGCAGACGAAACGACGTATGATTCCGTGCTGGCGGGAATCCAGCGACTCTTTCTGGTACCTGCAATTGGTGTGGCAGACCCATCTGTGCAGATGACCACGTTTCTAGCGCGCGCCCTCCAGGCTGGAGTACAGCGCGTAGTTCTCCTAAGCGCTTCGGGGGTCACGCCAGACAGCCCGGGACTGGGCACGATTCATAAGGCGATACAAGAGCAGATACCGCAATGGGCAGTGCTGCGCCCAACAAGGTTTATGCAGAACTTCGTCGAGAACCATCCCCATGCAATCTCCATAAAAAATGAAGGGGCCATTGTCACAGCGACGGGAGATGGGGAGTCGGCTTTGTAGATGTGGAAGATATCGCTGAAGTCGGTTTGCGGACTCTCGTTGACGAGCACTCGCACAATACCGACCATATCATTACAGGTCCACCAGCCCTGAGTTATACAGAGACAGCAAGCATCCTTTCAACAGCGACTGGACGCCTCATACGTCACATTTCTGTACCGCCAGATGAATTTCAAGCCAGCCTGATTACATTCGGCATCCCTGCAAATTTCGCCTCTATGCTGACAAAAATGGATGAAAGCATCAAAAATGGCCTGGAAGACTGGGTCACGCCAACCGTGGAACACGTTACAGGTCGCCCACCGCGCTCACTCGCTGAATTTGCCATAGCCCTCCTGTAAGTTGTAACGTGTACATACAAACTTTAAACGGGTGCCTAAGCAGCAGGGTTGAGCCCTACTGCTTAGGCACCCGTTCCTCAAAGGATATTACACTCATGTTTGCCACAATATGCGGCAAAATCACAGTAAGGTGCAAGAGAGCTGCAATGTAAAACATCGTAACCCTTCTGATGCAGGATCACTTGATCTTTCGACCTACTCAGGTATATACTATATTAGCTCTGCTGAAAGGGACTAGCGGGCATAGGACATAGTTGCAAACTATGTATCATTCGACCCCCTTTGAGGATACTGTAATTGAGTCAACAGCTTGCACACAAACCGGTCTCCCTATGGCGCAATCGCAATTTCTTGCTGCTCATGGGTGGATATGCCATCTCTGCGCTCGGTACTGGCATCTCGCAGCTCGCTCTGCCGTTACTCATACTGGCTCAGTTTCATTCACCACCTGCCGCCGCGCTGAATGCTTCGCTGCAATGGCTACCTTACATTATCCTGGGTCTGCCTGCCGGTGCGCTGGTAGATCGCTGGAACCGCAAGCATGTCATGCTCTTGAGCAATCTTGGTCTATTGCTCTGCATCGGTAGTATTCCCCTGGCACTTCTGTTGCATATCCTGACACTTCCCCATATCTATATCGTCTCGCTGCTCACAGGGGCATTCACTATCTTTTACCAGCTTGGAGAAGTCGGCACGTTCACAACTATCGTCTCAAAGGAGCAGATGTCTACTGCGGTAGCACAGGATGAGATGATCTATAGCAGTGTCTCGCTCCTCTCGCCCTCGCTTGGTGGTATGCTCTTCGGACTGGGCAAAATCTTTCCTTTCCTGACTGATATGCTCTCATACGGAGTCATGATCCTCTCGATTCTGGGTATTCGCGTCTCTGGCACTCCGAACGAAACAGAGCATATGGTACAGAAACGTCACCTGCTAGCGGAGGTGTGGGAGGGGATACGCTGGCTGTGGGAGCATCACCTGGTACGTTTGTTGGTGTTACTCACGAGTTATTTCTACATGCTGATGAACGCGAGCATCCTGTTCGTTGTCCTGCTGGCAAATTCGTTGCATCTCTCGTCGTTTATCACCGGCATTCTTGTGGGCTGTGGAGGACTGGGCAACGTGTTAGGCACCTTGCTCTGCCCACTGCTTCAGAAGCGCATCCGTTCGGCTCGATTGTTACGTGGGACGGTGATCCTCTTTGTGCTGCTCTGGCCGCTCTATGCCTTGATTCGCTCGCCACTACTGATCTGCCTGCTCATCTTCTGCATCTCAATCGCAGATTCGGTTTCTGCCATTCTTATGAGCAGCTATCGCCTGAGCGCAATTCCCAACAACTTGCAGGGGCGTGTCGGCAGCGTCTCTCGGCTACTCTTCTATGGAGTGCTGGCTGCTGGACAGGCTGGTGTTGCACTCTGTCTCCGTTACTTTCAACTGTCTATCGCAGTCTATGTTCTGTGGGCAGGTCTACTGGTGTGTGCGGTCAGTGTTTTCTTCTCTCAAGATCTAAAACGTCTAGACTCGTTACAGAAATTGTAATTATCCTTCCTGTATAAACGATACCTGTGCGACAAGGGCTGTAATATTGTCGTTGCCCCCGTATTCATTCGCACGTTCGATCAAGCGATAGACGCTTTCTTGCGGTGTATACTGCTTGATAAGCTCTAGCAGTTCACTATCGTCAAGCATTGCACACAGACCATCGCTACATAATATCAGCGTATCGCCCTCTTCAACCTTCTCGACAAACATGTCAATCTCAACGTCAGGGAGAGAGCCAAGTGAACGTGTAATCATGTTTCGCATCTCATGCATCTGTGCCTCCTCTTCTGACATAGCTCCCGCACGCACCTGTTCAGCCACCCAGGAATGGTCCTGCGAAATCTGCCTGATAGCGTTAGAGCGCACCAGGTATGCTCGACTATCTCCAATATTTGTGACATATAAAGTGGAACCGAGCAGAACTGCAGCAACACACGTCGTCCCCATGCCATTATGCTCAATATGCTCCATCGCCCGTTGAAAGATGGCCGTGTTTGCATATGAGATAGCACGCAACAAACACTCAACTACATCGCTGTCATTGTCCTGGTAATACAGCGTCGTGACAGTTCGCACAGCAATCTCACTCGCCACCTCCCCAGCGGCGTGCCCCCCCATGCCATCAGCGACAATAAAGAGCGCACCCTTCTTAGTCAGAATTCTTGCATCTTTTGGAACAATATAGGCAACATTATCTTCATTGTGCTGACGTTTCAGACCTATATCCGTACGCTGAGCGACAGTCAGGCGCAGTTGTTTCTGCCCCTTACCCTCATCAGAGCTCTTATCCAGGTGCTTTGTAAAAACCTGCTTGATCCTATTGAGCATCCCCGTTCCCTGCTGAGAGGATACCGGAGACAAGGAACGAGCAGCAGAATTTGAAGGTACAATCTCCATAGAGCTCTCCAATCACATCAATACCCACACGTCTACGTCATCCCTGAATAGATTTATCCCTGTATATTTCCTGACCTATCTCAATATTATAGATAACTCTTTGTCACATGTCTATACAACTAGCTAGCGATAGTGCTTTTCCATTCTCTTTTGAGAAAGAAGACATTTTTCTCTGTGCAAGGCATAGTACTGAGAAAACGCACCTCTGTCAAGACAACAAGAAGAAGGACTAGCACTATCTGGACATTCTGTACGAAAGGAATTGTAAGCTGTATACTATATTATGCTAATTCCGGCTGTTTCATCTGCTCAAATGTGATCGGCAAGCTCTGTAAACCGTAAATGATTCCGCTCACCTTTCTTTCCAACGCAGCAGAACGATCAACGCGAATACTGGTAAAGCGTTCTAGCATCCTCTGCAAGACAACTCTCGCTTCCAGGCGCGCGAGTGGTGCCCCCAGACAAAAATGAATGCCGTGCCCAAAGGCCAAATGACGATTTGGCGTCCGATGGATGTCAAAGATGTCTGCATGCGGAAACTGCTTCTCATCTCGGTTCGCTGAAGCAAACATCGGCAACAGAAAATCGCCTTCCTTCAACTTCTGTCCCTGCAATACCGTGTCCACTGCAACTCTCCGTGGAAATGCATGCACTGGCGAGTAGTAACGCAGGATCTCTTCTATCGCATTTGGCAACAACGTCGGATTCGCACGCAGTTCGTCAGCAGCTTCGGGATGCTCGTCAAAACAGAGAATAGCATTTCCTAATAGATTGGTCGTCGTCTCATGGCCCGCAACTAGCAACAAGACACAGAAGCCAAGAATCTCAATCTCTGGCAAACGCTCGCCATCAACCTCAGCAGTGAGCAGGGCAGAGATGAGATCATCCTGCGGCTGTTGCTGACGCTGTGCTACTATGCTCAAAAAGTACGTTCCCATCTCTTGCTTGGCTGCAAGTCCCTTCTCTATATCCGTCCCTACAATCACCTCAGACCACTGGCGGAATTTCTCCTGGTCTGTCAGAGGCACGCCCAGCAGTTCAGCAATCACGGTAATCGGTAAGGGAAAAGCGAGATCGTTGATCATATCCATCTTCCCCTGTGCCTCTACCCTTGCTAGAAGATCCTGTGTGATACTCTCGATGCGTGGCTCCAGCCGAGCAATTGTCCGTGGTGTAAATGCTTGCGTCACCAGATTGCGCAACTGTCGATGGCGCGGTGGATCAACGCCAAGAATGCTCGCCGCCACTGGATCCATCGCGCCATCGACAGTTGCATCGACTCGGTTCGATGAGTATGTCACGGGATCAAGCAAGACATGCTGTACATCGGCATAACGAAATACCATCCAGCTTCGACTCCGCTCATTATAATAGACCGGACGCTCCTGACGCATCTGCGCATACCAATCATAAAGATCTCTATCAGGTGGCACTGTCTCACTCCAGGAGACCGCCTCCTCTCTCTGTTGCAGTTCTTCGTGTTGTGACTCAGTATTCATACAATGGAACTCCTTTTCGTCTCTAGCTCTCCAACATATTTGGAAATCTCTTCATGACAGCGAGCAGAATGCTGCAGTTTGCAGTCCTTCTCACTTCAGCATTCTGCCCCTACCCATAAAGTATACGATACGTACTACTCTGAATGGTAGCCACAAACTCAACTATTCATAGAAGTTATGCGCTTCATGAAGTTCAGGCTTGCAGAGAGAATTTGTGCACGTGCCAGCTCACGTGAGATCGTGGCTTGCCCATCACCATCTTGCAAACCGTAGTCACCGAAAAAGGCGTGTACTCCACCGACAATGGGCATATATTGAGTACTTGCAGGTAGGAGGCGCTTGTTGATGTTGATCTTCTCAGGAGTCGATAAGCCATCGTGAGTACCGAAGATAGAGACGACCGTCAGGTCCTTGCGACGCGATAAGTCAATGCTCGGATAGGAGGCGTAGAGGAGTAAGCCGCGCACCGAGGGATGAGCCGAGACATAATCACAGGCTGAAACACCTCCCAAAGAATGCCCACCGAGCAACCAGGTATGTATTTCCGGGTATGCATGCATAATGTCATCAGCACGACTTGACGCAAAAAATGAAAAGTTGAGCGGCATGCGTGCAATAAAGGTTGCATATCCTCGCTGAGCAATATCACGCATATAGATTGCGTAGGCCGCTGGATCAACCTTTGCTCCAGGATAGAAAATGAGCCCTACATGCACCTGCATCGAGGGCAGGAATGCAATGTAGTGCTCACTCTGTGTTACCTTCACGTCCTGGTTACTGCTAAGCACCGCGTTCGCCTGCGCACTTGCTCGATACGGTTGCAGCCACCAGAACAGACCCATCACTGTTAGTAGCAGAACAGCCACCAGGCTCAGCAGAATAATACGTCTTACATGCCGTTTCCTTTGCACTCGCGGAGACTTACGACTTCTCAGGAATCTACCTTCCATACGCTACGCTACTCTTCTTCCAGGAATAGTCTGCGTCCGTGCTGATCCATTACGCACATTCAACCATGTGTATACTTCTTTGTCCCCTTAGTCTACCATAGCAAGGAAGCAGATTATATGCGTACCAGGACTTTTTGCTGTGTGCTCTGAAGCTTCCTCTATGTGGAGAGATTCCTGTCATTCCAATACAGCTTGCGTTTCAGTTCGTTCCTCTCGTCGGCTGGAAGCAACTGCTCACGCTGCAACCTTCCGACCACGATCCCTGGCGCAATACCAATTGTTTCCGCAAAGTCTCTGATGCCCTTCTCGCTACGATACTCTTCTCGCTTCAGAAAACGCTGCCAGAGGGTGCGCGGTAGTAACCAGTGGATAGCAAACGTGTTAGCTCCCTGCTCATCTTCTTCCCTATCCTGCTGATTCATTTCCAGAAAGAAGCCCCGCTTTTTGTGCAATAGAATATGGCCCGCTTCATGGAAAAACGTCAGCCAGAACTGATCGTCAGTTTCGTAACTCGTACTCAATTGCAGCAGTGCCTTCTGAGTAACGTTCTCTGACCTATCCCTCGCTCATGTTCAAGCTGAGCGGGGGATTGTATATCTACACGTCAAAAAGCAGACTCATAGAAATGTGGACGCGCGTCCAAAAATTCTGCAATGTCCTTCTTCTCTTTATCAGTCAGAGCATCCAGGATTGCGATTGCATAGCCTCTGCGATGAGTTAGAGCGCACACGCAATATGTGTAAGAAAGTGCTCTATCACGCGCTTTCTTCCTCTATACTTTTGATAGAGTGTGCGGAGCAGATGGAAACGCGGGACAGTCTCCTGCCACGTCAGGCTCGCTCATGGGATGACCCTGGTCTCTCGTTCTACGTATCGACCACTTCCTGCCAGGATATCCGGCTCGGTCCGCGCTTCCTCTTCTGTCAGCCTCCGCTACAGGGTGAGACAGCTGCACACTCCACCTTTGAAAGAGTCGCAAGAAACCGAGAGAGAAAGCAGCAAGGGAAGGTACTCTGCATGAAGAAGCTGAAAATAGTGGCCGGGCTGGCATTCCTCTTTAATACATTTCTCTTTGGCTCCTATTACTCAGTGGCAAAGGGCATCCTGGGACGCATTGATCCGATAGTCTTCTCCTTTCTTGTGATGATGACGCTGTTACCTCCTGCTCTTTGTATTCTTGCTTTTTCGTGGCGAGAGATGACGTATGCTGCTGCGAAAAGCGGCTTTCTGCTGGGAAGCTGCCTCTGTCTGGGTCTATGCACCCTGGCAGTTGCACTCAAATACAATAGCGCGACTGGAACAGCCTTTTTCCCCTCGCTCAATGGTCTGCTAGCAGCGGTCTTCACGTGGCTGATCCTGCGCCAGCCTATTACAAAGGGGACATGGTTCGCAGGTGTCATCTCTGTAACGGGCGCTGTTCTGCTGATGGCAAATGCGTCGATGGGTGGAATACGTGGGGCGCTGATTGCCTTTATCGGCGGTCTTTTCTGCACCTTCTATATCTTTCTGGCCGACCGTGAGCAAAAAGATGAAATCCCCTACTGGCCTCTCTTTGGCATCGAGCTATTGACGATGGGTGCATGGTCTGGCCTGGTTGCGCTGCTCTTCGGCGACTGGCATATGACTTCGCTCGTTCTGCCGCAGGATGTCGGGGTTATACTCTATATCGGTCTGGGCACAACGTTTCTGCCAACGCTGATCACAGTGCTGCTGCAAAAATATATCTCGCCAGTCACGGTCTCCTTTATTTATATTCTCGAACCGATTCTTGGCGCAATTGTCGCTGCACTCTATCTGCACGAGATACTCCCATTGGATGGCTATCTGGGTGGTGCCTTGATTGTAGCTGGTGCGCTCATCAATACCTGGATCTCCTTCGAGCAGTCTGCACCTATTGAAACAGATGCTCCACTGCAACAGCGAGTTGCACCTCCAATACGCGGATCGTTTTTACACCAGAAATCGTTGCTCTACCCACTGGTTTGCAGTATTGTTGGTGCATTTACGGTGTATAAGCTTGGCGGCTTTCCCCCTCCAGCCTGGCAAGAACTCTACGCACGCAACTCGGAACTGCTCATTATGATCCAACAGGGACAGGGAATGGAGGTCTTCCTGCTGATCGCGCAAGCCTTCTCCTGGCTGCTTGCCTGGGTCTCACTGCTGATTTTAGCAGGGCTGGCAATCTACCGAACACTGGAGAAATTCATGCCTTCAGCTCCGGCTTCCCTTCCATACGTAATGGAGGAGTCGCTTCTTGACCAGGAGCAAGAGCTGGCCTATGCAACAAATCCGACCATCGACATCCGCTCACTCCGACAGATGGGCTACACGCCGTATGCATTAAGCAGCCGCTATCGGAACAATGCCGAACAGATTCGTGAGCGGCGCTGGCAACGGCGCATCCGTCTGGCACGGATGGAGCCAGAACCCATCGAGGAGGTGCAAGATTTTGCGCCTTTACCAGGCCAGACGCCAGAAAACTACAGCGATAGAACGGGCAACACGTATCTCTGCTGGGATGATTTCGCCCTCTCACCCGACCAGATGGCACAGCTTCATAACCTCTCCCCGCGCAACGGGCGCATGGAGGAATATGAGGACGTTACAGAATACACAACTACCCCTGACCTTATCAACCATCTGTGAAGCGGCACAGACAGGAGGAAATTATGAAGAAGAATGATGCAGGCGATTTCGCTGTTCTTTATATCGAACCGGACGATGAGCGAGCAACGGTTTTCCAGGTGATTGCTGGGCAGAAAAAGCCTGTGATCATTCTCCTGACCGAACAGACTGCCGTGTTTCAGCGCCCCGACGACTTTAGCTCGCTCAAGCACGTGAAACGCCAGCTTGATCTCCCTATCGTGTTTGTCATCCCACAAAGCGGGCATATCGCTCAGCTTGCGGCTCGTAGCGGATTCCCCGTCTACCTCTCGATGGATGCGTTAGCTGATGCCTTGAGCATTGGTCAACTCGCACGCTCGCGCACACTCAACAAATTCCCAACGCGTCCTGCTCCTGAGAACGCTCCAGGCGGCCAGGTAGAGCAAACAATCCCTACAAGCGAGGCCAATTTCTCGCCACACAATCAGTATCCGATCAGGACCGAACCACTGACCACGAGTTCCTCATCACATACAGTTGCAAATAGTGCCTACGCTTCCACGGAAACAATGCGCCCCGTTAGAGGAACCGAACAGATCGAGCAACGGCAGACTACTCCATTGCAAGCCGGACGACAGGGCAATATATCACCTCGTGTAAGCAAGCCGCTTACACCTCGCACTAGCAAACCGCTACGAGCTTCGGTTCCTCTTCGCTCCAGTAAGCCGCTCGTAAGCAGCACTACTCCACGGATCAGTCAACCGCTTTCAAGCACAACAACGTCCAGGACCAGCAAACCACTTGCGCAGACAGCAGCTCCACGTGTCAGCCAGCCACTCTCTCCAGCACCGTCACTGACGCCTGAGCCACGTCGAAGTACTGTTGTACAGCCAGTAACTCCACCCGTACAGCCAACACCCCCGCCGCAACAGGCATCTCGCCGCAGACCAACACTGTTGCTTCTCCTGACGATTGCTCTCGTGCTCGGTATCGTTGGCTCTTTCATCATCCTTCCGCATGCATTTCATACCAGCGCACCGGCAGCAACACCACCCGTAATAGCTGGTCACATCGCCTTTACTGGTAGTGGTCAGCTCAGCGAGACGAGCAGCCAGGGTATTGCTGATCAGGTCACCGTCGATCTCTCACAACTCCCTCCACCTGCTGCTCACAGGAGCTATTATGCCTGGTTACTCGGAGACAGAACACAGAGTGATCCACAGGCCCTTCTTTTAGGAACTCTCCAGGTGAACAACGGCAATAGCCATCTCTTCTATCAGGGCGACAACAAGCATACTAATCTGCTCCAAACAATGAGCCGCTTTCTGGTAACCGAGGAGGATAGCGCTGTTACACCTATCGCACCCAGCCCGGACCAGAATAGCTGGCGCTACAGCGCTGAATTCTCAAGCACTCCTATTAATGTACCGGATAATACAAAACACTTCAGCTATCTTGACCACCTCCGGCACTTGCTGGCCTCTGATCCGACCCTTGATGCACTTGAACTCCCCGGTGGCCTGAACACCTGGTGCTATCGCAATATCGCCAAGGTGCTGGAATGGACAACCAGCACACGCGATAAATGGGAGGAGACGAAGGATGCACAGTTTGTTCGCGATCAGGCGTCGCGCGCGCTAGAGTATCTCGATGGTGACACTTTTGTCTATCAGGATCTGCCGGCAAACGCACCCTTGCTCGTCAATGAGCGCCTGGCGCGAATCGGGCTTGTCCAGGTGAACGGCCCGAATCAAGAGCCGCCCAGTTACCTGTCACATATTGTTCACCATCTCAACGGCTTGCTGGAAGCGGAAAATGCGACTCCGGTCTTGCGCAAGCAGGTGGCTGCCCTGGTGAGCGCGATGAACAATGTCGAGCAATGGTTAACACAGGTACGCCACGACACGCAGCAACTGGTCAAGATGAGCGACGACCAGTTGCAACAGTCCGCAACGCTCTCTACGTTGAGCGATATGATCGAGAATGCCAACCGTGCCTACGTTGGTCAAGCGGACCCAAGTACGAACACAATGCGCCAGGGCGCGTCCTGGATATATACACAGATGCAAGCGCTTGCAACGCTCAACGTGACACGCATCTCGTCTAACACACACTCGTCTCCAAATCCTGGGGCACCTGAGACGGGTCAGGATAGAGCCTTTATCCTACCGGGCGTAAAAAAATGAGGAATTGCTCATTCCCATATACAATGCAAAGGTGCACCTAGAAAGGGTCTACCAGTCACATCATTACACGCGGACCTGTGGGTGGTGTGTATACCAGGTTACAGAGGTAGCAAGTGAGCGCAACAAGGAGAGCTTTATGAATAAGCGCTTATTCATCATCACAATTCTTGGCTTGCTGGTCTTCGGCGGGCTGGTTTCAGGCGTCTACGCAAGCGCAATTCAACGTGCCCTCACTGTTCCACGCACTAATACAGCAACACGTCAGACGGGGATGAATCCAGCACCAATGGCCCCTTCTGCAAAAGCCAGCTCACCGACGGCACAGAAACAACAACCGGGGCAAGGACAGGGACAGAATCAGGCAAATGGCGCAAATGGGGCAAACGTTCTAGCAGAGGATACCTTCCAGCGCAAGGATCAGCCTCAATGGGGAACTGCCTCTGACAATCACTCGTGGGACGGTGATGCAAACACAAAGCCTGTCTTCTCCATTACCGGGACAAGTGGACAGATCAGCAAAGGCCAGGGCTCCTTTGACGCAGTGCTGGGACCCAACAAGGATAATGTCGATGTTACAGCAGGTGAGCAGATCAACAACTTCGATAACGGCGTCAATATCGGGGTTGTACTGCGCTGGACCGATGCGAACAACTGGTACAAAGTGCTGCTCGATGGTACGCACATCACACTACTCAAACGCGTCAACGGTCAAACAACTACGATTGTTTCCAAACCGTTCGAGGCACAAGCCAACCTGACCTATATGCTACGTATGCAAGCTATCGGCTCCATGCTCTTCGCCAAAGCCTGGCCCAGCAACACACCTGAACCTAATACCTGGGCTATCGTTAAGAGCGATAATGACCTTGCCAGTGGTCAGGCCGGAATACGCGTCGTGCTAGGCCCTGCGACGGTCATCAGTGTAATGTCGTTTAAAGTCGTTACCGCGAGTATGGCAAATACACTATAAAAATGCGTTTATTATAAACGATTTTCAGGTGTCAAATTAACTTTATTATTAAGAGTGCTTGAAGGTGCAGAAAGAGTGCACTCGATCTTACTAAGATAGATGGGATAAACGTATGATGGAGCACATCAAGACAAGCTATACCTGTTCTCGCTGGATCAGGATCTGCGCGGCCATTGGCCTAATCGCCTGTGCCGCCCTCCTCTTCATGCTCACCGGAGGTTTTCCACCGGCAGTATGGCGTTTCCTGTTCTCTGTGCTCCTCCAGTTGCCACAGCTCTGGGCTGCTCAGGGTAGTGCCCTCTTGCTTCCTCTCCTGGGCTTGCTCCTGCAGGCTGTTGCACTGCTCATCGTCTGGAGTGTATTGCTCACAGCGCTCTACAAAATGGCAGTCAGTGAATGGCACACCTTCCACTCTCACCAGACCTTCGCCCGCGATCTCTATGAAGCCGAACAGGAGGCCGTTCACCTGACAGAGCAGCAGCTTGTCGCTGAACAATCGTCTGACGACGAGACCGAGATTATGACGCAGCCAACTGTAACCTACCAGATGGCACGTCCGGCTCCAACTCCCTCCATACAATCTGCACCACCACCAATACAGCAGCCCGCTGCTTCAGCTTACACGCCTCGGCGCACTGCTCCACTGCGTGCCTCTCAAGGTCAGTTTCGCCAGCCTCTCACCAGAACTGCACCTACGTTAGGAGACAACCTCAGTGTCTCATTTCAAGAGCAGGAACAGGCGCAAGGAATCGCTTCTGCACGATCATCAACGAGGCGCGCAGGCAAGAATAGCGTGTTATCTTCTGATACTATACCCAACTCCACACACCCAGTTTCCCAGAACCAGACTGCCTTTGATGCCGCCTGGACATCTTCATCGTCTGACGAGACTCCTACAACGAAGCTGCCCTATCCCTTCCCCGTCTCTCGACAGCAACGCACTCCCCAGGAACACACTAGCAACATACAGGCATCTGGGATAGAGCAAGCACAGGGTGCAGTTCCCTCCTATCAACCACTGAAACAGGCATTGCCTGTTTCCAATACATTACGTAGTCAGTTGCGCATCATTCACCCAAACACAGAAAATAGCGGCGAATACACACTGTCTACCTCAGCAACCCCTGAATCACAGGCATACCTTTTCGCCAAAGGCTATAGGAATGGACATTCGTCCAGCACAAACAGCAGAGCATATAGAAATCCAGAACCAGCAGCTCCAGAACCGCAAACTCCCTGGTTCGGAATGAGCGCAGAGATGGATTTCAATTTCTTCGAGCCAACAACACCGGATGGGCCTGAAAACGAACACGACGAATATACTGACTATGCAGAGGAAGATGACGAGGACGAGTACAGCACTGATGACGAAACCGCAGCGTACGAAGACGCTATGGTTGAGGAGGCAGAAGAGGTAGACGTGACGCAGTTCCAGACACATCCGGCACAGCGTCCCCTTGACGACACGTCGCCCTTCCACGCGCTGCTCTCATCAAGCCTACCTGTTCGTCTGGAAGTCGGCATTGGGCTGGACCCTGGCATCACACGCAAAAATTCACCGAACGAGGATAGCCTCTTTGCCATTCAGGGGATGCGCATTACCGATACAGGACCTGTACCGGCGGGCCTCTTCGTGATCGCCGATGGCATGGGAGGTCACGCCAATGGACGTGAGGCAAGTCGGACAGCAATCCATGTGCTTAGCGATGCCATCGTGCCTGCACTTTTGCGTGATGTCAGTGACAACTCCCCACAGGACGAAGAGGCGCTTTTTATGGAACTGCTCAAAGACGGTGTGCATCGCGCCAACCTCGCCCTCTACCGACGCAACCGTGAGATGCCGCGCATGATGGGCACGACGCTGACCGCCGCCCTCATCGTCAACACGACCGCCTACATCGTCAACATCGGCGATAGCAGAACCTACCTCTACAGCGTAAACCAGGGGCTACAACAGATTACCCGTGATCACTCCATCGTGGCCCGCCTGGTCGAAGATGGCACCATCACGCCCGACGACATCTACACACATCCACAGCGCAACCAGATCTACCGCTGCCTCGGCGAGCACGCCACGGTTGAGATGGACTCATTTATCGTACACATGAGCGTCAATGATCTCCTCCTGCTCTGCTCCGACGGCGTCTGGGAGATGATCCGCGATAACAGCATCGAGAAAATTCTCGCAAGCGGAGCGCAAGCCTCGCAGATCAGCTCTGCCCTCGTGCAACGCGCCCTCCACCACGGCGGCGTTGACAACATCAGCGTCGTCGTTGTCAACATCGTGCCAGGGGGCGAGTAATTCCAGCTACTGGCTTTCACACTCGATAGTAAGAATCGCAAGGGAACAATTTATAAAAAAGGCTGGCGGTGCATCTTCCGAGACTGGGAGATGCACCGCCAGCCTTTAAAAGTGCAACCTTGTAGAGATTTGACTAATTCATGTCAAGGCGTCCGAATACACCATCTTGCTCAGAGCTGGAGCCTGCGGCGTAAAACAACTGATTATGCTTTCCTGCACCATTGTCATTGCAAAATGTCAAAGCCCATAGCATGATGACCAAATTCAAGACCCCAGGCATCAGTTAGTTTCCCATCACGATGGGAAGCAACATTTTCAACGTTAGACACAAGAGCAACATTTGTATTTGCCTTACGAAAGTTTCTCTACACGTTCTTAGCGCTTAACTGAGGATCAACCACCGAGAGATCGACTCCCATTGCCTCTGCGATCCGTTGAAAATCCTCTCGTGAGATCGAGAAGTGCCCGCGCCGGAAAGGATATCCCCAGCGCTTCTTATCAGCAATGAAAGAGAGGGAGTCCAGCAATGGATGGATCGATGCGGGGTGACAGGGCAGGTACTCTATGTTACGACGAAACGGACAAAAGTCTTCTGTCATAGCAAATGAATACATTTCCTCATCCAGCACCCGCCCTATAGCAGTAAAGGCCTGATACGGTTCGCCATCTCCAAAGCGAGTGCGTGGCGAGTAGTAGATCAGCCAGTCACCCAGCTGCATCCTTTTGAGTGGTGCAGCTTTACCGTGACAGAGCTGCGCAAAGCCACCTTCCACACCCTTCTGCACATGATCATGTGAGACGACGCCGATCCAATACTGTGTTTCTCTCATTATTGCACTCCTTTTAAACAGACTGTTCTGCACTACTTTAACCAGTTTTCTGCCCCTTCCAACTTTTCAAATGGCTCCCAGAACGTTACAAATGTCCTCGTTACGCCCAGTTGTTCCCATTCCTTGAGCTTCTCTTCAATGTCCTCTCGCCAGTCCCATACATATGTTGAGAGCGCAACTTCTCGCCCTGCGGCCTCGATCTCCTTACGGGCCTCCCGCATCAATGCTTCGTCCGCATACACATTCACCTCGTCGGCGTACTGTACAGCACTGTGCAGGAGCCGACGTGAACTGCCTACGCCCACAACTACCCGTGGCATTTCCGCTGGCGCTGGCGCGCACAGACCTTTATGCACCTGGACATGTTTTCCCTCAAATGTGACCTCCTCTCCCTGCCAGATTCTCCTCAACACCTGCACGGTCTCCTGCAAAGCTTCGATACGCTCGCTTGCCTTTGGCACGGGCACACTCCAGGTATGCATCTCCTCAAAGTAATCACCGGCACCGATCCCCAATTGAAACCTTCCCCCGCTCAGGAGCGCCAACATCGCGGTCTCCTTCGCCAGCACCCCTGGCAGATAATTTATGCGGCAAAGCACCATCGGCACCAACTTGATCTGCATCGTAACCATTGCCAACGCTCCATATAATGACCAGCCACACAGATAGCCCCACTCCGGTTTTACCGATTGATAGTGATCGAGAAAGCTGAGCGCATCAAATCCATACTCATCCGCTCTTTTAGCGGCATCCAACACTGTAGTCCAGTTCGCGGTCGGTCCTAAATTTACGCCTATCTGCATAGCATCTCTCCCTTTGCTTGTCTGACAGCAACCTACTCCACCTGTGGAGGCCCTTGCCGAATCCTCGTACGCATCCCTTCAAGACCACCCATTTCATACGGTTTGTTCCACACAGCCTCAATCCACCATGTTACACCAACCTCGGCAAATGATCGGACAATTTCAGTAGCTTTTTCGGAATCATCGCCAGGGGTCGAGCCTTCTGTGATAATATCAAGTGGAGTGGAGACTGTACGCAGGCTCTCAATTCGTGTCTTCCGTTGGTGAATTTCAGTTGGAGAACCCTGAATCATTGCTCCATCCCAGTGTGCTGCCCGACGAATCTGCGTCCCCTTCTCTCCTCCAACCACCCATACCGGTATGCGTGGTGATTGCACAGTGTCAGAGCAATCCAGGCATCATTCCACCCTCCATCCCAGTAAAACACACCGTCCCAACCAGCCACTTCCGCATCCTCTGCAAGGCTTGCCAGATCTAGTGCACTGATTGCATTGGTAATAGCGAGGCCATAGCGCATATGACAACCTCCGTCTCCCTTTCGGAAATCTCCAATCCTGGCTTTTTCCGTTCTATAGAGAGTATAGAGCATCTTGTTGCCATCTTCTGTCATATATAGGGGTGCGCGCATATGCAGGCAGCAACTTAGCATGCGTTTTTCGTGCCTGATTACGAAGTAGGAACCTCTTTTTCAGCACAGCACTCACAGGCACAATCACGCGCAACCAGCGAGCAACCAGAGTCACTGATGTTCCCTGAAGCAGAACAGAGGCCAACACGACAAAGAAAACCGGGTTGAAGAGAACTGAAGCGTTCTTTACACCTGCAAGCAGTGGGAATGTAGCAAGCACCATCGGTACCGCTCCACGCAACCCTACCCAGCCAAGAAAGAGCACGAGAGCAGGAATGCCCAGGCGACTCGAAATTTTCCAGGCAAAAATACTCAGGAGGAGCAAAAGTGAGGAAATAAGCAGCCATTAGTCAAAATGCATACAGCCGTCCTTTCTTGCCCTCTAACGTGTCTCTACGAGGTACGTCTAAACTCGACGACACGTTACATTGCTCCTTTTCTCCTCGAACATTCCCTCCTCCTGTGCTCATCTGCTATAATCGAGAGGTGCAGAAAGCAGAAATGAGGAGAACGCCGGTGTCAAAGGTAGTGTCAAAACAGAGTCGCGCAAACATCTTCAATAGAAGAGAGTGGCTTTTTATTGGTGGAGCACTGTTAGCAAGTCTCGTTGCCGGTCTGCTAACAGCAGTGCACGCCAACGCGGTCCTGACATTCGTGGTCTCAGGAATCGCCCTCGCATTGCTTGCAGAGCTGGTCGGATTGGCAACAGATCAACTTGGCTCACGCCTGAGTGCTGGTGCAACAGGTGTCTTGCAGTCTGCACTTGGCAATCTGCCAGAACTCTTTGTCGGCATTTTCGCGTTACGAGCTGGGCTGGTTGAAGTAGTTCAGGCTGCGCTCGTCGGCTCAATTCTGGGAAATAGTCTGTTCGTCCTGGGCATCGCCTTCTTCGTGGGGGGAGTACGACATGGCACACAGCGTTTCTCTACAAATGCTCCCAAGTTAATTGCAACGCTGACCCTACTCGCGGTCTCTGCGCTCGCCGTGCCAACGATTGTCCAGGGTCTGCATACTCCCGCTGCCGGACACGAGGAAGGTCTCAGTATTGCAGCCGCGATCGTGCTCCTTGTTCTCTTTATTGCCAGCATCCCCGTCTCGCTACAAGGCGAGTCTAAACCGCTTGAGCGAGATACAGCACAACCGCGTTATGTATGGCCGCTTGGTATCACGCTCCTCGTTCTCATTGGCGCTGCCGTAGGGGCTGCATTCGTCTCAGATTGGTTTGTAGCGACATTAACACCTGCAATCGCAACGCTCCATATCTCGCAAGCATTCACAGGTCTTGTCGTTGTAGCTCTGGCAGGCAATGCGGTAGAAAATGTGGTCGGTGTTCAACTGGCAGCCCGCAATCAGCAGGATTACGCGATCAGCGTGATTCTCAACAGCTCGCTTCAAGTCGCGCTGGGACTGATACCTGTGCTGGTCCTACTCAGCTTCGTCATCGGTGGAGCGCATCTGACACTTGTTCTTCCTCCGCTGCTTGTTGCGGCATTAGGACTCACAGCCATTCTCACCACGGTGATCACCTATGATGGCGAATCAACCTGGCTCGAAGGATTGGCCCTGATCGGTCTCTACTGTATTATCGCTGCCTCCTTCTGGTGGGGCTAAAGAGGCAGACCTTTTTTTGCCGTGGAACAAAGGCATTCAAGAGGAAATACTATGAATACTGGAAATGATGGGAATGACACAGCTCAACTCACGTGGGAATCATATTATCAGGTGACGATGAGCAAGCCACCTTCACCCTTACTGGTAAAGGCGCTTGCCGCGATTGAGCATAAAGAGTACGCGCTGGATCTTGGCTGCGGCGCAGGTAAAGACACACGCTTTCTGCTCACACAGGGCTTTCATGTAACGGCAGTCGATATGAATGAGCTGGCTATTGAGCATCTCAAAAGCCTGCCCCAGGAGAATTTGCGCGTGGTACGCTGTTTCTTTGACCAGTTCGAGTTCGCACACTACGACCTGGTGAATGCGCAAAATGCACTCTCCTTCAATCCCCATGCCACCTTCATTGATGTATTCACGCGCATGAAAAGCTCACTTCGACCGGGCGGAGTCTTCACCGGCCATCTCTTTGGCAATCGCGATGCCTGGAATACACCTGATACAACGATGTCGTTTTTCACGCGCCGAGAGATCGAGGATCTTTTATATGATCTCTCAATTATCGAGTTGAAGGAGCGCGATGAAGATGGTCCAACAGAGCTTGGGCCAGCAAAGCACTGGCACCTCTTCGAGATCATCGCAAAAAACTCACGAGGTATCTGATGAGGTTCTGATAGGATATTCTTAACACCCCATCTTTTCGCGCTCCATGGCATGTGTCTTGTCGCAGAATACTCTGTATGCCGTGCCCTTGGGTACTGCGTAATTCTTTACCTGCCCATCATCAGGGTGTATACGCCGTGTGGCGGCGCGTACCAGCATGATAGAGTATATTCGTCCCGTTCGTAGCCGGACGGTAGAGTTCTTGCTCCATATACACACCACCACTTCCAGGATCAAGCGTTTGCATATGCGTCAAGGGCAAGACGTGGCAACCATTGACCCAGACCTCACTAAAGCCAATCCGTGCATCCTCTGACCATTTCACATGCACGGTGAAGTCAAACCAGTGATCATAGAACAGCGGCACCAGGTCGTAATCCTTGCTAACACTATTGCTACAATTACCAGAAACCTGGGCGTTGATTTCATTTGAGAAAACGAGGCGCACAGGCTTGTTGTCTTGCGCTGGCTCAACGTCAACCTGTAGAGGTGGAGAGCAGTTATGGCGCAGGTCCATCCACTGCATAATATCGTTCCAGTCGCCCCATCCAGTCTGCCTGTTTGGATATGCTGGAATGTACGTTGACCAGCTATAGTACCACTCCTGCCCACTGTATCCACCGGTCTGCTGCTGCGTTGAAGTTAATTCGGCTCGCACATTGCCACTTGCTGCTGCCTTCACAGTAAAGCGTGCGGCGTAGATGCTTGGCCGTCCGGGAGCACGTACTATATCAATAGCACTATTTCCCCATTTTCCACCTGTATGCACGCCTGCCCACTGCGAGGTATCTCCTGTTGAAAAATCGCCACGCCAGAGAATCTGCCCATTGCTTGCCGGATATTGCATTATTGTCGGCGTCTTTGTCACTAGAGGAGGAACGCTTTGAACAGTTGGCGGCTGACTACGTCCAGTATCAGAGAGATTCATTACTAATCGAAAAAAGAAGATGGGTATGACAACTACTATAGCGATAAAACAAAGTACGCCTACAAGATGAAAACGTTTTTCATAGGATTTGGGAACGCTCTTCTTCACTTCACACCCCTCCTACCATACAAAAAAGCACACCATTATCCTATTCGGCAGAGAGCATGCTTTCCTTTAGCACAAAGACCATTGGACTTTTCCATACATCCCTCGTCTTTCTTAGTAGAATCCATTTGTCACATGCTATGACTCTAGACAACAAGATTCGTATACATATTGAAAGCATAAAGGGGATGATAACAAGTTGAAAACTCACCTTTATGTGTCTATGAATCAATAGAGAGAAACAAGGAGTACTTTTTATGATACACCCCCCGGTAATGGCGTTGGCTGAAAATCGACAGCCAAATATTGTACTACGTTTTCTATGGTTCATTTTCGTGGGCTGGTGGCTGGGACTGATCTGGCTCCACATTGGCTTTGCGCTGTGTGCCTCCGTCATTTTCCTGCCCTTCGGCTTGTTGATGCTCAACCGCCTCCCGGCAATATTGACATTACGCTCAACCGGTGATGCGCAAATGCAGGTAGTCACTAATGCTTATGGTCAGACATTTGTTACCTATGGTGAGGTGCCACAACTCAACATTCTGATACGGGCCATCTGGTTTTTTCCCATTGGCCTGATATTGGGCTACCTCACTTCGATCATCGGCTACCTGCTGTGCGCCACCATCATCCTCTTGCCCTTTGGCATTCTCCTGTTGGACCGCATCCCTGCCATCATGACACTACGCCGTAGTTCCTAGAAGTTGAAAGTCCATTTCCTATACAATTGTGTAGGAAATGGACTTTCCTACTCTAACTCAGTCCTTTTCCAACAGTACTCAACGTTGGATTGCCCACTCCGAGCATTTTTGCCCAGACTTACAACCCGAAAGCCATAACGCTCATAGAACCTCCGCGCGGGCTAATGCTGTTGCAGAGTATCCAGCCACAATTCACCCGATGAGCGCTCTTTGGTCTGATCTAATAAGGCTATGCCAATGCCCTGACCATAGAAGCGAGCATCTACAAAGAGATATACAACCTGCCTCTAGCCTACCATCTGTATGACATAAGGAAATAAACGCTGAAGGGGGAAACGTTATCAAAGGAAGGGTGCCTCTTTCGGCACTCTAATGAACGTGGAAGTGTAGTGTCGCAAGACTCCCACCAGCAGCAGAGCGGCTGAGGTGTACAGATACGTTCTCAACAACAATGCTTACGCACATCTTTTCCTTGTAGGAGACAACATGGACACCTCTACCCGCACCGAGCAGGCTCTTTCTTACGAGACACACATACCAGGCAAACGGAATATGCCAGAGACACGCCCGCTTCTCGTGCTCCTCTTGCTCTGTAGCGCTCAGTTTATGGTGGTGCTCGATTTTTCTATCGTTAATATTGCGCTCCCAATAATACAGCGCGAACTCGGCTTCTCACCACAAAATCTGCAATGGGTTGTAACCGCTTACTCACTGACATTCGGTGGCTTTCTTTTGCTGGGGGGACGCCTTGGCGATCTATTTGGCAAGCGCAGACTCTTTATAATCGGTCTTGCGATCTTCGCAGTGACCTCTTTGCTTGGTGGAATTGCGCAATCCGTGCTCTGGCTGGTTGTTGCGCGTGCCCTGCAAGGTCTGGGGGGAGCTATCATCTCGCCCACCTCGTTCTCTCTCCTTACCACGACCTTTCATGAGGGACCGCCGCGCAATAAAGCGCTTGGCGTTGTTGGTGCAGTTGCATCATCTGGCTTCGCCGCCGGCGCGATCCTTGGAGGTGTCCTTACTGCCGGCCCAGGGTGGCGCTGGGTCTTCTTTGTCAACGTGCCGATTGCACTGATCACTGCTCTCTGCACGCCCCTGCTCTTACGTGAAACGGGCAAACCACAGGGTCGCCCTCAGGTTGATATCATCGGTGCAGTCTGTGTCACGATTGGCCTGGTCGCTCTTGTCTATACGCTCAGCCAGGGGAACGAGATAGGCTGGACATCACTGCAAACACTCAGCCTGCTCGCAGTAGGGCTACTCTTTCTCATCGTGTTTGTAATCGTAGAATCACGTGTAAAGGCTCCGCTTATCCGTCTCAGCATCTTTCGCTCACGCACACTTACAGGTGCAAATCTGGTTGGGCTGCTGGTCCCAGGACTACTAGGAGCCACAGTCTTCATTATCACGCTCTACATGCAAAAGGTGCTGAACTACGATGCCATTACAACAGGGTTGGCATTTTTACCCATGGCCTTTCCGCTGATGTTTCTCTCTAACATCGTGTCCAGATTCGTCCCACTGGTCGGTGTGCAACGCTTGATCGTCGGTGGACTGCTAGTTGTGGCTCTTGGACTCTTGCTGCTCACTCGTATCTCTATCGAGAACAATTATGCTGCAACACTCCTGCCAGGAACATTGGTAATTGGCCTGGGAATTGCGCCTGTCTTTACAGCTATGGCGGTTGCCGCTACGTCGGGGATCAATGACGAAGAGCAAGGCTTAGCCACAGGTCTGCTCAATACAAGCCAACAGGTAGGATCAGGCGTTGTTCTCGCGCTTATAGCAGTTGTCTCTGCTATCCGCACGGCAGCACTGCAACATACAGCAGGTGGAGACAAGGTTGCACTGGTCGGAGGTTTCCAGGCTGCGCTTCTGGCCTGTATCGCCTTGTCCTTCCTCGCAGTTCTGATCGCCCTGTTCCTGATTCGCCAGAGAGCACATCCACCTGTTGCAGATGTATCACCCTGGAATCATTAAGAAACAGTTTCACGCTTCTCGTCCTGCTGCGCAAACTCGTCGGAATATTCGAGCTAGGGCCGTCGCTGTGGTGAGACACGGGAATGGCATACTTCAATTACGATGAATGCAAGTAGGACGAGCAAGGGCGCTCCCAGCATGCACGGAGGAGTAATAAAAGTTCTAGCTTGGTGGCGTGTCTGTCTCCTCTTCTGCCAGGAAGACGTAACTAAGGTCGCTTAAATAGCGGAAAGTTCATATGTAAAAAGGAGACTTCTGGGTCGGCAGCCTTTCTGCTAAAGAATTTGTACATTCTCCACATCCTGCCTATCCCAAAAATCCCCCGTAGGTTCTGCTTTTATCCCTTTGTTGAGAGAATACGGGTCAATTTGGTCCCACAGACGGTGCACAGTCCTTGCATGGCTGGCTTGCCATTCTTCATGGTAATCTGGTGAGAATCTTTCATCTCCCGCTTCTCTTTGCACTTCACACAGTATGCTGTGTCTGCCATTTTATGTAACTGCCTTTCAAAATGTGTTCAAACATACTTAATTGCGGTGAAAACCTCCGCACACCCACGGGATCGCCCGTGTGTGGCCCTAGCGGGCAAGAGACTGGTGGTTCCTGTCTTGGTCTCAAAAAGACGAGAGATGAACACTCCCGTGTGCCGCTTTACGCTGGCGTTTGACCATTTCGCAGTGTGGATTCTGGCTATGGAATCAGCCGACTACGACGACGTTCGCTACACGTCGATGTGTGACCATCGCACACATTCACGTATGACTCCATACCTTTTCCCACGTGAACTGCTCAGGTGAGTATGCAAGCATTTCCATACCCATCCCTCAGGAAATTTAGCTCCCTGATAGTACTGTATACGAACAAAGGATGCAACACGACTCATGCCCCACAAATTCTAGTACTTCTGTATGTCAAACGCTTCCTTGCTCACCGTTACACACCATACGTCTCAGCATACCATAGTAGGTTGTCCTGCGCTATCCCCCAAAAAGGGGAGATTCCATTCGAGCACTTCCTCCCCATCCTACTGTACCAGTTCGTCTACGCACTATCTGAAATACGCTTACACTCTCTCGGAAATTTTCTCTGTCTGCCCCGCATCCACAATCTCTGCTTTTGCTGAACGACCCGGCAAGGCAAAGAACAGCGCTAGCACAAAATTTGCAGCAACGCTGGCAGGCACGTAGATAAACGCGAGGATTAGAGTAATCGCATACAGCACAGGGCCAAAGAGATACTGCCGCGAAATCGCCTGCACTGCACGATGATTGATCGTATTGCCCAACAAGCGATTTTGATAGGACGCATAGCGCCAGAGCAGATTAAAACAGACGGCTATCAATAAAAACGTCGCGCTATAGATGACAGCGGCCGTGAGGTAGTTAGAATAATTCTCCCCATGCGCGCTATACTCAGCCAGTAGTCCTGTAGGTACCGGCACAAAGACAATAATCATCAGCAGCACTAGATTCAATATCAACAATCCTGTGTCAATACGCCGAATATGTGTGAACAGACGATGATGATTAATCCACATGATGCCAACGGTTAAAAAGCTAATGACAAATGCGAGCAGCGAAGGCCATTGCTGCCATAGATGAGCCAGCAGGCTTTCACCATGCACTTCGCCGGATACTTTACTATCGACATCCAGCACAAGCAACGTAATCGCAACAGCGAACACTCCATCGCTAAAGGCTTCGAGCCGCCCTGTCTCCTTCGTATCGTCCAGCTCGCCGCCACCTTCAATTCTCCTCTGTACTTTATCTGAACGCTTCATCTCTCCACACTCCTATACGTAAATGAGCTACTTCTGATAGTTTGTCCTATCATATGCATTGCGAAATACTCTGAGTTCATGTAACGTTTCTCGTTTAGACTGAGTAAGCTCAGCCTTCTCTTAACCCAGAGAAAAGCTGTGTGAGATACTGTTTCTGTCATAGCAAAGAACAGGAGCAGTAACCCAATAAACCTTACCACAGTGAGAGAGTTTCGTCACGGGGTCTACCAGAGTTTCAAGCAAGCCAAAGATGCTCTCTTTACGCGGGGAGATGCGTTGGTGGGCGAAGACCGTGCACACTCGTTGCCAGAATCGTCGTTGTCGTCGTTTCCTACCTCAGCTCTGCACACCAGGGGTTTTGGTCAGCAATGTCGCAATTGCGACATTGCTGACCAAAACCCC